>NZ_DAMBQK010000008.1:88135-166678 GCF_032062175.1 Atlantibacter sp.
GGTTAATAGAAATATTGCCCGGGGCTTTTCTCTTTCTGTCTCTCGTTCAGTGATGCACTTAAGACAGAAAGCCTTAAGCACCCGCTGACTATATTAAATGTCCGTCGATAAAATACCATAAAATCTGCGATGTAATTTTAGGCGCGATTTTTCATTGTTATGGAATTAACCTCGCAGAAGTTTAATAATTTATTGATGGTACTTTTGATTAATGGTTTTACTAGCGCCTTTTCTGAATATCCAGCGTTAATTCAGCGAGCGTTTTTGCGCCGTCGATGGCATTCGCACATAACAGACTCGCCCGAGCACAGGCATGCGCCAGTAAAATACTGTCAGAAAGCGACCAGCTTTCATGGCTACCGTATAGCAGGCCCGCGCAGAACGCATCGCCTGCGCCGACGCTACCGGCTATCTCCTCCTGGCTTAATGTCATTGACGCTATCCACAGACCCTCACCGCCGGATTCAACACCAAACGCGCCTTCCGGGCAGTGTATCACCACACGCTGACGCACACCGGCATTCAGCAACTGCCTGGCGACAGCGCCGATCGCGTCAATATCCGGGGTATGGTCATCCTTACGCATTGCCTGGCCGCTAAACTCGCCGGCTTCCAGTTCATTAATCACCAGATAATCCAGCCAGGGCAGGGCGGGCATGACTAAAGGTTGATAGCGTGGATCGCCCTGGCGCGACACCAAATCCAGCGAAGTTTGATAGCCCTGCTGTTGCATCTGCGCCAGCAAGCGGGCACTGCGCGTGCCGTAGTCAGCGTCGGGTAAATCCAGGCTATCGAGCAGCAATAAATAGCCAAGATGGAAAATCTTCATCCTGCTGTCGAGATGATCAAATGCCGGTAAATCCAGCAACCGGTTCGCACCGGGAGAATGAAAAAAGGTGCGCTGACCGCTGGGATCGGTCATGACCTGGGTCATCGACGTTGGCGAGAATGAGGTACGCTGCACGTGTTGGCGATTGACGTGGTATTGCTCAAGCATCGCCATAACAAAATCGCCATCATGATCTTCGCCGATAAGGCCCACCGCCTGAAGCGGCAGGCCGGTATGCATTTTCGCGAGGGTGAGCAAAACGTTAAGCGGCGCGCCGCCCGTGGAGCGCTCACTGCGGATGATTTCTGTTAACCAACCCGGCTCCGGCCATTTCACAATCTGATGGACATGGTCCACCAGCATATTGCCAGCGGCAATAACGCCTTTCCGTTCGCTCATTATCTCTCCTTACGCGTGCCCCGCGCTGCCAAAGGTGCGCATCTGTTCCGCCACCACATCGGTAATCGCTTCTTCAATCCCCAGCAGCAACTCAGCGAATTCGTCATACATTGGCTTACGATCTGCCATACGCCGTTCCACCGCACCCAGCGCCGCCTGAGACATACCGGTATAAAAGTTGATTTTATGGATGCCCAGCGAGATGGCGCGCCGGAAATCGGCATCGCTAATCCCCGAGCCGCCATGTAGCACCAGCGGAATACCGGTTTGCTGGCTGATGGCGCTGAGCCGGTCGAAATCGAGCTTCGGCTCGCCCTTATATTTACCGTGGGCATTGCCGATGGCGACCGCCAGAGCGTCGATACCGGTACTGTCGACAAATTCGCGGGCAATCGCGGGATCGGTGAATTTCGCGCTGTCCGCTTCGCCATACAGCGCGCCGCCTTCATCGCCGCCTACTGCGCCTAACTCCGCTTCTACCGATACGCCTACCGCGTGGCACATCTTCACGACTTCCCGGGTCTGGCGAACGTTCTCTTCATAACTCAGGGTTGAGCCATCAAACATCACTGAGCTAAACCCGAGACGCAGCGCCCGGACAACCGACTCAAAATGCAGGCCGTGATCGAGGTTGAGTACGACCGGAATATCGTGGCGCGCCGCCTCGAATTTCACGGCTTCCACCAGTGAATCCAGCGACACGTATTTAAAATGCACTTCTGCAATATTGATGATAAACGGTGAGCGCTCCTGCTTTGCCGCAGCGAAAAGCGCGCGCAGAAAGTGGCTATCCAGCACGTTAAACGCGCCGAGCGCATAGCCGTGCTGACGGGCGTGGGCCAGTCCGTCTGCAAGCGAAATCAATGCCATGTTGGCCTCCTGGAATTAACGGAAAACGCGGTATTCATTGCACAACACCAGTTGAGCGGGCTCGTCCTCTTCGATGGCGTTGAACCGTTCAAGGGGTTTAAGGAAGCGATTGTCACGGTCGTCGTCGTTTACCGTTGAGACCTCACCTGCCAGCACATCACCAAACCCGGCTTCAGCCCAAAAGCTGTGGTACATGCCGGGTGTCAGGCAAATGCTTTCCCCTGGTGCGAGGCGCAATTGGCTGCCGGCGCTGTGCGTCTGTCGGCAACCATCGATGACCACCGTGACATCGCTTTGTTCGGGTTGTTCGTACTGGTCTGCATTCCAGATTTCGATAATTAAATTGCCGCCGCCCCGGTTAATGATGTCTTCCCGTTTGCGCCAGTGAAAATGCATCGGCGTCACCTGGCCATCCCGGACGTGCATGATTTTTTCGGCATAGCTTTTCGGCCAGGGAACGCCGTCCACCGAGCCGTTGCGCAGGGTAAACAGCGTCAGCCCCTGGGCGGTAAAATTATTGCCGCCGAAGGCGGTCACATCCCAGCCGAGCTTTAAGTCGAAGACCTCTGCCCAACTGGCTTCATCCAGTTCGCGCCACTTTGTGGGGGCGAAGCTGGCAAACGGCGGCAGATGCACATCATGGCGGGAAAAAAACTGGCGTGTGTGGCCGATGATTTCATTGATTTCAGAGCGTTTCATTGCATCTCCCTGGTAGAGTGTGTTCTCTGCCTGAAGAAGAGGCGTGAGAGGCAGAGGCGCCCCTCACCCTCGCCTGAAGGTTATTTCACCGTCCAGCCTTTGTAAGTGCCGATGTTGTTCTTATCAATCATCGTCACCGGGATCAGCACCGGTTCTTTCGGCGCAGGTTTGCCCTGAAGGATGTCATAACCGATCTCCACCGCTTTGGCCGCCATCACCTGCGGGTCCTGGGCTGGCGTCGCCACGAACAACGAGTTATCGCGTTTCAGGGCTTCTTCCGCATCCGGCGATCCGTCCACGCCGACGATAAAGAACTCGTTACGCTGCGACTGCTTCGCCGCCAGATCTGCGCCTATCGCCGTTGGATCGTTGATCGCGAATACGCCGTCGATCTTCGGATTCGCCGCCAGCAGCGAGGTCATTATTTCCAGCCCTCCTTCGCGGCTGCCTTTGGCGTTCTGGTTCCAGGAGAGCACTTTGATATCCGGATGGCGTTTGAATTCGGTCTGGCAGCCTTCCACACGGTTTTGTACGGCGGATACCGGCGGTCCGTTGATGATCACCACATTGCCTTTGCCTTTCAGGCGGTCGGTAATGTATTTACAGGCGATTTCTCCGGCCTGGGTGTTGTTTGAGGTGATGGTGGCATCAGCCCCATCAGCCGCCACGTCAACCGCCACGACCACAATCCCGGCGTCTTTGGCGCGTTTCACCGCCGGGCCGATGCCTTTGGAGTCCGCAGCATTAAGGATGATCATGTCCACTTTAGCGGCGATAAAGTTATCGATTTGCGCCACCTGCTGACCCAAATCGTAGCCGCTGGACACCAGCGTCACTTTCACGCCGTCGCCCGCCAGCTTACGTGCTTCCAGCTCCGCCCCTTTGGTGATCTGCACGAAGAACGGGTTGGCGAGATCGCCCACGGTAACACCGATGGATTTTAACTCTTTGGCCTGGGCGGCACCGCCGGCGGCCAGCATGGCACCTACGCAAAGCGCGGTGACAAGAGGTTTCAAACGCATATTTCTCTTCCTCATATAGGGAGTAGGGTATTGTTGTTATGCACTTTGATGGTGACGGGTACGGTACTTGTCTATCAGCACTGCAATGATGATCACCGCCCCTTTGATCACCAGTTGCCAGAAGTAAGAAACGCCCATTAGGGTCATGCCATTGTTGAGGGTCGCGATGATTAACGCCCCCACCAGGGTACCGGTGATGGTGCCGATGCCCCCAACAAAGCTGGTGCCGCCGAGAATAACCGCCGCAATCGCATCCAGCTCATAGCCCATCCCCAGATTGCCGTTGGCGCTGTACAGCCGTGATGCGCTCATCAGCCCGCCAAGCCCGGAAAGCAGCCCGCTCATCCCATAAACAAACAGCAGTACCAGCCATACTTTGATGCCGGTCAGACGGGCCGCCTGCATGTTGCCGCCTACCGCATAGATATGAACCCCCAGCGTGGTGCGGCGCAGAATGAACCAGCAAATCGCCACCACCAGCAGCGCAATCACCACCAGCCAGGGAATAGGGCCGAGGTAGGCGTTGCCTATCCATTCAAAACCGATATTGGAGTTGATGACCGTGGTGCCATCCGCCAGCAGATACGCCGCGCCGCGCAGCGCCGTGTAGGTCCCCAGCGTGACGATAAACGGCGGTAGCCCGGCAAAGGCCACCAGCGCGCCGTTAAACAAACCGAGCGCCAGCCCTAACATCAGCGCCGCAGGCATCGACAGCATCGACAGTTCCGGGGAGAGCGAGACCACCATCGCCGCCACCGCCGTGGTGCCAAGTATTGAACCCACCGACAGGTCAATCCCGCCGGTCAAAATAATGAAGGTCATTCCCGCCGCCAGCACGATATTGATCGACGCCTGACGGGTGATATTCAACAGGTTGCTTTCGGTAAAGAAGTTGGGCGCGATAAAGCCAAATACCGCCACGATCAGGATCAGAATCGGCAAAATTCCCACCGTTTGCATGATGTCGCCCATCAGCATTTTTTTCACTGAGGCGGATTTTGGGGCGGGTGAAGTGGATGGCGTCATGGTTGGCCCCTTTTGGGAAGAGTTAGTCATTGCGCACCGCCTTGTGCCGTGAATCGTCAACGCCGGTAGCCAGCGTCATGATATTTTCCTGGGTGATGCCGAGACCGTTCAGTTCCCCGGCAATACTGCCTTCGCGCATCACATACACCCGGTCGCTCATGCCGACAACTTCCGGCAACTCGCTGGAAATCATCAGGATCGCCACGCCCTGGCGCGCCATCTGGTTCATGATGCGGTAAATCTCGCTTTTTGCGCCGACGTCCACGCCGCGCGTCGGTTCATCCAGAATCAGAATGCGCGGGCCGATGGCGACCCAGCGGGAAATCAACAGCTTCTGCTGGTTGCCGCCAGACAATCCGCCCGCCCGTACCTGGGCATGGGGCACGCGGATATTGAGCGTGGCGATAGCGTCATCGGAAATCGACTGCGCTTTTTTGCGATTCAGCAGCCCGTAACTGGCGTCGCGTTCCAGCGTCGCCATGGTGATGTTTTCCTGCGCCGCCATTTCCAGAAACAGCCCTTGCTCTTTGCGGTTTTCGGTTAAAAAGCCGATGCCGCGATCGATAGCATCGCGCGGGGAGTGGATCACCGCCGGTTTGCCGTCGATTTCGATACTGCCGCCGGTGGCTTTGCGCACCCCGAAAATCAGCTGCGCCAGCTCAGAACGGCCCGCGCCGACCAGACCTGCCAGCGCGACCACTTCACCGGCACGTACCTCCAGGCTGACCGGCTGGATTTTTTCGCCGTCGGTCAGATGATGCACCGCGAGCCGGACTTCGCCGCGCGGGATATCACGCTCTTTATTAAACAGATCGCTCAGCGGGCGGCCCACCATCATGCGTACCAGTTCCTGGGCGTTCAGCTGGTCACGCTCAAGGCTGCCCACGTACTGGCCATCGCGCAGCACGCTGACGCGGTCGGACAGCTCGTAAACTTCCGCCATGCGGTGGCTGATGTAGATAATCGCCATGCCTTCATTACGCAGCCGCATAATCAGCTCGAACAGGCGATGGGTTTCACGGGAAGAAAGAGCGGCGGTGGGTTCATCCATCACCAGAATGCGGCTGTTGCGATGCAGCGCGCGGGCAATTTCAACCTGCTGCTGTTCGGCGATGGTCAGTCGCATCACCCGGTCGGTAGCGCGGAACTGCGCGCCAAGCCGGTCGATAACTTTCTGGGCCTGCGCCACCATCTCTTTGCGGTTCACCAGCCCGGCGCTGGAAATTTCGCTGCCGAGGAAAATATTCTCGGCGACGGTTAAATTGGGCGCGAGCTGCATCTCCTGATAAATCAGCGTGATGCCCGCCTGTAACGCATCTTTCGGGCTTTTGATGCTGTAAGGTTGCCCGTCGATCAGGATCTCGCCGCTGGTGGCGGTATACGCCCCGGCGAGGATTTTCATCAGGGTGCTTTTCCCGGCGCCGTTTTCGCCCATCAGCGCGTGGATCTCGCCGGGATAGACCGTCAGGCTGACGCCTTTAAGCGCGTAAAATTTGCCAAATGCTTTGGCAATATCGCGCATCTCCAGCACAGGCGTTGCGTTCATGGCGCACTCCATTCGGGGTCAGGTGCCTTCAATTGACCACTGCCAGATAAATGCATGATGTCAAAAGCCATTCATATTTGTCATATACCCTTCATACTTCGCGTTGCAGATGCGTTGGCTACGTTCGCTCACCCCAGTCACTTACTGGTGTAAGCTCCTGGGAATTAATGAGAGACATCCTGTCTCTCACCGAAGGCCAGCCGTTGGCTGGTCAAATTCGTTCCAGACGAATTTGTCACTCTCTTGCCGCCTTTCTGCACCACGAATTATTTTGGGTAAAATGTTGAATAGTTAACATTGATCACATTCCCGCAACGCAACCGTGCCGGGGAACACTGCGAGGCGCTACTGTTTTGTTTTCGCCAGTGGAGTGGGTTATGACACAGCCAGCCAGCCGATTTTTGACCAGCGCACGCGGGCGGTTACTGTTTTTTAATCTGCTGGTGGTGTCGGTCACGCTGATGGTGAGCGTGGTGGCGATTGTCGGCTTTCGGCACGCCAGCGTGTTGCAGGAGCAGGTTCAGAAGCAGACGCTCAGCGATATGACTGGCAGCATGGCGCTGGCGCGTGATACCGCCAATGTCGCCACGGCGGCGGTGCGGCTAAGCCAGGTGGTCGGTGCGCTGGAGTATCAAAGCGAAGCGGATCGGTTAAAGCAAACACAGCTTGAGCTACAGCGCTCATTGCATTTGCTGTCAATGGCGCCGCTGGCGGCTCTGGAGCCGGAACTGGTCAGCAATATCATTTCCCGCAGCATCCAGTTGCAGCAAAGCGTGACCCAGATGCTGGAGCGCGGCCATCGCCGCCATCTTGAACGCAACGCGCTACTGAGCGCCCTGTATCAAAACCAAAGCTATCTCCATCATATTCAGACGCTTAATCAGCGAGCCGGGGAAACATTGCCCCCGCCTGCGCTGCTTATCGAAATGGATCGCCTGATCGACGCGGCAATCCAGACGCCGTCGCCGCGCCCGACGGTGGAACAAATCGACGCGGTAATGCAGCAACTGCCCGCTCAGCTCCGCGAGCCGCTGGTTAACGGCATCTATCAGGACTTTACCCGACAGTTGGGCCAGCTTGATCCGCTCTCCGCCGCGCTGGCGGAGAGCGATCTTGCTATTAGCTGGTCGATGTACCACATCAAAGCGCTGGTGGCGTTTCTGAATACCGACATCAATCATTATGTCAAACGCGTGGCGCAGGAGTCGGCGCTGCGTACCGCCGCCAGCCATAAAGAACTGCGCTCGATGATCCTGTTTATCGCGGTGTTTGCCGCGCTGGCGCTGATTATCACCGGGTTTGCCGGGTGGTATATCTACCGCAATCTCGGCTCGAACCTGACGGCGATTTCCACGGCGATGGCGCGGCTGGCGCGCGGCGAGCGGGATGTGACCGTTCCGGCGCAGCAGCGGCGCGATGAACTTGGCGAACTCGCCCGCGCATTTAACGTATTTGCTCGTAATACCGCGTCCCTGGAACACACCTCGCGGCTGCTGAAAGAAAAAAGCACCCAACTGGAAACCACTTTTCACGCTATGCGCGACGGCTTTGCGCTGTTCGACAGCCACGGCGAGCTGGTGGTATGGAACCCGCAATATCCTTTGCTGCTGGGCCTGGAGGCGGAAGGCGTGCAGCGCGGCCAGCACTATCTCCAGCTGTTGCGTCACGTCGCGCCCCAGGATGCCCACATTCAGGAAAACCTTGCGCTGCCGCTGCCCCATCCGCAGGAGTTACGGTTGGCTGACAACCGCACCATCGAGCTGCGCTTTAGCCCGGTGCCGGGTCGCGGTATGGTCAACGTGGTGCTGGATCGCACCGAGCGTAAAGGGCTTGAAGAGGCGCTGGTGCACGGACAGAAAATGAATGCCGTCGGCCAGTTGACCGGCGGGCTGGCCCATGATTTCAATAACCTGCTGGCGGTGATAATCGGTAGCCTGGAATTAACCGCGCCCGATACGCCGGACGCGCCGCGCATCGCCCGCGCGCTAAAAGCCGCCGAACGCGGCGCACAGCTCACCCAGCGCCTGCTGGCGTTCTCGCGTAAACAATCCCTGAATCCGCGCGCCGTACAGCTCAAGGCGCTGCTGGAAAACCTGGTCGAACTGATGCGCCATTCCCTGCCCGCGACCCTGGCCCTGGAACTGGAAGCACAGCAACCGGCATGGCCCGCGTGGATTGACGTCAACCAACTGGAGAACGCCATTATCAACCTGGTGATGAACGCACGTGACGCGATGGAAGGGCGCAGCGGCATCATCAAAATTCGTACCTGGAACCAGCGCGTGACCCGTGGCGACGGGCGGCGGCACGATATGGTGACGCTGGAGGTGATCGACGGCGGCTGCGGGATGTCGGACGAGGTGAAGGCCCACGTCTTCGAGCCGTTCTTCACCACCAAACAGACCGGCGAAGGCAGCGGTCTTGGCCTGTCGATGGTGTATGGCTTTGTGCGCCAGTCTGGCGGGCGTGTACAAATCGATACCGCCCCCGGCCAGGGTACAACGGTGCGCCTGCAACTGCCGCGCGCGCCGCAGGCGGCCAGTGAACTGGCGCTGCCGGTCGATATTCCTGATGTGTCTTCACAAGATGAGCTGGTGTTGTTGCTGGAAGATGAAGCCGATGTGCGCCAGACGCTGTGCGAACAACTGCACCAACTGGGCTATATCACGCTGGAAGCGCAGACCGTTGAGGAGGCCATTAGCCTGCTGGATAACGTCGGGGAGATCGGCATCCTGATTAGCGATCTGATGCTGCCCGGCGGCGTAAGCGGCGCGGAAGTGTTGAACTACGCGGCGATTAATCATCCGCATATCGCCCGGCTGCTGATCAGCGGCCAGGACTTACGCACCGCGCAAGACCCGGTGGCGCAGCCGGATGTGGAGTTGTTGCGTAAACCCTTTACTCAGGTACAGCTGGCGCAGGCGCTGCGTAATATGATGACATCACATAGAACTGAAACTTAGTTTATTTACTACAAAGGAGCTTTCAAAAGGTAAACTATTCTATAAGGTGATTTTTTATAAATAAAATGAATATAGTTAATGTAAGAAGTATTGAATACCTGTGGTTTCATCAGTTTTATAAGTAATTATGATAATTGCAATAAAAATGTATTGATTATACTTATGGATATTAAAATATAAATCTAAAATCTCGCATGCAATATATTAATTATTGAAGTACATGTCGCACAGTATAATGTATATAACAACACGGATAATAATTTCAAGCTATAAAAATCAATTATGAGTAAAATCAAGGGATATAAATTATCAGTAATATATATTATAAATATATAATATATTGCGTTGGTATTTTCACTATAAAAATGAATTTTAATTCTATCCACTTGAAATATAAAAACATTTTCAATTAACAAGTTAACATATTTTAAAATAATTTTTAGGCTTTACATTCGGTTTGAAGATGGTAATTTTCATTTAGCCCATATGAAAACATGGCTAACCGTTAATTTTATAGAACAAGGAAGAATTATATGAATATTTCAAAAGCTGATTTTTATAGATTTACATGTACAGCATTAAGTAGTGTTGCCGTTTTTTCATCGCACGCAAGTATTGATTCCAATGAAAGTAAGACGAGCACTCAAGTTACGAGTTCACAAATCATGTCAGAGAAATCTAAAGATACAAGCGCCTCCCGGGACATAAAGCTAAATCAGGGGATATTAACGTCTTGCATGTCGTGTTCGAATAATTCAGGTATTTAAAATTATAAGAGGCTCGCCTACCAGAGCCTCAAATTAACATATAGTAAAAGTAACTATCAAGGAAGATAAATGACTTACTTCATCAGCAAGGAAAACGTCACAGAAAACATAAACAAATTTATAAATGAAAGGGAAATTTCATTAGATATTTTACGATCAAAAACTGAATCACACTTTAAAAGTAAGGCTGTCTATTTTGGGGGCTCTATAGCATATGGTTTAAATAATCACTACTCGGATGTTGATCTTTTAGTAGTTGTTGAAAGTAATAATCAAGAAATACCTGCGCAGTTAACGCAGATTGACATTAATAATACCCGTATAGATTGCAGGCTAATATCTTTCCAGAAACTTTCATCAGCGGTAAAAAATATTATTGAAAAAGCAAATGTTATATTAAATAATAAAAGCCCCTTAAGGTTAGGGATTAGGAATGAGGAGCTAGAAGCACTAGATAGGATTAGAAACGGAATGCTAATCACAGGGACTGATTTATGTTTGGCACCTTACATTTCTCCTTTATCCATTATTTTAGTGTTCGATAGGCAAAACGACTATTATGGTATTTATCAAGATTCTATTGGGGCATTGCTTTCAGGTCATCTCCTATATTCATATAGCAGAGCGCTTGAATGCGCCGCAAAAAACGTTGATATATTTTTGGCGTTAAATGGTTATATTAATCCATCAGTCAAATCAAGAATCATTGTGCTAGAAAAGTATTATCCCACAAATAGAGTAACAAAGTGGTATAAAAGCTTAATAGTGAGAAATAGAACTTCTAATCTAGACAGGATTGAAATTTCAGACTTGTTAAGAGAAATTAACTATTATAATACTGAATTTCAATTAATGAAAATTGATCTTTTTAAAAAACATAATGAGTTCAAATTTTATGAAAGCATACAAAATAAATGTTGATGTTCGCATAATAATTGAAGGTCATAACAAAGTAATACTACAGAAATTTTGCTCTATGGCGCTGGGATCTAAATGTTTAGTTTTAGATGGGGCGCAAATAGTGCAGCTAATAAGGTTTTTATTTTTGCCGAGAACATTTGATGAAATCAATGAAAATTTTACCTTAAGTTTCAGAGATGAAAAAGTTATTATTGAACTGATTAATCTAAAAATAATTGATGTTATCAAAAATGACATTACCAATTAGTATCTTATTATATTTGTGGTTTAGCATGCCGCAAAATGAAAATTGGCAAATTAAATGTTCTCCATATCCTTATCAAATAAATGACTATGTAAATATTTTTGGTATTGAAAAAAGCCGCATGGATGTCTTTAATCATAGGAAAAACCCAAATATTGGATTTGATTTTGATGATACATTAATAACCCAAGTACTGAATGATAAAAAAGAAACGGTTATAAAGTATAATAAAAATGTTATTAAGGTTATGATCAAACATATTCTGCAAAAACAAAAGATATATATAATCACAAGAAGAGATAAAAATGAAAACAAATTAATACGGAACATCTTAAAAGAGAAAATAGGAAACGTTTACTTAAATAATATTATTATTTTGCATGCAAATAAATATTATCAAAATAAAAGCTTTCTCATCTCATTATATAATATAACCATATATTATGGTGATTCTGACTCGGACATGTATCACGCTTTACGAGGGGGGGCAAAACCCATAAGAGTTTTGAGAAATGTTAATTCAAAAGATAAATCATTAATTCACATTGGTTTATTAAAAGAAGATTTATTTTATTGTTCACAAATCATAGAGTGAAAATTAATATGCCTTTATTGTGCAAGCATATGGATGCTATAGGTATTATTGGATTAGGGTATGTTGGATTTCCTTTGGCAGTAGAATTTTCTAAAAAATATAAAGTCATTGGTTATGATATTGACCAGTATAGGGTTAGCTCATTGAACATGTGCTATGATGATACCAATGAAATATCATTTAAAGATTTGGATATAAAAAACTTAACCATAACAACAGAAAAATCAGAACTTGAAAAAGTCAATTTTTATATCGTTGCGGTTCCGACGCCAGTAGATTGTAATGAGAATCCTGACTTAACTTTTATAATTAACGCAACAAATACAATCGCACAGAATATTAAAAAAAATGACATAGTTGTTTACGAGTCTACTGTGTACCCGGGTACTACAGAAGAAATATGCATTCCTCTGTTAGAAAAGGTATCGGGTCTCACTAATGGAAATGATTTTTATGTCGGATATAGTCCTGAAAGAATAAACCCGGGAGATAAGCTCAACTCTTTTATTTTTATAGACAAAATCATATCGTGTAAATCGAACTATGGATTGAATAAGATAGAAGCAGTGTATAGCCAAGTTTTCAAAAGTAACTTGCACAGGACAAATAATATTAAACACGCAGAGGCTTCTAAATTATTAGAAAATACACAAAGAGATGTTAATATAGCTTTAATGAATGAGGTTGATGCTTTATTTAAAAAAGATGGGTTGGACATATTTGAGATTCTTAAATTAGCCTCAACAAAATGGAATTTCTGTGATTTTAAACCGGGATTAGTCGGCGGACATTGCATAAGCGTAGACCCTTACTACTTCTTAAAGTATGGAATCAATAAAAATGTTGATCTTCCTTTAATTAAAATTGCAAGGTTAATAAATTCAGAAGCGTACTATAGATTGTTTGAGAAAATAATGATCTTGATAAAACAGAAAGCAATGAGCCATCCTAGTTTTACTATTTTAGGTCTTGCTTTTAAAGAGAATTGTGCAGATATAAGAAACTCGCAATCTATCAAGTTGGCAAACTTATTATGTGCAAACGGATATAGTGTAAAAATTCATGACTATCTTGTTAATAATAGAAAAATACCAGCAGCGTTATTGCCTAACTTTCATCAAGAAATAAGTTTACTAGGAAGATCAGACTTTTTAATTGTGACTGTAAAGCATGAGCAATTTAAGCATATTACATCTCATGAAATAGAAAGTTTATTAAATGATAACTCTATAATAATGGATATAAATGACACCCTAGATAAAGTCGAATTATTAAAATTGAATAATGTCACAGTAATGAGAGGTTGAAATGAATAGATTATTAAATCTGATAAGAAATGATATACCTGGTAATTATAATGAAGCTTTCAATCTGTATAAACGAAAGGAAAATGTTTTATGCAATTTTAATAATATCATAATTCCACCCTATGAAGTGTTAATTCATGCGTCAAGCTATTGTAATTTGACATGCCAATGGTGTATAGGTGAGCATATACTAGTTGAAGGTAAAGGTAATAGTTATTACATGCCTAAAAAAAATGATAATATACTACCGAATGTTATCCATGATGAAAAAAAGATGATCAAGGTAATTGATAATATATTATCATATGAAAAAAACGTTAACTTACAAATTGGCGGATATCACATAAATAAAAAATTTTCGGTAGAAAATATTAGTTTCTCAGGGATAACTGGCGAGCCTCTTATTGCACAAAAGGCAATAACTGCAGCAATAAGAATGATAAAAAATAAAGGAAAGCGGACAGGTTTATTTACAAATGGTTTACTTATAGATATTAATAACTGTAATATTTTATCTAGGCTAGATTACATAAATATAAGCATTGATGCGGGTACTAACCAAACATATAACACTCTTAAATGTGGTGGGAGAACTTCTCAGAAATTTGAGTTAGATAAAGTATATAAAAATATAGCTTTACTTAATGCCGCAAAGAAAGAATTCAAAACACATCTAGAAATAAACTGCTCATGTATCCTTTATCCTGATAATTTTAATGAGATATATCTTCTTGCGTCTAATTTAAAGAAAATGGGTGTGTCTACTCTTAGGTTAAAAAAAGATATCTATGGGGAGCGGATGCTAAATTCACAGCAAAAAGAAATGTGTCTTAATCTAATTAATAAGATAAAAAATGATCTTGAGGATAATCATTTTAAACTGATAAATATACATGATCTGGATGACGATAAAGAACAAGAGCAAGATTTTGAAAAATGCTTTATTTCAAAAATGATGGCCGCGGTAGGTTCAGATGGGAATCTTTATCCATGCAACTATCATCCCAAAAAAGGGGGGTATACGCTTGGTAGTTTGATTGATATACCTTTCCAGACTATTTGGGAAGCAAGGGAAAGGAAATCTTTAGAAGAAAAGCTTCCTGGAATTTGTCCTTCAGTATGTGATCCCTTTAAAACACGTTCTAATAAATTATTTAATAAACTTCTGAAGATTTACGAGAAAGAAGGTATATCAGGTATTAGTAATATAATCTCTGAGGCTGAAATATATTTTGGAGGTAACAATAAATGAGACAGCCTATTCAGATACTAGTTATCCCATATCAAGTGATTTCTAGAGAGCTTTATTTTTTTATACTCAAAAGAGCTGATATGAACAAATGGCAATGGGTTGCTGGCGGAGTAGAACAAAATGAAGATGTTAATGATGCTGCAATAAGAGAAGCGGAAGAAGAGTTAGGGATTCAAATCACAAAAAAGGAAAATTTATTGCGTTTGGAATCTTATTGTACTATGCCACGCAGTATCTTTGATTGCGAAGCGTATTGGCCAAAAACTTTTTATACTGTAAAAGAATTTAGTTTTGCACTTAAATTAGATAATACTACTGCAATTAGTATTAGTGATGAGCATTTACAATTCAAGCTTATAAGATATTCAGATTTGGTAAAATTTAAAACTTGGGATAGCAATCGTACGGCAGCTTGGGAGCTAAATGAACGATTAAAAGATCTTGGCGAGAAAGATTAAATGACGAATAAAATTATAGTTAATTCATTCTTTGATGGCCATAAGTGGCATCGAGGGGGGGGGGGTGATTTCTTTTGATTCATTAAGTAACTTTCAATATGAAGAAAATGGAAGATATAAAAATAGTAATGTAATTGCATTACCAGGATTTATTAATTTGCATTCTCATTTATTCAATAAACCTAGGTATACGGCCATGCATTCTATGGATTTTTTAAATGATAAGCCAAATGGAGAGCAAATGGATAATTGCATGCAATTCAACACTTCACTCAAAGATGCTATATTCCACGGCACAAAAGTCATATGCTCAAGCGTTAGGCCTGAATATATAGATAAATTTATTCAACTAAACGAGAATAATGAAATATTAGTTATACCTTTTTTAAGTATAAAGAACTACCATGATGTAAATTATATTGAGAATTGTTTGTCGAAACTTGAAAGATACCTTTTAAAAAAAGGAAAGATAACTAAGCCCGGGTTACTAATACATTCATTATATAATATGAACTATGATAAGATATTACAATACCTTTATTTGGCGTCTTCTGGAAGATACATACTGAGTATGCATTTTTTTGAATCTGAATCAGAAAAAATTTTTTATGAGACTGGTAATCAAGAGTGTAGTTATGATGTTATTTATGAAAAGCTATTGATGAGATGGGAGCCAAAAGTATTTCAAACTTTTGTTCAGGATTTTTTATCAGACAAATATATCAATAAATTATTGATTCATTGCAACTACTTACCACAAGAACTTATTAATAAATATAATAATAATTTTGATATGGTTATTTGTCCTTCTTCATGCTGTAGACTTGCTAACAATATTAATATATCAATGAATTTAGATAATACATGTTTGGCAACTGATGGTGCTTTTACTAATTTTGGTTATAACCTTTTAACAGAATTAAAAATATTTCAATCAGCAGCCTGGCTGAAAAGGAAAAAAATCCCCTTGGGTAATTTTCTTTCAACAATAACTGTAACGCCAAAAAAGATTTTACAAAAGACTAATTTAGTCAAAGATTCGTATTACTTTGAAAGTTTATCTTTTTATAATTTTTTTGAAAAAATAACTGGCTTTATACCATACGGAAATGAAGTTGAAGATTTTTTAATCTATACTGATTCCTATAAGAGGATATCTTTTAATGAATAGTTTTATTAGTTATGGTGAACCATCCATAGGGTGTATAATTAACGAAGAATTAATTGACAAGTTTATATTTCACATTCAAAAACATTTAAGATCAGGAGTGTTAACAGCCAATGATCTTATATCAACATTTGAATTGGAATTTCAAAAATGCTTTGATGAGTCAAATTTTTGCGTATGTAACAATGCGACAACAGGTATAGAGTTAGTTTTATATTTAATTAAAAAAATAGCTGGATTTATTAATGTTACTACTCAGGCTATAGGTTTTTTTGGGGTATATTCAATGATTATATCCAGAGGTTATAGTTTTTCTCTTTGCGATACTGAACTTAATAGTTTCAATTTTAACCTTGATGACCTGAAAGAACAGCTTGAGAGTGGAGTAAATGTAATCATAATTACTCATATGAATGGAATCCCTGCTGATTCGAAAAAAATTAAAGAGATAGCAGATGATTATTCACGCATGAAAGGCTATAAAATATGGATTGTTGATGATCTTTCTAGATGCTTGGGTAGTCGCATTGAAAATCATAATATATCTTTCTGGAGCGACTTTTCAATTTATTCCTTCCAATCAAAAAAACATTTAACTCTATTAGGTGAAGGTGGCGGGATAGTGAGTAATGAATTTTCTCATCATCAAATGATACGAAATGCTATAAATTTCGGTAATAAAAAGTTTTTTGGATTCAACCATAAAATATCTTTTTCGCAAGTTCTTTTTGGAAATCTACTTTTGAATGATATTAATTGGCAAATTAATAAAAGAATAAATCTTGGTAAGAACAGAGATAATTACTTGAAAGACAAAAGCCTGTTTTCTTTTGTTTATCCCACTACATATAATCATTTGTGTAGTTATTACTTATATACGTTAAAGGTTAATGATGAGTATCCCTCTTATTTAAGGGATGAAATATGTTATAAACTAAAAAAATATAGCATTGGAACTTGCATTGCAAATTTACCAGTTTACAAGACTTCCTCATATATTAAGGAAAACATAAAAAATATTCATTTTCCAAATGCAGAGTCATTGGCTAATCGAATATTTTCTGTTTCATTACATCCTTCTTATGACGTTCATGATGAGAATTATATACTTCAAAACCTTTTTGATATCTCCGATTATTATGGTAATTAGTATGCCAAATTTTCTTGCTTATTATAAGAGCGTTTTTCCTTTTTCAGAGCGAATAAGGATACTTCAAGTGGACGATCTTCTTTTATTTGAATATACAAGTAAAATATATTGCGTTAAAATTTGCTCAATACAAAATAAACAAATTTTCAATTCATTGCTTGAGGTGCTGTCATGTGGTGAGTGTTATTATAATGTTGTGGCAAACGATTATGGAAAAATTATAACTACAACAGAGAAAATCGATTTTTACATTTATGAATACATTGAAGGCAATCATGAGTTTGTAGGCGACGATTTATTTGGAAAACTTGGGGTGTCAATTTTTGAGCTGCATAAAGATTTAAGCTCTGTAAATTTTCATGCTGCTAAAGAACCATTGCAACAACTATATTTAAAATTCCTAAAACGTCAGGATTTTAATCTGGCGAATTATTTATTAAGGAGAAAGTATATTGATGTTTTTATTTCCAAAACTAGTTTCATTTGTCCTTTTACTCCATCATTAATACACGGAGATTTATGGTTTAAAAACATTATCGTTAATTATAAGGGGTTTAATTTTATCGATTTTGATAATGTTAAATTATTTTACAGTGAATATGAATTTATGAGATTTTTTTTATAAGCTATATAAATGTAATAAATCCAGTTAATATTCAATATTTTATAATAAAAGCTAAAAACTATTTTTTATATTATAATAGACATAGGCAGGTTGATTTATGCAGCGTGTTTAAGTTATATCTTTTTGTTCTTTGTATTGAAAGTGACGTCGAAATACAGGCTAGAACATGTAGCGGGCTAAAAAAATTTCATGAGTCTCGGCAATGTTTGTTGTTAAATTTACTAGGTAATTACAAAAAAATAATATCAATATTTCAACTTTTAAATGAAGGAGGTATAAATGAATAACTATTCATTAAAAATCAAGCTTCTTAGCGAACCAATGGCGCATTACATATGTATTTTTACTACTGATAAAAGGTTTTATAAGTATATATCTTCGATTTTTTTAAGTTATATAGTTGACATTGAAAACTGCAAGGAATTCTATACTATAAGAATAGTATTCGACCACACCAGCCATATGAAAGGAAATGCGAATGAAAACGCGCGCAATCTGCGTGGGGGCATTTTTTTAAATTTAGAGAAAAACGAAAGGACTTATTATTGTACATCTTCATCTAATGATATGTTTAAAGCTGTATTTAGAGAGATTAGAGATTATTTTGATGAGTTAATCAGATCATGCAGAGTAATTTGTTTGCATGCCGCATGTGTTTCAAATTCACATAATGCCATATGTATTGTAGGCGATAAATTTTCAGGGAAAACCACCTTAATGCTTAGAATGTTATCGGAAGGTTATGATTTTGTCTCTAATGATAAAATTTATGTTTTTTTAACAAAAGATAAATTACATGTTTTTTCATTACCAATTAGTGCTGGTATACGAAATGGATCTTTTAAATTTCAACCTGAGTTGCTAGAACATATAAATAATAATCAATACTCTGAGCATGTCGAATATTCTAGCGAGGGGCGAATTCATTTATCACCATACTTTCTATGTGATTATTTTAAAGTGAACTTTAACAACTTTGCACCTTTAGAATACATATATTTCTTAAAATCTAATTATATGCCTTCTACTGTAATTGATGCTATGAATACAAATGACTTAATGGGTTTCGAACGGAACGTTTTGTTCTGTAATGATCATGCAATAATTAATAAGTGTATCATGGGCAACAAAATTATTTTCTGCAGAGATTCGGGGCAGGTTATTAACGAATTAAAAAGATCATTTCCTATTAAAGATTCATAAAGTTATTTATGTAATTTATCTTTGGTAAGATGTAATCATTAATATTGTATAAATTTCTTATGAAAAGGGATCTTTATCATTATTTTTTTAATTTTATCTAAGGGTGCAATCTGAACGTGAGATTGCTTAATTTTATATGTTTAATATAACATTAATCACGTATTTTACAATTTTCCTTAATTATTTCCTGCCCGTCAAAACCCGCTTCAACCCCCTCCGGTAGCGGGTTTTCCATCATCCAGGCGTCAAACTGGTGGCTGATATGGGTCAGCACCACGCGCGGGCTCTTTATCACCTCATTCAATGCGATCACCGTGTTTAAATCGCAGTGATTAGTCGGCGTCTGGTCGCGCGGCGCGTGGCTACAGTCAATCACCATCACGTCCGGCGGCCCCGCCTGCAAAAACTTCAGCGTTTTCTCCGGCAGCCCGGCGGTGTCGCACAGCCAGGCCACCCGGCTGTGGGCGGTTTCCAGCAGATAGCCGAATGTCAGCTTTGAGTGATTAAGCGGCAGCGGCGTCACCTGCAAACCCTGGAGGCTAAACACCACGAACGGCTCAACGGTATGGCTGAAATCAAGGATGCCGGGATGTTTAAACAGATCGTCGCAACCCTGTTCATCCGGCGGGCCGTACACCGCTATTTTCTCGCCCACGCCCCAGCGCAGCGGGAAAAGCCCCTGCACATGGTCCATATGGTAGTGGGTGAGCAGAAACTGGCGGAAACGCCCGGCGGGCCAGCGGTCCATCAGGTCGGGCAGCCCCGCATCCAGCAGCGTAACCGCGTCGTTGCAGTTAATCACCGCGCTACAGGGGCGGCGGCGAAAAGCCTCATCTTTGCGCGCCCGTTCGCAGGCTTTGCAGATACAGCCAAACGCCGGGACCAGTTGCGCGCCACCGGTGCCAGTGAGGGTCAGCGTTAAGGTCATCGCAACTCCTTAAAGCGGTTTGGTGAACCGAACGTGGCTCGGCTCATAGCCTTCGCGACGATAAAACCGATGAGCGTCGATGCGTTTCACGTTGGTGGAAAGCTCGGTCATCTCTGCGCCGTGCTGCTGCGCCACCGTCTGCGCCCAGCGTAACAAGCCTTTGCCCACGCCCGCGCTACGCGCGTCAGGCATGACCACCAGTTCCTGGATCTCGCCGATCCAGTTGGCGTGATGGAGATGAAATTGCAGATGCAGACTGATCAGCCCGACCGGTTTGCCGTCGAGCCAGGCCAGCGCCAGATGATAGTTGGCGTCGCGCAGGTTGGCGGCAAGGCCAGCGTCGAACGCGTCGCGGTCAAACGTGGCCTGTTTCAGTTCGCAAACCAGCGCGTAGATGGCGTCGCTGTGGGTGATATCGGCGCGCTGAATGTCATAAAGCATGTTGCGGCTCCCGTGGCTGTTGATGCTCATCGACCAGCGTTAATAATGTCTCGACTGACTGTAGCAGACTCCCGTCATTATTCAGTACCCGGCAGCCGGGTGGCAGGCTGGCGAACTGCGCCGCACGCGCCAGCCGGGCGGCGATTTGCCCGGCGGATTCCCGGCCCCGCGCCAGTAAACGCGCCCGCAACACCTCGGCGGACACCTGCAAACACACCGCCAGCAACTGCTCCCGGTATCGCGTCTGCGCCTGTTTCAGGTGCGCGCGTGAACCGTTCACCACCACGTTAAACCCCGCCTCCAGCCACAGATCGATCTCCTGGCCGATTCCATAGCGATGCCCGTTGGCCTGCCAGCTCAGGGCGAACAGCCCCTGAGCCTCGCGCTGTAAAAACTCGCTTTCGCTCAGCGCGATATGGTTTTCGTTTCCAGCGTTAAACGGGCGGGTGATGTAGCGATGCGCCACCAGCAGCGTCGGGCGCTCCCGCTCGCGCAGGGCGCTTAACAGGCTGTCTTTCCCGGACCCGGACGCCCCCATTAACCAGATCATGCGCCCCATCAGAACACCTGCTTTCCCTGACGCCAGACATTGCCGATATGCACGTGCTCCCCGTGCCAGTGCGCCAGCACCAGATCGGCGCGCTTGCCTTCGCCAATCACCCCGCGATCGTCGAGGTTGAGCGCCCGCGCCGGGTTGCGCGTCACCAGATGAATCGCCTGGGGCAGGGTAAAGGCGTTGCCGTCGTCGAGTGCCACGCGAAACGCCGCGTCCAGCAGGCTCGCCGGGTAATAATCGGAAGAGAGAATGTCCAGCAGCCCGGCCTGGGCCAGCGAGTGGGCCGCAACGTTACCGGAATGCGAGCCGCCGCGCACGATATTCGGCGCGCCCATCAGCACACTCATGCCGTGTTGGCGCGACGCCTGTGCCGCGTCCCAGGTGGTAGGAAATTCAGCAATCACGCTGCCCAGTTGGTGGGATTCCAGTACGTGCTCCGCCGTGGCGTCGTCATGGCTTGCCAGCGCGATATTCTGCGCCCGGCAGTGGGCGGCGATGGCTTCCCGGTTCGGCTGCGACCAGCGCTCGGCCAACGCCAGTTGCTCCTCTTCATAGCGCGCCATGTCGTGGTCATTGAGCTGGTATTTACCCTGATAATACTCGCGATACTTTTCCCGGTTGGCGAACTGGCGCTGGCCCGGCGAATGGTCCATCAGCGACACCAGCGTCACCGGTTCGCGGTGCATCAGTTGTTCAAACAGCGGCAGCGTGGTGTGATGCGGCAGTTCACAGCGCAGATGCAGGCGATGCTCGGCGCGGTTCACCCCGCGCCGCTGGCTGTGCTCCACCGCGTTAATCATCTTTTCCAGGTTCTCCAGCCGATCGCCGCCGTCGCGCACGTCGCCCAGCGCTACCGCGTCCAGCACCGTGGTGATGCCGCTGGCTACCATCAGCGCATCGTGGCTGCTCATGGCGGAGTGGGCGGGCCAGTCCACTTTCGGGCGCGGAGTGAAGAACTTATCCAGATTGTCGGTATGCAGTTCAATCAGCCCCGGCAGTAGCCAGCCGCCTTCGCCGTCCAGCGCGCCCGGCAGGCGGCTGCGGCTGTCGGCGTAGCGGGTAATTACCCCGTCGTGGATATCGATAGAGCCGTCTACCACCTCGTTTTCGAGGACCAGCTTTACGTTATTAATAATCATCTGTTTTCCCCATCGGGTGTAAACGGTCAGCTACGCGTTGGCGAATGGCGTCGTCATGGAAAATGCCGACAATAGCCGCGCCGCGCGCTTTGGCCTCTTCAATCAGCGCCACCACGGCGGCGCTGTTGTTGGCGTCCAGCGAGGCGGTAGGCTCGTCGAGCAGCAGAATCGGGTAATCGACGATAAACCCCCGGGCGATATTGACGCGCTGCTGTTCGCCGCCGGAAAAGGTCGACGGCGCGAGATGCCACAGGCGCTCCGGGACATTGAGGCGGGTCAGCAGGCTGGCGGCTTTGGCGCGGCACTCCTCGCGATCGACGCCCAAATCCAGCAGCGGCTGCATCACCACCGTTAATGCCGAAACGCGGGGGATCACCCGCAGGAACTGGCTTACCCAGCCGATGGTTTTGCGGCGTACCGCCATCACGTCCCGGGCCGGAGCGGCGACGATATCCAGCCACTGCTCGTTATGTTTCACCCAGATATGCCCGTTATCCGGCAGGTAATTGGCATACAGCGAGCGCAGCAGGGTGGATTTACCGCTGCCGGAGTGGCCGTGCAGCACCACGCATTCCCCCGCGTTAACCTCAAGGGTGGCGCTTTCCAGCACCGGCAGGCGAATACCGTTTTGATGATGAAGAACAAACGTTTTACTGACATTTTCAACCCGTAATGAAACCGTCATGGCGCGCCTCTAGTTTTGCAGAACCGATGAAACCAACAGTTGGGTGTAAGGATGATGCGGATCGTCGAGCACCCGGTCGGTTAGCCCACTTTCCACCACCTGGCCCTGCTTCATCACCAGTAGTCGGTTGGCCAGCAGCCGCGCCACGCCCAAATCGTGGGTGACAATGACCACCGCCAGGTTCAATTCCACCACCAGGCCGCGCAGCAGGTCGAGCAAACGCGCCTGCACTGAAACGTCCAGCCCGCCCGTCGGCTCATCCATAAACACCAGCCGGGGGTGCGTCACCAGATTGCGGGCGATTTGCAGGCGCTGCTGCATCCCGCCGGAAAACGTGGTAGGTAAATCGTCGATGCGCGAGGTAGGGATTTCAACTTCCTCAAGCCAGCGCGCGGCGGTGGCGCGGATATCACCGTAGTGACGCGCGCCTGTGGCCATCAGGCGTTCGCCGATATTGCCGCCGGCGGAAACCTGGCGGCGCAGGCCGTCCATCGGATGCTGATGCACCACGCCCCATTCGGTGCGCAGCAGGCGGCGGCGCTCGGCTTCGCTCATGCCGTACAGCGAACGATGCTGGTACATCACGTCACCCGCCTGCGGGGCCAGCCGCGCGGAAATCGACTTCAGCAGGGTGGTTTTACCGGAGCCGGATTCCCCGACAATCCCCAGCACTTCACCGGGCCATAAATCAAAGGAAACGTCGCTAAAGCCTTTGCCCGGCGCGTACAGGTGGGTCAGGTGATTAACCGAAAGCAGAGGTTGAGTCATGAGTTGTTGGCCTCGTAAACCGTGCGGCAGAAATCAGTATCGGAACAGACAAACATGCGGTTGCCCGCGTCATCCAGCACCACTTCGTCAAGATAGCTGTCATGGGACCCGCAGATGGCGCAGGGCTCGTCCCACTGCTGGACGCTGAACGGGTGGTCGTCGAAGTCGAGGCTTTCAACGCGGGTATACGGCGGCACCGCGTAGATGCGCTTTTCGCGCCCGGCCCCAAACAGTTGCAGCGCGGGCATTCTGTCCATTTTCGGGTTATCGAATTTCGGGATCGGCGACGGGTCCATGACGTAGCGGGCATTGACCTTCACCGGGTAGGCATAGGTGGTGGCGATATGGCCGAAGCGGGCGATATCTTCATACAGCTTTACCTGCATCACGCCGTATTCTTCCAGCGCGTGCATGGTGCGGGTTTCGGTTTCGCGCGGCTCGATAAAGCGCAGCGGCTCCGGGATCGGCACCTGGTAAATCAGGATCTGATCCTCCACCAGCGGCATCTCCGGGATGCGGTGGCGGGTCTGGATCAGGGTGGCATTTTCGGTGGATTCGGTGGTGGCAGCGTGGGTGACGCGCTGAAAGAAATTGCGGATCGACACGGCGTTGGTGGTGTCGTCTGCGCCCTGGTCGATCACTTTCAGCACGTCGGATTCGCCGATGATGCTGGCGGTGATCTGGATGCCGCCGGTTCCCCAGCCGTAAGGCATCGGCATTTCGCGGCCGCCAAACGGCACCTGGTAGCCGGGGATCGCTACCGCTTTTAAAATCGCGCGGCGGATCATGCGTTTGGTTTGCTCGTCCAGATAGGCGAAGTTATAACCGGCAAGATGAGTCACGGCGGGTCTCCTGTTCGCGTTGCAGGCGCTTAAGCAGTTCCAGTTCGGCCTGGAAATCGACGTAGTGGGGCAGTTTCAGGTGCGAGACAAACCCGGCGGCCTCGACGTTATCGGCATGGGCCAGTACGAACTCTTCATCCTGGGCCGGGGAGGAAATGTTCTCGCCGTAGTTCGGGGCCTGTAGCGCCCGGTCCACCAGCGCCATTGCCATGGCTTTGCGCTCGCTCTGGCCGAAGACCAGCCCGTAACCGCGCGTAAAGTGGGGGGATTCTTCTGGCGGATCGATAAAGCCGTTAACCATTTCGCATTCAGTCATCAGCAATTCGCCGACGTTGACCGCAAAACCCAACTCTTCGGGGATCAGTTCCACACCAACGTAGCCGCTGCGAATTTCGCTGGCGAACGGGTGGTTGCGCCCGTAGCCGCGCTGGGTGGAGTAGGCCAGCGCCAGCAAATAGCCCTCGTCGCCGCGCACCAGTTGCTGTAACCGCGAGGCGCGGGAACACGGGTAAACCGGCGGCTGGCGGGTGATGTCATCCGGCTGCTCGCCGCTGTCCTGCTCGGGCTTCGCCAGCTTTTGGGCTTCCAGCAGGCTAAACACGTGAGGCGCGTGCGGCTGGTCGCTATCGGCCTGCGTCAGCTTGGGGGCTTCACCCTCCGCCAGCAGAGCGAAATCCAGCAGGCGATGGGTGTAATCGTACGTCGGGCCGAGCAGCTGGCCGCCGGGCACGTCTTTGTACACCGCTGAAATGCGTCGTTCCAGGCGCATGGCGGCGGTATCAATCGGCTCGCTGACCGCCAGGCGCGGCAGCGTGGTGCGATAAGCGCGCAGCAGAAAAATGGCTTCCACGTTGTCGCCGCTGGCCTGCTTGAGCGCCAGTGCAGCCAGTTCGCGATCCGCGATGCCGCCTTCGGTCATCACCCGATCCACCGCCAGATTAAGCTGAGCATCGATTTGCGCCACGCTGAGTTCCGGGATCGCACTGTCGCCCCGGCGTTTGTGGTCCTGTAGGGCGTGCGCGGCGTCGATCGCTTTTTCGCCCCCTTTCACCGCAACGTACATCAGCACACCTCCACATGGGTGGTGCGCGGGATCGCCAGCAGACGATCGCCGCAGGTCAGGATCAGATCGATGCCCAGCGGGAACGGATGCGGGCGCTCGGTCAGTTCGTGGATCACGCATTCCGGCAACTGCGGCGCGACCATGCGCTCCTCATGAATGCCCGCGCCCGTGAGGCGCAGCATCCGCCCGCCGCTCAGGCTGGCGACCTGCATAATCAGCGTGGCGCTGGTTTCCGGCGCTACCGCGCTGCCCTGCGACAGCAGATTCAACTGCGTGGAAGTCAGCGTTTCATCGGCCACCGCGAACAGCGCGCTGGCGAGATCGTCGGTGAGCGGCGCGTTGGTATGAAAGCGCAGGTTCTGACGGACAAAATCGTTGCCCATTGCGGCGCTCAGCCACACCGGCGTGTCGTTATCCGCCAGTGTGAGCAGCACGCTGGTGGTGGCCTGGCCGAATGGCGGCCAGCCGTGGGCCAATTGATGCAGGGAAACAATCACGCCCGGCTCGCTCATGGCCTTGAGCAGGCGGCGAAAACTGTGTTGGGCGTCGTGAACCGGGGTAGCGAAAGCGGTTGTTAAGGTCATGCGTTATCTCCACGCACCAGGGTGAAAAAGTCGACCCGGCTGGCGTTCACCTGTTCGGCACGCGTTTGCAGGCGCGCGGCGCGGTGGGCTTCCAGCGGGGCAATAAGGGTTTCCAGCAGCGACGGATAGTGCTCCGGGTCCTGCATCAGTGCGTCGATCACCGCGCAGCGTTCGGCGTGGGGCTTGTTGCGCCCCAGTATCCAGCTGTAGCCGCACAGGCCGTTATTCAGGCGGATAACGGCGCGGGTCAGGGTGGCGTCGCCGGTATTAAAGCGTGAACCGGTGCCGCCCATGCGGCCCTGGATTTGCACCAGGCCGGTTTCTGCCGGGCGCAGGGTCTGGTACTCCGGCGCGATGCGCAGCGTTTCAACATAGCGCTGTAATTCGTCCGGCAGGCTGTGGGCCAGCACGGCCATCCAGCGCTGGCGTTGGGCGAGGGTGTAATGTGCCGCGTCCATTAGTGCTCCATGGTGAATTCAATCATGTCGGCGCGGGTCAGGCTGACGGAGTATTCCGCCGGTGTCGCCACGTCGTTGCGATGGTTAAGGGTGCGCACGCACAGCAGCGGCGCCATGTTGGGGATCTCCAGCAATTTGCTCTCTTTGGCCTGGGCGCGGCGCGCGCTGATGCGCGTCTGGGTGCGCAGCAGGCGAATATCGAGTTGCTGGTCGAGATAATCGTGCAATGAGCCCTGGCTAAAGCCCTGCAACGCAGGCCACCAGGCGAGCTCGGAAAAGTAGTGGTCGATCAGACACAGGGCGATGCCGTTGACCCGGCGCAGGGTGCGCAGATGGATCACGTTCTGTCCTTCGGTGACGTCCAGCGCCTGGGCGACCTGATTTGACGCCGGGCGCAGCACCGCTAACAGACGTTCGCTGGTGGGATGGCTGCCCTGTTCCAGCAAATTCTGGCTAAAGCGCGCCTGGGCGTTAAGCGGATAATCGAACGGGCGCATCAGTACCAGCACGCCGACGCCCTGACGGCGCTGCACCCAGCCGCGCTCCACTAACTGGTCAATGGCGCGGCGCAGGGTGTGGCGGTTAACCGAAAAGCGGTCCGCCAGTTGCTGTTCCGCCGGGAGATAGTCCCCGCAGCGGTAATGATTTTTCAGTTCCTCTTCAAGCTTTGCGGCAATTTCCTGATATCGGGTGGGGTAACTGGTCGGATGTCTGGATAAGTGCATAGCAATCAAAGCCTCGCAAATCAGATGAAGTGCTTACGCAAGCGCTGCGACAGGAAGTCGAGCAGGCTGACGGTAATGATGATGACAATCATCAGGGCGCAGGTTTGCTGGAACTGGAACCCGCGAATCGCTTCCCACAGCGTGACGCCAATCCCGCCTGCGCCGACCATGCCTACCACCGTGGCGGAACGGACGTTGGATTCGAAACGGTACAGGGAGTAGGAGATTAAGAGCGGCATCACCTGCGGCAGAACGCCGTAAAGAATTTCTTCGATTTTGTTGGCGCCGGTAGCGCGCACGCCTTCCACCGGGCCCGGCTCGATGGCTTCCACGGCTTCAGACAGCAGCTTGGACAGCACGCCGGTGGTGTGGATAAACAGCGCCAGCACGCCCGCGAACGGCCCTAATCCCACCGCCACCACGAACAGCATGGCGAACACCATCTCATTGATGGCGCGACAGGCGTCCATCAGGCGGCGCATCGGTTGGTAAATCCACCAGGGAACCAGGTTATCGGCGCACAGCAGGCCAAACGGAACAGACAGAACCACCGCCAGCGCGGTGCCCCAGACGGCGATTTGCAGGGTGATCAGCATTTCGCCCAAATAGTGTTGCCACTGGCTGAAATCCGGCGGGAAAAAGTCGGCGCTGAAGGTCGCCATATTGCCCGCGTCGCGGATCAAATTGAGCGGGGCCATCTCCGCGCCCTGCCATGAGGCGATCAGCACCGCCAGCAGCACGACCCAGCTCAGCAGGGTGAACCCGCTTCGCTTCGGGGCCGCAACAGTAATGGTTTGCATAAGGAACTCCGTAACGCGTCCTCACGGGCGAACCCGTGAGGACAGAGGATTACTGTGAGGCGGTGGTGACGTTGGTCATCGCGCCAAGCGCGGCGTTCAAACGATCCAGATCGTCCAGCTTCGCCTGAAGTTCTGCCGTTTTGGCGGCGCGATCCTGCTCGCTCAGGGTTTTGTTGGCTTTGACGCTCTGCATCTCTTTAAACAGCGCCAGTTGGCGAATCGGCACCAGTTGCAGGTCGCTGGACGGGCGGAACGGTGCCCAGGAAAGGCCCTTCAGCACCTGCTGCTCTTCAGCGGTTTTGCCGTAGGTGGTGAAGAAGTCGTAGATCTTGTCTTTGGTGGCATCAGAAAGGTTTTTACGCCAGACGATCGGATCGCTCGGGATCAGCGGTGATTTCCAGATCACTTTCAGCTGGTTAAATTTTTCCGGCGCGGTGACCTTCAGACGATCGAGGTTTTCGGTGTTGTTGGTCGCCACATCAAGCTGCTTGTTGGCTACGGCCAGCGCGTTGGTTTCGTGGTTGGCGTTCAGGGTGCGTTTGAAGTCGGTCGGCGCGATGTTGTTCTTCGCAAACACGTAGTAGCCCGGCACCAGGAAGCCTGAAGTCGAGTTAGGATCGCCGTTGCCGAAGGTCAGATCCTTACGCTTCGCCAGCAGTTCGTTAACGTCCTTGATCGGGTTGTCTTTGTTGACGATCAGCACGCTCCAGTAACCCGGCGATCCGTCTGCCGCCACGGTCTGGGCGAATACCTGGCCGTTAGCGCGATCCACCGCTTCCATGGCGGAGAGGTTGCCGTACCAGGCCACGTCGACTTTGTTAAAGCGCATGCCCTGGATAATGCCCGCGTAGTCCGGCGCGAAGAAGGCGTTGACCTTCATGCCCAGCTTTTTCTCCATATCCTTGAGAAACGGGTCCCACTGCGGTTTGAGGTTTTGCTGTGATTCGGTCGAAATGATGCCAAAGTTAATCGCCTTTTCCTGCTCTTGCGCCTGCGCCGGACTTAACAGGGCGCTAACGCTGAACATGCTGGTAAAGGCCAGAGCGGCAACCGCTTTGTAATTCATGAAATGTCCTCGGATAAGTTAGGCGGCCTGCGCGTTCTGTTCGACGCGATTCAGGCTGCGGTAGAGATGGTCGGAACGTTCGCTGTCGAAGGCGCTGCTGGCGCCATCGAAAAAGACCTTGCCCTGGCGCAGCGCCACAATGCGTTCGCAGTAGCGCAGGGCGTAATCCACCTGATGCAGCGTCACCACGATGGTGATGCCATCCTGGCGGTTAATGTCGCGCAGGGTTTCCATCACGATGCGCGCCGATTCCGGGTCGAGAGAGGCAATCGGTTCATCCGCCAGAATCACTTTGGCTTGTTGCATCAACGCGCGGGCAATCGCCACGCGCTGCTGCTGGCCGCCGGACAGCGTCGAAACCCGCTGGTACGCCAGATGCGCCATGCCGACGCGGGACAGCGCCTGAAGCGCGCGCTGCTTCTGCTCGCGGCTGAACCAGCTAAAACAGGTGCGCCAGAACGGCGTTGCGCCAAGTGCCCCGATCAGCACGTTTTCCATCACGGTCAGGCGGTTAACCAGGTTGAATTGCTGGAAGATATAGCCGGTCTGGGCGCGGGTCTGGCGGATGTCGCGGGCCAGGCGGCCTGCGCGCTGCACAGTGCGGCCCAGCATTTCGACGTGGATGTCGGGGGATTTGTCGCTGGTAATCAGCCCGCTGAGATGGCGCAGCAGGGTGGATTTCCCAGAGCCTGACGGCCCCAGCAGCGCAACCATTTCGCCATTATTGACCTCCAGACTCACACCCTTTAGCGCCTGATGGTTATGGAAAGTTCGGGTCAAATTTTCGACGCGGATAATCGTTTGCATTACACGGTCTCCATGAAAAGTGGCCTCATGTTGACCGGGTAATGTGACGATTCTGTTAACGGAAAATGGCAATCCGATGAAGAATGACCGTTATACAAGCCGATTTATTAGAGAATGCATTCAGCTACCTACTTTTGTCGTAGTGCAGTGCGCGGCGAGATTTTCTTAGCTTATGGGGTGCCGATTGTGCGCTTTTTCCGGGTAAGGCTGCGAGAGACTTTATGCGGGCGATTAACCTCACGTGACACGACGCGAAATTAACCTCTGGCAGCGGGAATCAACGATGAGCAAAGACATTGTTTTTTGTGCGGACGGGGTCTGGGGCGGGCCAGACCTTGACGTTCAACACAGCCCGGTTCGGGCTGGCAATGTTTACCAGCTGTTCGTGGCGCTGCGGGGGGAGGTGGATCAGCACAGCCTGCTGCTCGCCAATGAACAGGAGAAAACCTGGCGGGATCCCGACGGGGAAGTCTTACAGGTCGCAAAGTATATTCATGGGGTGGGCGACCCGAATAATCCGTTTGCGAACAGTCTGGATGGGGCATTTGGTGCCCGGCTTATCGTTCCCGTTGTCAGGGGTTATACCTTTATTAGCCGTCACTACCAGCCCGGCGATCGGATCTGGCTGATCGGATTTAGCCGCGGCGCGTACACGGTGCGGGCGCTGGCCGATATGATCCTCAGCCGTGGTTTGCTGGACAGCGCGCGCCTGGGGCTGAACGAGCATAACAAGCTTGATGCCTGGCGACGGGCGGCGGCAATCTGGACGCAGTATCGCGCCCACGCCGCGCATATGGATGGCGAGCTGCTCGGGCAGGTGGTGAGCGATCTGCCCGGCTACTTCTGCGAACCGCCTAAGCCCGACGAGCTGATTACCCACGTCCCGATTGAAGCGGTCGCCGCGTTTGAAACCGTGGGTAAAAAAGGCATTCCCGCCTATTACCAGGATCAACGCACCGACGTGTTCCGCTTCGGATCGTCGGTGCTGGGTCCCCAGGTAAAGTACGGTCTACAGGCGGTGGCGATAGATGAAGAACGTGTCGATCTGGAGCCGGTGCTGTGGGATTTCCGCGATCGGATTTTGCAGGTGCTGTTTGCCGGCATCCATGAGGATATCGGCGGCGGCTACGATGAAGAGAGCGAAGAAAGCGCGCTGGCCAACACCACGCTACGCTGGATGCGGGACGTCCTCAGCGACCTGGGTTTACCGCTGGAGGTGCGTCCGATTATCAGCAACGGGTTAGGACCGCTGCACTGCAACTGGTTCCCGCCGACGCCGTGGCGGCACATCGCGCCACGGCGGTTTCCTGCCCCGGTTCACTCTTCACTGATGATTCACCAGTCGGTGATCGACCGTATCTATGGCGGTAGCGCGCTGCCGTTCCAGTCTCCGGTTGATGGGATATGGAAGTTAAGCGATTACCAACCGGCGTCATTGCGAAAACATATGACCGCCGGCGGCATTCCGAAGAACTGGTCTGTTGCCTATTAACGTCTGTTAGCGAAAAACGGCAACGGCATCCACCAGCCGGGTCGCCTGATGCTTCACGGTTGCGGACGCTTCGGCTCCCTCTTGCACCAGGCTGGCATTTTGCTGGGTAATTTTATCCAGTTCGTCCACGGCGCGGGTAAGCTCTGTTAGCCCCTGCGCCTGGTGCGTCGTGGCGTCGCTGATTTGCGCAATCAGATTAGTGACGTTTTCGACCTGCTGTACAATCTCCCGCATGGTTTTACCCGCCACCTGTACCTGTTCTGAACCGGATTCTACATTGCGGGTGCTGGCCTCGATCAGCTTGCGAATATCGCTGGCGGCGGTTGCGCTTCGGCTGGCGAGATTGCGCACTTCGCCCGCCACAACCCCAAAACCTTTGCCCTGTTCCCCTGCACGGGCGGCTTCCACGGCGGCGTTCAGCGCCAGAATATTGGTCTGAAAGGCGATGCTGTCGATCAGGCTGGTGATGCTGCTGATTTGCGATGTACTTTGTGCAATCTGGTCCATGGTGGCGATGACGGTTTCCATCACTTCACCGCCGTTAGTGGCCGCGTGGCAGGTGGAAAGCGAGAGCTTGTCGGCAGCGCTGGCGGTTTCGGTATTATGTTGAACCGTGGCGGCGAGCTGGTTCATAGTGGCAAGGGTTTGCTGGACGTTGACCGCCGTCTGGCGGGTTCGCTCGCTGAGATCGTCATTGCCCTGCGCAAGCGCGTCGCTGCCCTGTCGTACGGTCACCACCTGGCTGCTGACGTCGTTGACCAGCCAGCGAAACATCAGCCCGAGCTGGCTAATCGCGCGCAGCGTGGTGCCGATTTCGTCGGCGCGCTGCATGTGATCCACACTGTGGCTGGCTCCCGTGGCTACCTGCAACGCCTGTTTGCAGACCTTTTCCATCGGACGGGAAACCTGTGTCTCCAGCCACAGACAAATCAGCAGGCTACAGATAGCCTGGAACCCCATAACGGTCAGCGCGCTATTCAGTGGCAACATGAGCGCCCAAAGCATCAGCGCGGTAAGGGGGAACAGTGTTAATAGCGGTAGCCGGATACGCCAGCGCAGCGGCAGCGTTTTAGACAGATTGAATAATCGGCCCACACCACGGCGTACCAGTAATCCGCTGTAGAATCGAAAGCCGGTTAATTTTCCCTGGTTAATTTTCTTATACAACGCATCGGCCTGCGCTATTTCCTCCGGCCAGGCTTTTGTTCGAATAGACATATAACCGCACGTCTGGTTATTTCGCACGATGGGGATCGCATTGGCCCGCACCCAATAAAAATCGCCATTATTACGGCGGTTTTTCACCAGTCCGGTCCACGGCTCGCCGCGCTTTAAGGTCTGCCACATGTCGGCAAATACCTGTTTTGGCATATCGGGATGGCGTACAACATTATGAGGATGGCTGATTAATTCCTCGGTACTAAAGCCGCTGGCGCTAATAAAACTGTCGTTAGTATAAGTAATATAACTCTGCAAGTCGGTGGTGGACATTAATGTATCATTATCAGCCAGAATATATTCTTTATTGGTCGTGTGAGGAGAATAACGCATAAATTCATCCTTAATAAACGGATAGGGTTTGTCAGAACGGATTTATTAATTATCGGTGGTGAGAGTATTATCTTTAGGTATAAAAGACGTTTTTATAATGTCCAAAAAAACATAGTTTTTTAATAATAAGAATATTGAATTATTATTAAGTAATTGATTAATATATGAATTACGATAAGCCTGTGATTGTTATCAAGTGGCTTGAATATATCTTTAAAGTAGCTTGAAATTATCAGCTTATCCGCTAAGGCATAACGGGATAAGCTTGCCACGAATAAGCGTCAGGATAGTGATGAAGTGCCAGAGGAAAAATGCTGCGCTGTATGACAGCGCAGCGTAGAAATCAGTTCTTTTTGACGAATTCTGATTTTAGCTTCATCGGGCCAAAACCATCGATTTTACAATCAATGTTATGGTCGCCTTCTACCAGACGAATGCCTTTCACTTTGGTGCCGATCTTCAGCATTGAAGAGCTGCCTTTCACCTTGAGATCTTTGATAACGGTGACGCTGTCGCCGTCGGCCAGCAGGTTGCCGTTGGCATCTTTAACGATCAGCGTATCTGCTTCCGGCGCTTCTTCAGTGGCGTTCCATTCGTGCGCGCACTCCGGGCAAATGAACATGCCGTTATCTTCATAGGTATATTCGGACTGGCACTGAGGGCAGTGGGGAAGTTGCATGGGGTTTCCTCTAAAAACGGTGGCGTGCTGTAAGCCGCAATAATGTGAAAAACGGGCATTCACCCGCAAAAACCGAGGATTATAACCTAAATCCCTGAACTTATCAGGGATTATTCCGCGCGCTGGCGCAACAACGCGCTACATCGGCTGCGACGCTTCACGAAGGTTGTCAATAACCTAAATTTTAGCGCAAATATGCGAAACATATATCGTGATTTGTCTTGTGTCGGTGTTATTCTGGCCTCTTAAGTGATATTTATTATTCTATGGTTATCGACAATCATCAGGGCTACACATCGGCCACAATGAGCGCACGCTTAATCACTTCATCGAATGGCTTATTTTTCCATTCAGGATGGCTTTTGCCCATAGCAGAGAAAAAAGAAAAATCCAGCATGGGTCGTCATTATTAGCGATTTTAATAACGTCACCAGATGGATAAACTGGTTATTTTCACCAAACAAAACGGCGTTTTAACTATTAAGGATTTATTTCCTTCAGGTAATTATAAAAGGCGTTACCCGATAATAAAAAGATAAAGCAAATAAAACTAAAGAAAATTTGCATTAAGGAAACATTTTATGCATACACAGACAATTTTTGAATTAAGCCAGGAAGCGGAGCGGTTAATCCATCTCGCCATGCATAACCTGGATATGCTGAAAAAAATCCCTTTGGCGGTGCAGGAAAATCCATCTGGTTTAGAGGGCGCGCGGATCGCGACGATCCATCCGTTACACTTCAGCCACAAGGGCGTGGAGGTTCAACAGGAAACCTTGCGCAATGAGCTACGTAAGGTGACGCATCAGGAAATGGTGCTGGCGATTGTCGGCACCATGAAAGCGGGGAAATCCACCACCATTAATGCCATCGTCGGCACAGAAGTGTTGCCGAACCGCAACCGCCCCATGACGGCACTACCGACGCTGATCCGCCATACGCCCGGCCAGGTCGACCCAATACTGTATTTTCCCCATGTCGGGCCTATTGAAACGTTAATGGCTGAACTGCAAAAAAAATTGTACGCCCGGCGTCGGGAAAACCTCGCTTCGCAACTGGAAATCGACAAGGACATGGACAGCCTGCTGTTGCGTATCGCCAGCGGCACCCGGTTTGAGAAACAATATTTAGGCGCGCAGCCGATCTTCCATTGCCTGAAAAGCCTCAACGATCTGGTGCGCTTGTCGAAAGTGCTGGATGTGGCGTTTCCCTTCAGCGCGTATACCGCGATCGAGCATATTCCGTTTATTCAGGTGGAGTTCGTCCACCTGGCGGGGATGGACCAGGGGTTAGGACAGTTAACCCTGTTGGATACCCCCGGCCCCAACGAGGCCGGACAGCCTCATCTGCAAAAAATGCTTCAGGAACAGCTGGCGAGCGCGTCGGCGGTGCTGGCGGTGATGGATTACACCCAGCTCAAGTCCGTTTCCGATGAAGAAGTGCGCCAGGCGTTATCCACGGTGGGCAAATCGGTGCCGCTTTACGCGCTGGTCAACAAATTCGATCAGAAAGACCGTAACAGCGACGATGAAGATCAGGTGCGGGCGCTGATTTCCGGCACCCTGATGAAGGGCCATATTGAGCCGGACCATATTTTCCCGGTGTCGTCGATGTGGGCGTATTTAGCCAATCGCGCGCGCCATGAGCTGATGCATAAAGGCCAGTTGCCGTCCCATACCCAGCAGCTGTGGGTGCAGGATTTCGCGGAAGCGGCGCTGGGCCGACGCTGGCGTACTGAATCGTTAACCGATATCACCGCGCTGCGCCATGCCGCCGAGCTTTTATGGGAAGATTCCCTGTTTGAGCAGCCGATCAAAACGGTGCTGCATGCGGCCCATGCCAACGCCTCGCTTTACGCGTTGCGCTCCGCATCGCATAAGTTGCTGAACTACGCCCAGAGCGCGCAAACCTATATGACTTTTCGCCGCCAGGGGCTGGATATCGCCAGCGACCAGTTGCAGCAGAGCATCGTACGGCTGCGCCAGAATATCGACGAGTTGCAGTCCTCCCGTAACGGGGTACGCGACGAGGTTCAGCACGAAGTGGCCCAGGCATTGCAGGGCGGAGCGGCGTGCATTGCGGATTATCAGCGCCGCATGATTGAAAGCCTGAGCAGCTATTTCCGCAGCGGGCAAATTCCTGAGGTTTCCCTGAGTGGTATTGGCCGCCACGACCCGCATCGCCGCCGCGATTTTGAGCCGGGTTGCCAGCAGATGATGCTGGAGTCTGAAAGCGAAGCGCGCACGCTGCTGCATAAAATCCGCGCCTCGTGCGATGTGATTATGCTGGGCTTTCAGGAAGGATTGATCCGCGACCTGGCGACCTTATTCAGCCAACTGGAAATCACCCTGACGCGCACCCTGCGCGATGCGTTGCATCCCATCGAAACCCGCGTCTCTGACGGCCTGATCCAGGCGGGATTTAAAGCGCACATTACGCTACCCGCATTCAGCGCCAATCAACTTAACTTTAACGCGCACTCGCTGTTTAACGACGCTATCGATCAGCAAACGCTGCCGCTTAACCGCGCCCGCGGCAGAGGCGGGATGAAAGGAACGGTGGTGCGCTGGCTGAACAGCTCGGAGTGGGGCTGGGAAGGCTATACCGCCAGCGCCCGGCGTTTCGTGATAGATATCCCGGGCCTTGAACAAAAGCTGTATCAGCATATCGAACAGTTCAGCAGCCAGGTGCGACAGGCGATGGACACGCAAATTGATGTCTCTGTCAGCGCGGGTCTCGCCAGCTTCTTCGCCGAGTTCTCCGGCGCGCTGTCCTCAATCGAAGCCAGCCTGCAGCAAAGCCTGGTCGCTCGCCAGCAAAATGAAGATGCGCTTCTGGCGCTGCGTAAACAGCTACAACAGTGCAATTCCACCGCCGGGTTTATTTATGAGGATGCCCGGTTACTGCGCGATGATATCCAAACCCTTTTTGCTGCGGAGTATGGCGTATGAGGCAGACCGCTTTACTTGATGGACCAGGACGGCTTTTACAAAGCGTCACGGATAAGTGGATGGTCGATACCACCCTGGCCGTTCAACAGCGGCGCGTCCCGCCTGCGGTTCCGCACCAGCAGGCGATAGGCGAGCGGTTGCAGAAGGAGTTGCTGGCGCAATCCAACCTGCCGAACTGGTGGACCACCGCCGCCATGACCGAGGGCGCGCAGTGGCTGCCGGGGTTGCTGGACGGCGTGAGCCAGTACCGCCAGCCGGGGCATATGGCGTTAAGCCTGATTGCTCAGGCGCTGCTGGCGGAAATCCCAGGCCGGGAGCCCGCCCTGGTGACGCAACTGGAACAGTTAGGCAGTTATTACCAGCAGTGCGCCACGCGGCTTGAAGATGAACTGGCCTCGCGCGGGCTGGAAAACGAAGGCCTCGAGCATATCGATGCGGTATTCGACCGCTGGCGTTCCGGCCATTACGGTGAGTTTTCTCCTGCAGGGCGGTGTTATGTGGTGCTGGAGGAGTTACGCTGGGGCCGTTGCGGCGCGGCTATTCGGCTGAGCACGCCAAAAGCGCGTGACGCGCTGCTGGAAGAGATCCGTCGGCAGGCGACGGCGTTGCTGGCCAAAAGCGTCGACGCCTCAGCGCAGACGCGTCACTTTTATCAGCAGTGGCTCAATTCCCCGCCGACGCCGAGCCTGTTGGATTATAAAGATACCCTGAGTTGGCTGGGCAACTGGAGCGACAGCGAACGCCAGCCGGTGTGCTGGTCAGTCACCCAAAGCTGGAAAAGCGTGGCGCTGGGTATGCCGCGTTTGTGTTCTGCGTCGCGTCTGGCCGGAGCGATGGTGGATGAAGTGCTGGTGGATTCGCTGGCAGCCTGATTTTATCTGATCCTTATAAAGCAAAACGCCGCACTCGGGAGTGCGGCGTTTTTTTTTACGGTTTAGCGATTAGTGGTGCTGAACCTGCTGCTCCGGCTGCTTCGCCTCAGCGGGTTTATAACCGCCGACGTGTTTGGCGTACAGCGCGGTGATAATCGGCACCAGGATGGCGGTAACGATAACGCTCGCGGCGACCAGCGCGGTGGCGGAAGCGGCGACCGGTTCAAACGCCGGGTTAATCTGCGCGATGATAACCGGGTTCGCAACCGCTGCGCCTGCTGCGGAAGACGCTGCCACACCGGCAGTACCATTACCGCCGCCAATCACGCGGTCTGCGATAATCAGCGGGATACCGGTGATAACGATAACCGCAACACCCAGAACTACGCCCAGAAGACCTGTATCCAGAATCACACCCAGGTTGATGGTGTTACCCAGCGCGAAGCCGAAGAACGGGATCAGAACCGGGGTCGCCTTGCTGAAGAACGCGCGGAAATCGTGGTCCAGGTTACCCAGGGTAAAGCCAATCAGGAACGGCAGCACAGCGCCGATAAAGTGGTGCGGCTCGAATGAAGCCAGACCTGCGGAACCCAGGATCACCATGGTCATCAGCGGGCCGGATTCCAGAGACATCAGGACGAATGCGCCAGATTCTTCTTTAGTACCGTACTGGTTCATCAGGCTGGCATACAGACCACCGTTGGTCATATCCATCGCAGACACGATTGCCAGCACCGAAATACCGGCAAAGAAGCCGGTCTGAATCCCGCCTTCCGGGATAAACGACGCGGCAATCATGGCGACCAGCCAGGCTACGCCGATTTTGGTAATAACCAGCGTACCGGACTTACGTAATACGGTGCCGGTTGCGCGTAAATCGATTGAGGCCCCGATACAGAAAAACCATACCGCAAGAATCGGTACCGTTCCGCTAATCATACCTTTGGTAAAGGAACCGAAATACGCGCCGGTATCCGGTGCAAAGGTATTGAGAATGGCACCGAGCAGGAGCGGAATAAGCATCATCCCGCCCGGGATTCGTTCCATAGTCGCTTTAATTTTCATGTACAGGCCTCTTAACTTAGATTTTCTGGTATCAGCAGACAGGTTTTGCAAGCTGCTAATAAAAAAGATTTTTTGTGCGTTGCGAGTCGTATTGTCTTCTCCGGGTGGCGCGCCTTTACGGGTCACCTTGCCGTCTGGCTTAAGTAAAAATCTGAATCTCGCTAATCAGTGGTGATACTATTGATCCATTGGAATATTGATTCAATAGAAATGAAACGTTGTTTTAGTTATCTTCGTCACAATATTGATTTTTGGTTTTGTTAAGATCGGTAACAGCGAAAATTAATGTAAAGAGTTTGTACTTTTTATTGTTGAATATGCTGAATTAATAATAACGGGCGTTATTCTTAGCCCCCGTAACGTCACTGAGGAGACATAATGGACGTACGCCAAAGTATTCATAGCGATCACGCTAAGACCCTGGACACCGCCGGGTTACGTAAAGAGTTTTTGATTGAAAAAGTTTTCGTGGCTGATGAGTACACCATGACGTACAGCCATATCGACCGCATTATTGTCGGCGGCGTGATGCCGGTTAACCGCACGGTGAGCGTAGGCGGCGAAGTGGGTAAACAGCTGGGTGTGACCTATTTCCTGGAGCGTCGTGAGCTGGGTGTGATCAACATTGGCGGGCCTGGCCTGATCCGCGTTGATGGCACCTGCTACGAAATGAACCATCGTGATGGCCTGTATGTGGGTAAAGGCGCGCAGGAAGTGGTGTTCGAAAGCGTCGACCCGGCGAACCCGGCTCGCTATTACTATAACTGTGCACCGGCGCACCTGACTTATCCGACCAAACGCGTTACGCCTGCTGATGTTGCGCCGGTAACCCTGGGCGAAGACGTGACCAGCAACCGCCGCACCATCAACAAATACTTCGTGCCGGATGTGCTGGAAACCTGCCAGTTGAGCATGGGCCTGACCGAACTGGCACCGGGCAACCTGTGGAATACCATGCCGTGTCACACCCATGAACGCCGTATGGAAGTTTATTTCTACTTCAACATGGACGAGAACAGTTGCGTATTCCATATGATGGGCCAGCCGCAAGAAACCCGTCACATTGTGATGCAGAATGAGCAGGCGGTGATTTCCCCGAGCTGGTCAATTCACTCTGGCGTAGGCACCAAAGCGTACACCTTCATTTGGGGTATGGTGGGTGAGAACCAGGTATTCGACGACATGGACCACGTTGCGGTGAAAGATTTGCGTTAAGTCCTGTTTCTTTTCGATAGTTAATACAAACGCACCGTAATTTATTTCTGAGCGTCGGTTGAGCCATCATCCGACGCTTTTTTCATTTCCAAATCACCGCCTATCATTTATTGCAGTTGCTTTAATCCTGCCAACTGATATAAGCAGCGCTCACAATTATTCTCTTCTAAGTCATTAATTAACCTAAGTTAAATTTATGAACGCATCTGAACTGAGAGGTCTACAGGCACTTCGTGGCCTGGCGGCACTGAGCGTTATGCTTTTTCATTTTCGCTGGAATCTTAACGACGTTTATCCTGGCGTCGGCGATCGTCTCTTCGGCTGGGGCGCGACCGGAGTCGATCTGTTTTTCCTGCTTAGCGGCTTTGTGATCACGCTGACAATGCAGCGTACTCCCACTGGCATACCGGGCGCTGTCCAGTTTTTAAAGCGCAGGCTATTACGGATATTTCCGGCGTATTATATTATTTTGCTGATCACCTTCTTATTATCCGGGGCAATGAGTATCTTTCATTATCCTGATAAATTAGCCAATTTAATTAGCTCTCTATTATTTCAGCCAATTTATCCCGACCACGCGCCATTTTATGTCGATGACGGGGGAATGTATGGCATTCGCTGGACGTTAAATTATGAAATTTATTTTTATTTGATTGCTGGGCTATCGATTATCATGCCGGGGCGCTGGGTTGGCATTGTGTCTTATTTCCTGCTGACGTTGTTTTTATTGCCGGTGATGAGCGGGTATGCTTTTACGCTTTCTCCACAAGGTTACCCGTACGCGTCGCCCTTACTGGGGTTGATCACTAACCCTATGATTTTTCTGTTTCTGGAAGGCATGTTATTCGGGCTGCTGTATCCCTTGCTAAAAAAAGCACCTGCCAGGCTCATGACTGCAATTTTTATTGGCAGCGTCATCCTCGCGGTGGTGATGTTTAGCAATAATCGGCTAACCGGGCATGGCGTAATGAGTTCAGGGCTGGTGTATGTATTTATGCTGATAAGCGTTATTGGCGCTGAAAAAGCCATTGGCAAATATGTGCCTCGCAGCCTTGTGGTGTTGGGGAATATCTCCTTTTCGCTTTATCTTATCCATACGTTGATGAATACCGGTATTGGCAAGCGATTTGAAAGCATAGGGATTGAATCCGGCGTGACGCGTTTTGCGCTGTCTGCGGTGTTGTCACTGATTCTCGCCTGGCTGTCCTGGCGATACATTGAACAGCCATTTTATGCAAAGCGTAAAGGGGCAGGGAAGCGGGTGATAGCGGCAGAGAATTGATTGTCGCGCGGCGGCTCTTTTCGGGCTGCCGCTTGAAAAAATTGTCAGGATGTAGAAAAGCAAAAACCCGCCTTGTGGGCGGGTTCTTTGAATAGTGGTGCCCGGACTCGGAATCGAACCAAGGACACGGGGATTTTCAATCCCCTGCTCTACCGACTGAGCTATCCGGGCAACGGGGCGAATTAAACCGTAAAGGCCGCATGGCGTCAACGGCTTTGTCATAAAAAATCGGTAAATCTGTGTTGATTGCCTGCTTTTCATGCAAAATCCGCAAAAGCGGACGTTTTCACGTCAGGGCACCGCCGAGACGGCACTGGGCGAAACGCAGAATATCTTCCGCCAGATGGCGAGCGGTATCCACATCAGCCTGGCTGCGTTTTACCAGCAGGCGGCTCAGGCAGCCTTCCAGGATCAGCTCCATCTGCTTTGCGACCATCGTTGGGTCGTCCACTTCCAGTTGCGTAAGCAGCGCATGCGTGTAATCCAGCGCCGCTTTTTTCTGGCGGTCGGCAATCTGGTGGATCGGGTGCGAAGCATCAGGATAAAAAGTGCAGGCAGCGATAAACAGACAACCCGGATAGCGGTTCTGGCTGACGCACTCGGTCAGCGCCTGATAGCGGTACAGCAGCTTCTGCTCAATGCTGAGCTCGTCATTATGAAGCAGTTGCCTGCGCCAGGCTTCAACCTGCTCATTCAGGTGACGCAACGCATCATAAAACAGCGCCTCCCGGTCGGGCCAGAAGCGTACGATCTCCTCAGCGGGATAATTCGCTCTGGCGGCCACCATCTCCAGCGTGGTGTTGGCAAGCCCCTTTTCTTCTAATACATGCAGGGCATGCTCAAGTACTTGTTCGCGTTGCACGGTTCACTCCTCCGTTCGTCCCAACGGTTATTTCCACCCCAAGTGTTGTTTACCGGACCAGATTGTGCAAATGCGCGGTAAAATCAGCGGCGTTCATAAAGCCGGTGACGCGCTGCTGCGGTTGTTCCTGACCGTTAGCGTCAAAGAACAAAATGGTCGGTAAACCCAGCACCTGGAGATGTTTTAACAAGGCCACATCCTGAGGGCTGTTGCGGGTAACGTCCGCCTGTAGCAGCACGGTGTTTTCCAGCGCGCGATGCACATCAGGATGGCTGAAGGTGTATTTTTCAAACTCTTTGCACGCTACGCACCAGTCGGCGTACAGATCCAGCATTACCGGTTTCCCTTTTGCCTGCGCCAGTGCGCTGTTCAGGGAATCAATATCGGTAATACGTGTAAAGTTGAGATGGGCCTGAGCCGTCTGTACTGGCGTATTGAACGCCCAGTCCTGCAACGGACGGGCGGCAACCAGCGCAGCGCCCAGCAGAACGATTTGCACCACGCGCATCCAGCCTTTTTGGCTGTTAAGCGAGGTGATAAACGCCCAGCCGAAGAACGCGATGCCCAGCAGGCTCCACAGGCGTAATCCCCAGGCCTCGCCAATCACGCGTTCCAGCAGGAACACCGGGAGGGCCAGGATCACAAAACCAAACGCGATTTTAACCTGCTGCATCCACGGGCCGCTTTTCGGCAGCAGCCGGTTGCCGAACACGGTCACCATGATCAGCGGCAGCCCCATGCCCAGCGCGTAGAGATATAACGTCCCGCCCCCCAGCCAGAGATTGCCGCTCTGGGCGATATACAGCAGGATGGCGCTCAGCGGTGCCGTCGTGCACGGCGAGCAAATCAGCCCGGCAATCGCGCCCATACTGAACACGCCCGCCAGCGAACCGCCCTGTTGACGGTTGCTGATAAGCGTCAGGCGCGTTTGCAGCGAAGAGGGCAGTTGCAGCGTGTAAAGGCCAAACATCGACAGCGCCAGGGCGATAAACGCCACCGACAGACCAATCAAAATATAGGGATGCTGAAGCGCGGCCTGGAACTGCAACCCGGCGGCCGCCACTATCAGGCCCAGTGCCGTATAGGTGAGCGCCATCCCCTGAACATAGACAAATGACAGCCACAGCGCGCGCGTCGTCGACAGGCGCTGTTTGCCCCCTAAAACGATGCCGGAGATCAACGGGTACATCGGCAGAACGCAGGGTGTAAACGCGATGCCGATGCCAATTAACAACGCCCAAAGTGCAGAGAAGGGGAGTTGCGACGGTTTCTCTTGCGGCGTGGTAACCGGCGCGGGGGCAAATTCACCTGGCGCGACCGCATTAAGCGGCACCACTTTGGTTTCCGGCGGATAACAGAAGCCCGCTTCGGCACAGCCCTGGTAAGTCACGCGCAGGGTCGCACCCTGTGCCGCCTCGGTAATCGGCAGCGTGACGGATAGCTGTTGTTTATAAATTTCAGTTTTGCCGTAAAACTCATCTTCATGCCACTCACCGGCGGGAAGATCCAACGCGCCGACCGTGGCCTGGGCAGGCGTCACGCTGATTTGCTGGCGGTAAAGATAGTAGCCGGATTTAATTTGCCAGTTCAGCCCCAGGCTGTTGCCCTGTTGCTGGAAGTCAAATGCGAAGGCGCTGTCCACCGGGACAAACTGGCTTTTCTGGGAATCGAATAATCCGGCGTAAACCTGGGTGCTGCAAAACAGCAGAATTAGCGTAAGGATGCGTTGAGCCATGACAGGTAATCACTATCTCCGTGGAGCACTGGCAAAACCAGTAATTCAGGTGTCTGGTAAGGATGATGGGACTTCAGACACGCCAGCAACGCGTCCTGACGCTGGGTATCGCTTTTCAGCAGCATTTGCACTTCATACTCCTGCTCGAGCTTCCCTTCCCAGTAATAGAGCGACGAGGCGCCAGGCAGTAGCGTGACGCAGGCGGCGAGTTTTTCGCTCAGAACTTTTGTCGCCAGTTCTTGTGCGGTGGCTTCATCCGGGGCGGTGCAGAGTACTACGACAGCGGTGGGCGTGGTCATAATCATCCTCGTCTCAGTGAAAGCAGGCACTATATCACGGGCAAGGGGCAGGGATAATGAAACGGGCCGCAATGCGGCCCGTATTTACTTTTGATGACAAGGGTTGTGACTACAGCACCATACCGCCCACGATAAAGCCGAGGATGACGCACAGCGCGATGGCGACAACGCCCGGGATCAGGAAGGCGTGGTTAAACACGTATTTACCGATACGGGTTGAGCCGGTGTCGTCCATTTCGACTGCCGCCAGCAGCGTCGGGTAAGTCGGCAGCACGAACAGCGCGGAAACCGCAGCGAAAGAGGCAACAGCGGTGAGCGGACTAACGCCCAGCATCAGCGCAGCCGGCATCAGGGCTTTGGTGGTCGCCGCCTGGGAGTACAGCAGGGTAGCCGCGAAGAACAGCACCACCGCCAGCAGCCACGGGTAGCTGTTCAGCAGGTCGCCCGCCACAGCCTGGATGTCTTCAATGTGGTGTTTAACGAAGGTATCGCCCAGCCACGCCACGCCCAACACGCAAATACAGGCGCTCATACCGGATTTGAACGTCCCTGCGTTAAGGATGTCGCCAGTGTTGATTTTGCAGGTCAGGCAGATCAGCGTTGCCACGGTAAGCATGAATACTACGATCGCTTCGTTACGCGGCAGCACCGGATTCGCGATCAGGCCCACGGTCGGGCTAATGGCGGTGGCATACAGCATAACGGCCACAATCCCGATCAGGAACAGCATCACAGCGCGTTTGGCGTGCGGTTTGATAACAAACGCCTGCGTGCCGCGCAGGCTGACTTCGCCACGGGCTAAACGCTCCTGGTAAACCGGATCGTCTTTCAACTCGGCACCCAGGAAGTTACACAGTACGGCGGTCAGCATTACGGCTACCAGCGTCACCGGAATACAAATGCCCAGCAGCGTCAGATAGCTCACGCCCAGCGGCTCAAGGATACCGGCGAAGAACACTACCGCTGCAGAAATCGGCGACGCGGTGATCGCAATTTGCGAAGCGACAACGGCGATAGACAGCGGACGGGAAGGCCGGATGCCCTGTTCTTTCGCCACTTCGGTGATGACCGGCATGGTGGAGAACGCGGTATGGCCGGTCCCTGCCAGGATGGTCATAAACCAGGTGACCAGCGGTGCAAGGAAGGTAATGTATTTTGGATGACGGCGAAGCAGTTTTTCCGCAAGACTCACGAGGTAATCCATCCCGCCGGCAACCTGCATTGCAGCGATAGCGGCGATAACCGCCATGATGATCTCGATAACGTCAAACGGGATTGCCCCGGGTTTAATTTGAAACATCAGGGTCAATACCAGAACGCCCAGACCGCCAGCAAAGCCAATGCCTATGCCGCCGAGCCGGGCACCGAGGTAGATCGCCAAAAGGACTATGACGAGTTCAGCACCAAACATAATGCGCTTCCTTGTATTTTAACGAGTTGATAATAAGTTGTTGTATTTTGGTATCCGCCAGAAACGAAAAAGGCACGTCACAAGTGACGTGCCTTTTGCAGTATTACGAAGAACTCTTACTGTTCGCTTTCATCGGTGTAACGTTTTGCCTTATAAGCCGGGTGCATCAGATTATTCACGGAAAAAATATCGTCAAGCTCTGCTTCAGTGAGCAGACCACGTTCAAGGACGACTTCGCGCACACTCTTACCGGTTTCGGCACAGATTTTCCCGACAATATCGCCGTTGTGGTGGCCGATAAACGGGTTCAGGTAGGTGACGATACCGATGGAGTTATAAACGTAGCTTTCACAGACTTCTTTGTTTGCGGTGATACCGTTAACGCATTTTTCCAGCAGGTTGTAGCAGGCGTTAGTCAGAATGTGAATTGACTCAAACATGGCTTCGCCAATTACCGGCTCCATCACGTTTAGCTGCAACTGACCGGCTTCAGACGCCATCGTTACGCAGGTGTCGTTACCAATCACTTTGAAGCACACCTGGTTAACCACTTCCGGCACAACCGGGTTCACTTTCGCTGGCATGATGGAAGAACCGGCTTGCAGTTCCGGTAGGTTGATTTCATTCAGGCCCGCGCGTGGACCAGAAGACAGCAGACGCAGGTCATTACAGATTTTAGAGAGTTTGACCGCCAGACGTTTCAGGGCGCTGTGTACCATTACGTAGGCGCCGCAGTCGGAAGTGGCTTCAATCAGGTCTTCTGCAGGAACCACCGGCAGGTTAGACACTTCAGCCAGTTTCTGTACCGCCAGATGCTGGTAGCCGTCCGGGGTATTCAGGCGAGTACCGATGGCGGTTGCGCCGAGGTTCACTTCCAACAGCAGTTCTGAGGTACGCAGCAGGTTTTTGGTTTCTTCGTTCAGCAGTACGTTAAACGCATGGAATTCCTGGCCGAGGGTCATCGGCACCGCGTCCTGCAACTGGGTGCGGCCCATTTTCAGGATGGTTTCGAACTCAACGGCTTTGCGCTGGAATCCATCGCCCAACTGGTTGATCGCGTCCACTAATTTAACGATGGAGGCGTAAACCGCGATGCGGAAGCCGGTCGGGTAGGCGTCGTTAGTGGACTGGCATTTGTTAACGTGGTCGTTCGGATTAAGGTATTGATACTCGCCTTTCTGATGTCCCATCAGTTCCAGGCCGATGTTCGCCAGCACTTCGTTGGTATTCATGTTTACAGAGGTGCCTGCGCCGCCCTGGTAAACGTCTACCGGGAATTGATCCATGCATTTCCCGTTGTTCAGCACTTCATCACAGGCAGCGATGATGGTGTTCGCAATACTTTTAGGAATGGTTTGCAACTCTTTGTTGGCCATTGCAGCCGCCTTCTTCACCATCACCATTCCGCGAACGAATTCCGGTATGTCGCTGATTTTGCTGTTGCTGATGTAAAAGTTTTCAATCGCTCTCAGAGTGTGTACGCCGTAGTAGGCCTCCGCTGGAACTTCCCTGGTACCCAACAAGTCTTCTTCGATACGAATGTTGTTTAACATGTGAACCTTCTTTCTCAAGCTGACGAATGTTTTACCAAACTCACAGAATATATGTGGTTATGGAGGATTAACGACCGACAAATATCTCCTTATTCGGTCTGATACCCATGATCATATGCTGTTATCCGCGAAAAGCCGTAATCTGGATCACTTATTATGGGCGTTGTTGCATTACATTTATTAATCTGTGAAATAGGTCACCGCTTAACAATTTCTAAAAAAAATGTCTCGGCAATCCGATTGAAAACTGGCTATGGCGTCGCCATTTCCTGATGATGCGTGAGCAAACTTATTCCTACAGGCGCGTCAGCGCCTGTTTTATTCACAGGAGAACACTGTGCGTTGGTTACCTTTTATTGCTTTTTTTCTCTACGTCTATATTGAGATTTCGATTTTCATCCAGGTTGCCCATGTCTTTGGCATCTTTATGACACTGGTACTGGTGATTTTCACCTCGGTTATCGGGATGTCGCTGGTGCGTAACCAGGGATTCAAAAATTTCATGCTGATGCAGCAGAAAATGGCGGCGGGCGAGAGCCCGGCGGTAGAAATGATCAAAAGCGTCTCGCTGGTCATCGCCGGTTTCCTGTTGCTGCTGCCCGGCTTCTTTACCGACTTCCTCGGCCTGTTGCTGCTGCTCCCGCCGGTACAAAAGCATCTTACCCTCAAGCTGATGCCGCATTTGCGCTTTAGCAAAATGTCTGGCGGCAACAGCGGTCAGACTTTCGACGGCGAGTACCAGCGTAAAGACGATACCTCGAACCGCCTCGAAGACCGCGATCGCGACGATCGCTAAAAAAGTTAAATTTTTTTCTTCTTCCCCCCTTGAAGGGGGGAAAACCTAACCCCATCTCTCAGGGCACCAGCCGGAAACCCAGTGGGTTACGGCGTTACCCGAAAACTAATACGGACTTTCTCAAAGGAGAGCTCTCAATGAATATTCGTCCATTGCATGATCGTGTGATCGTCAAGCGCAAAGAAGTTGAAACCAAATCTGCTGGCGGCATCGTTCTGACCGGCTCCGCAGCGGGCAAATCTACCCGTGGCGAAGTACTGGCTGTAGGCAATGGTCGCATCCTGGAAAATGGCGAAGTGAAGCCGCTGGATGTGAAAGTTGGCGACATCGTGATTTTCAACGATGGCTACGGCGTGAAAGCAGAGAAGATCGACAATGAAGAAGTGTTGATCATGTCTGAAAGCGACATTCTGGCAATTGTTGAAGCGTAATTACACGCGTTAACTCACTGAACGAACGAATTTAAGGGAAAGAAACAATGGCAGCTAAAGACGTAAAATTCGGTAACGACGCCCGTGTAAAAATGCTGCGTGGCGTAAACGTACTGGCAGATGCAGTGAAAGTGACCCTGGGCCCGAAAGGCCGTAACGTGGTTCTGGATAAATCTTTCGGTGCACCGACCATCACCAAAGACGGCGTGTCCGTTGCGCGTGAAATCGAGCTGGAAGACAAGTTCGAAAACATGGGCGCGCAGATGGTGAAAGAAGTGGCCTCTAAAGCGAACGACGCTGCGGGCGACGGCACCACCACCGCAACCGTACTGGCGCAGTCCATCATCACTGAAGGCTTGAAAGCGGTGGCTGCGGGCATGAACCCGATGGACCTGAAGCGTGGTATCGACAAAGCCGTTCTGGCTGCGGTTGAAGAGCTGAAAGCGCTGTCCGTACCGTGCTCTGACTCTAAAGCTATCGCGCAGGTGGGTACTATCTCCGCTAACTCCGACGAAACCGTGGGCACCCTGATTGCCCAGGCGATGGAGAAAGTGGGTAAAGAAGGCGTTATCACCGTTGAAGAAGGCACCGGTCTGCAGGACGAGCTGGACGTGGTAGAAGGTATGCAGTTCGACCGTGGCTACCTGTCTCCGTACTTCATCAACAAGCCGGAAACCGGTTCTATCGAACTGGAAAGCCCGTTCATCCTGTTGGCTGACAAGAAAATCTCCAACATCCGCGAAATGCTGCCGGTTCTGGAAGCCGTTGCTAAAGCAGGCAAACCGCTGCTGATCATCGCTGAAGATGTGGAAGGCGAAGCGCTGGCGACCCTGGTGGTGAACACCATGCGCGGCATTGTGAAAGTAGCTGCGGTGAAAGCACCGGGCTTCGGCGACCGTCGTAAAGCGATGCTGCAGGATATCGCTATCCTGACTGGCGGTACTGTTATCTCTGAAGAGATCGGTATGGAACTGGAAAAAGCCACCCTGGAAGACCTGGGCCAGGCTAAACGTATCGTGATCAACAAAGACACCACCACCATCATTGATGGCGTGGGTGAAGAATCTGCAATCCAGGGCCGTGTGACTCAGATTCGTCAGCAGATCGAAGAAGCAACGTCTGACTACGACCGTGAAAAACTGCAAGAGCGCGTAGCCAAACTGGCTGGCGGCGTTGCGGTAATCAAAGTCGGCGCAGCCACCGAAGTTGAAATGAAAGAGAAAAAAGCACGCGTTGAAGATGCCCTGCACGCCACCCGTGCTGCGGTTGAAGAAGGCGTGGTTGCTGGCGGCGGCGTTGCGCTGATCCGCGTGGCGTCCAAACTGGGCGAACTGCGTGGCGCGAACGAAGACCAGAACGTGGGTATCAAAGTTGCGCTGCGCGCAATGGAATCCCCGCTGCGTCAGATCGTGCTGAACTGCGGCGAAGAGCCGTCAGTTGTGGCTAACACCGTGAAAGCGGGCGACGGTAACTACGGTTACAACGCGGCCACCGAAGAGTACGGCAACATGATCGAAATGGGTATCCTGGATCCAACCAAAGTAACCCGTTCCGCTCTGCAGTACGCAGCCTCTGTTGCTGGCCTGATGATCACTACCGAGTGCATGGTTACCGACCTGCCGAAAAGCGACGCGCCTGACTTAGGTGCTGCTGGTGGTATGGGCGGTATGGGCGGTATGATGTAATTTAATCTTCATACTTCACGCTGTGGATGCGGCGTGAAGGCGTCGATTAAATAGCAATTACGCTTAAAATGTGAAACCCCCGGTCAGAAATGGCTGGGGGTTTTTCTTTTGTTCATGTTTTTAGTATAAGGTCTTACGGATAAGAGTTGTCCCAGTCTACCAATAACGAGGAATAACATGCGCATTACAGTCTCAGCGGGAATGGTTGCGGCGGCGCTGCTGCTTGCAGGATGCAGCACGGGTAATCAGTTATCGAGCGGTGGTCAAAACGTTCGTTTTGTAGAAGATAAACCCGGTGCGGAGTGCCAGTTGCTGGGTGCTGCCACGGGCGAGCAAAGCAACTGGCTGTCTGGCCAGCATGGCGAAGAGGGCGGTTCTATGCGCGGCGCGGCTAATGAATTACGTAATAATGCGGCTGCGATGGGTGGCAACGTGCTGTATGGGGTATCCAGCCCTGGCCAGAACCTGCTTTCCAGCTTTGTTCCTACCGCCAGTAAAATGGTCGGCCAGGTCTATAAGTGCCCGAACTGATCAAATTAGCCCGGACCTGATGCGATACAAAAGGGAATGCGTTCCCTTTTGTATGCCGGAAACGCTAGTGTTTTGCCGGGTCGCGAAGCGCGGCGACACACAGACGATGCAGTGAATCCAGGCACTCCTGTTTTGTCAGCTCACTGCCTGACGGTGTTATTTCACTACAAAATATCTTGCAGGGACGATTGGCGATCTTTCTTAACCGGCGGCTAAACTTCATCGCGCGTTGAGCAATGCCCTGTACTTCCTGCGAGCCAGACATCACATTGGTTTTAATTACCGCGCCGCAGTAACCGTCATGTTCGGTATCCTGCTGATATTTATAAACCACCAGTAAATATCGATTAAAGAGGGGTAATTTCCAGGGGTGTGGATTATAGCTGTCATATTCCATCTTGCCGTCTTTTAATAAATCCATATCATACAAAGCAATAAAGTCGAGCATTGAAGAGACGGTTAATAAAATATCTTTAAAGCCTGCGTTGTTAATTGCGAAGATAATTGCCCGGATAATCACATCGACCTGATTATCATTAATAACCAGAGAGACTTTCTCAGCCGTCCGGGAAACGATTTCCAGTTCAACGCCGGATGCGTTAACCACCGCACTGATTGCCGTAACGCGCGAGGCCTCGTTCGCCGCTTTCAGCTCTTCTTGATGTAGAGCGGGCGCATAGCGCAGCATCTCAGGTTGACTGCTTTCCTGCGGTTGCTCAAAAGACTCGGCCCGGCTCTCAAGTACATGCAATAAATCTTTTAATTGCGGGAGTGAAAATAAAAAAAGGTTTTCCGTCTCGTCGGTGCGGCGTATTTTTAACGCCAGAGAGACAAACTGTTTATTCTGGCAAATAACGCCTGAATTAATTCCTTTTATGATGGCTGGCATAGTGACTCTCAAAATAATTACCCCGGGCTATGGCTACAGCACCGGGAGAAATTTGATTAATAGTTTTGAGAAGCTAGCACATCCCTGTGCGCGGAAATAATCCGTTTCCAGACTTATTTCCGCACCGGGTATTAACGCTGTCGTAACTGTAAATCCAGCGGTGTTTTACTGGGTTCACCGCCGATCTCGCGCGCCAGTTTCGGCACCATATAACCCGAGACCAGCGTCAGCAGTTCGCGCATGATGTTGCGGGCGTCGTCATCGCTGACCAGAAAATGCGCCGCGCCCTGTACATGGTCCAGCACGTGAAGGTAATAGGGCATCACGCCTGCATCAAACAGCGCGTTACTGAGCGCTGCCAGCGTATGCGCATCGTCATTCACCCCACGCAACAGCACGCTCTGGTTGAGCAACGTCACGCCTGCCCGGCGCAGTTGCGCCATCGCTGCGCGAAACGCCTCATCAATCTCATTGGCATGATTGATGTGGTTCACCAGGAGTATTTGCAGATGGGATTGGTCAAAGCGCGCCGTTAGCGCGTCGGTGATGCGTGCCGGGATCACAATCGGCAGGCGGCTATGAATACGCAGCCGTTTGATATGGGCAATGCCTTCAAGCTGGGTGATAAGCCAGTCGAGTTCATGATCTTTTGCCATCAGCGGATCGCCGCCGGAAAAAATAATTTCATCCAGCTCAGGATGCGCGGCGATGTAATCCAGCGCGGCCTGCCAGTTGCGTTTGTTCCCCTGGTTATCGGCGTAAGGAAAATGGCGACGGAAGCAGTAGCGGCAGTTAACCGCGCAGCCGCCTTTCACCAGCAGCAGCGCGCGATTGTGGTACTTGTGTAGCAGGCCTGGCACCACGCTGTGTTGTTCTTCAAGGGGATCGGTGGAAAACCCCGGCGCCATGATGAACTCTTCGCGCGAGGTTAAAACCTGCCGCAACAAGGGGTCGTTGGGGTTGCCTTTTTCCATGCGCGCCACGAAAGCACGCGGCACGCGCAGAGCAAAAAGCCGTCTTGCTTCACGCCCTGCGAGGAGATCTTTATCCGCTTCTATATTTAAAACATGCAGAAGCTCGTCAGGATCGGTTATAACATCGGCGAGTTGCGCTAACCAATCTTCTCTGGAAGGGGGGTTTAGGGTTACAATGTCTGCCATTTTTTTGGCTAAGCTACCAGTTAACATATTCAGAGGGCCTTATGGCGACTTATTCTAGCAACGATTTTCGTGCCGGTCTTAAAATCATGATGGACGGCGAACCCTACGCCGTAGAATCCAGCGAATTCGTTAAACCGGGTAAAGGTCAGGCTTTTGCGCGCGTTAAGCTGCGCCGTCTGCTGACCGGCTCCCGCGTAGAAAAAACCTTTAAATCTACTGACTCTGCTGAAGGCGCAGACGTAGTCGATATGAACCTGACTTACCTGTACAACGACGGTGAGTTCTATCATTTCATGAATAACGAAACCTTCGAGCAGTTAGCGGCGGATGAGAAGGCCATCGGCGATAACGCGAAATGGTTGCTGGATCAGGCTGAATGCATTGTGACGCTGTGGAACGGTCGTCCGATTGCTGTACAGCCGCCGAACTTCGTTGAGCTGGAAATCGTTGATACCGATCCAGGCCTGAAAGGCGATACCGCAGGTACCGGCGGCAAGCCTGCAACGCTGAGCACCGGCGCGGTTGTTAAAGTGCCGTTGTTCGTGCAGATTGGTGAAGTGATCAAAGTGGATACCCGCTCTGGCGAATACGTATCCCGCGTGAAATAAATTTTACGTCTGGTTCGCGGCGTGGTTCTCCACGCCGCCGTTTGCAGGAAGCTATCGAACGTGAACCGTATTTTTAAACCTCTGCTTGTAACCTTTCTTCTCTCGCTGTTGTTGAGCGGCTGTAATACGGCGCGTGGATTCGGCGAAGACATTCAGCATCTTGGCGGCGCTATTGAGCGTGCGGCGAAGTAATCTCTAATTCTCCTAAAAATCTTTACTTAACCTTTACTTCCCAAGTTTTTGGCTATGCTTAAGTAGCTATACACAAAAACATTGGCTATTAAAGGATAAGGTTATGATCAAGAAAACAATTGCTGCGTTCTTTTCATTAGTGGTCCTTTCATCACTGCTGACTGCCTGTAACACCACCCGCGGCGTTGGTGAAGATATTCAGGATGGCGGTAGCGCCATTTCTGGCGCAGCAACCAAAGCACAGCAGTAAGACTGCAAGACGGCGCGGCGCATCTGCTGCCGTGCCGTTATATTTCTGCCAGTTCTGTCCCACGGCGAAATAGCGTAAAGCGATTATCCGCGCCCAGCTTCATTCGAATATTGCGTTTGTAGGTGTAGACCGTCTTCACGGTGATTTGCATGCATTCGGCAATACTCTCGTTACTGTCCCCTTTTTTCCACAGTTGCAGGATCTGTTCTTCGCGTAGTGTCAGCAGCGAGGCGATGTGCCGGGCATCGACTTTGGCATGCGTGCGGGTCAGGGCATTTTGCAGCGCTTCATCCAGCGCTTCCAGCGAACAGGACTTATCGGCGCTGAACCAGATATCCTGGGTGGCGCAATAGTTCTCTAACTGCGCCGATCGCGCGGCAGGCAGCAAAATAAATCGGGTTTTGGCAGAGCTGGCGGCAAAAATGGATGAGAGCTGATCGATATGGTGCAAGTTGTGTAAGAAGCCGTAGAAATCGGCAATAACGATATCGGGTTTCCATTTCATGTACTCCCTGGCCCGCAACAGATCGTCTGTGTGAACAACGTCTGTGGATAACGCAGATTCGCTAATGAGTTGGGCCAAACCTGTACGGCTGTAGTAACAACGGTCTATCACTAAAATTTTAGGCATACATGATTTCTGAATACTCTGCGGCTATGTACTAGCCTCCTGGACGCGTCAGCTAATAATAAAGAATAATCCTAAAAATTAACCCGCGAGTTACGCTGAGATACTCCGCTAATTCTGGCGTTAAATGAGGGAGATAACGTAACGTAAAGTAAAGAAGTTGATTTTGGCGGCGCGGATGAGGATGATATGCCACTCTTATCGATACCTGACGGGACGACCCGTTAGCGTTTGTTCAACAGGGGACGGCCCCGCACTATGGAGACCGTTATGTCCTGGATTATTCTACTGATTGCTGGCCTACTGGAAGTGGTATGGGCGGTTGGCCTGAAGTACACCCACGGTTTTAGCCGATTAACCCCGAGTATCATTACCGTCACCGCGATGATCGTCAGTATTGTGCTGCTGTCATGGGCGATGAAAACCCTGCCGACCGGCACGGCTTATGCGATATGGACCGGCATTGGCGCTGTCGGGGCCGCCATTACCGGAATGGTGCTCTTAGGTGAATCCACCAGCCCGGCGCGTATCCTTAGCCTGGCGCTGATTGTGGCGGGGATTATCGGCCTTAAACTCAGTACCCATTAAGGTTTCTGCCTGACCCAAATCAGTTTTTCAACTTTGAAGCCCTGCCGGGTCGCGGCGCTTAACATCTGCTGTTTCACCTCGTCGCTGATGGTTGGCGTACGGGACAGTATCCACAGATAGTCGCGATCCGGCCCGCAAACCAGCGCATGTTGATAATCCTTATCCAGCGCAATCACGTTATACCCGCCATAGAAGGGCCCAAAGAACGACACTTTCAGCGCCGCGCGATTCGACGAACCGGTGAAATACGCTTTACCTATACTCTGCTGCCACATCCCACGATCGGGGTTAAACCCGCGGTTAATAACCTGAATTCCGCCGTCATCCATAGTGCTGTACGTGGCGGTGACCTGCTCTAAACCGCGTTCAAAGCTGTGGTCGAAGCGGGCGATTTCATACCATCTGCCCAGATAGCGTTTAGCGTCAAAGTTTTCCACTACGGTAACGCCTTTCGGCGGAGTCGGGGAGCTACAGGCGACAACCAGAAACGCGACGGCGACAGTGGTGATAATGGGTAGGATGCGCATAGAGATTTCCTTAGACGTTTTTTTTTAAGTGTAGATTGCGTCCCGGAAAACGCGCCCGTGCGGCGCGTTAAGATTTTTGCTCTGCGGCAATCATCGCCGCGACATTCATAATCGCGGCGGGTGGCTGCTGATGGCGGATCTGGTTAGCCATAAAGCGCATATACGGATCCATGTGGCTGAACATCGCCTTGTAACCCGCGCACAGATGGTTATGCCAGCGTTCACCCACCTGGCGGATGCGGTGTTTTGGACAGCCGCCGTGACAGGCGAAGCGCCACTCACATTGCTGGCACAGCGATGACACCTGCGCTTTCATCATCCCGAACTTACGCTGCTGCTTGCCGCCCGCCAGCGCGGCCAGATTATCGGTGCGCAGATTGCCCAGCCGGTGCTCCGGGTACACATAGTGGTCACAGCTGTAGATATCGCCGTTCTGCTCCACCACCAGCCCGAAGCCGCAGGTGGATTGCATTACGCACAGCGACGGTTTTTCCCCAAGCCAGGCGGCCAGCGCGCTATCAAACAATTGAACGTAAACCCGCCCTACGTCGCGCCGCACCCAGTAATCAAAGACAGTATTGATAAACGCGCCCCACTGCTCGCCGCTGACTGACCACTCGGTCACCGCGCCGGTTTGCTGTGGATACAGCAGCTCGCCGTATTTTTCGTGAATCGGGCGCTGTTCCACCGCCGGGATAAACTGCACGTGTCTGGCACCCAACTCCTCGGTAATAAACCGATAAATTTCCAGCGGCGCTTCGGCGGTGGCGTTGTTCACCACCGTCAGCACGTTCACCTCGACGCGGTGCTTTTGCATCACCGCCATGGCCTGCACGACCTTGTCGAACACCGACTTTCCGCCGCGCGTTTTGCGATAGCGATCGTGAAGCCAGGCAGGACCGTCAACCGATAACCCGACCAGAAACTGGTTACGCGCCAAAAATTCTGCCCACTGCTCGTCAATCAGCACGCCGTTGGTCTGCATACTGTTACGGATGATTTTGCCGCCAGCGTACTGTTTCTGGTACGCCAGCGCTTGTTGATAAAACGCCAGCCCGGCCAGCGTTGGTTCGCCGCCTTGCCAGGTAAATTCTATTTCCTGCGCCGGGTTGGCTTCGATGTACTGCTTCACGTAGCGGCGCAGGGTATCGTCATCCATATGGCGGGCGGCCTTCTTCGGCTTCAGCGTGCCCTGTTCTTTCTCCAGGTAGAAACAGTAATCGCAGGCGATATTGCACTGGTAGCTGACGGGTTTCGCCATAAGGTGGAATGCTTTATTCATAATCGTCCCGTCCTGAAGAAGAAATGCCAACGCGCGAAAGTGATCTTAATCACTCTTTAGACATTGGGGATTGACAGTAAGCCATGCCTGTAGAAATAATAATTTCACAAACATAAGTTAGCAATGAAATTTAATATTCAAATTAATTACACCAACACCAGGGATACACCATGAGCAAACTTTTTGCTGGTGCACAAAATCTGGGCAAGTCGTTTATGTTGCCCATCGCCGTACTTCCCGCAGCGGGTCTCCTGCTGGGGATCGGCGGCGTTTTTTCTAATCCGATTACCATTGAAACCTACTCTCTACTCGACAATGCCGTGCTGCAAGCCATTTTCACGCTGATGAAAATGTGCGGCAGCGTGGTGTTTGATAACCTGGCGTTGCTGTTCGCCGTGGGGATCGCGGTCGGGCTGGCGCGCAGCGATAAGGGCACAGCCGGATTAGCCGCCGTGCTGTGCTTTATCGTGATGAACAAAGCCATCAACGCCATGCTGTTTTTAAACGGCACTCTGGCGACGGAAAACTTCGCCGCCGTGGGCCAGGCGAGCGTGCTGGGCATCGTCACGCTGCAAACCGGCGTAATGGGCGGCATTATCAGCGGCCTGCTGACTGCCTGGCTGCATGGGCGATTCAGTAAAACTGAGCTACCGAACCTGCTGGCGTTTTTTAGTGGTTCGCGTTTTGTCCCCATCGTCACCTCGTTTTTCGCAATCCTGCTTGGCGTGCTGCTGTTCTGGATCTGGCCGCCGGTGCAGGCGGGCATCACCCACCTGGGCGGGCTGGTGGAGAAAACCGGTTATATCGGCACGCTGTTCTACGGCATGATCCTGAAATGCCTGATCCCGCTTGGGCTGCATCACCTGTTTTACCTGCCGTTCTGGATGACCAGCGTGGGCGGCGAAATGATGGTCAACGGTCATTTGGTTCAGGGCACCCAGAAAATTTTCTTTGCCCAGTTGGCCGATCCCAGCGTGACGCAATATTACATCGGCGTGTCGCGTTTTATGGCCGGGCGTTTCGCTGACTTTATGTTTGGCCTGCCGGGCGCGGCGCTGGCGATTTACCACTGCTCAAAGCGCGAAAATCGCACCAAAGTCGCCAGTCTGATGCTGTCAGCGGCGCTGACCTCATTTGTTACCGGCATTACCGAACCGCTGGAGTTCGCCTTTATGTTCTGCGCGCCGCTGTTGTATGTGGTGCACATCGTGCTGACCGGCGTGGCGTTTATGCTTACCCACGTGCTGGCCATTACCGTTGGGCAGACCTTCTCCGGCGGCCTGATTGACTTCTTACTGTTCGGCGTTCTCCAGGGCAATGCCAAAACCAACTGGCTGTTAATGCTGCCGCTTGGCGCGCTAATGTTCTGCCTCTACTACTTCTCCTTCCGTTTCCTGATCCAGTGGCGTCAGTTGAAAACGCCAGGCCGTGAAGACGAACCCACTGCTGATGCCGCGCCGGAAGTCGGCGATAAAGCCGCTCGTCCATCGATGATCGTCTCCGCGCTGGGCGGTCGGGAAAACATCCTTGATGTCGACTGCTGCGCTACCCGGTTACGGGTCACGGTCAAAGAGCCGGGGCGGGTCAAACTGGACGACTTTAAGGCTTCCGGTAGCCGGGGCGCATTCCTGCGTGGCGAGGGCGTGCAGGTAGTATTTGGACCGCATGTCACCCTGATTAAAAACGAAGTGGAAGAGTATTTAGGCCTGTAACGGCGTCGCTTGCGCGGCGAGAGGATTGTATGAAAGCTGTAATGTTGATGTTTGACACCCTGACCCGTCATCACCTGGCCCCGTATGGCGGCACGGCGATCACCCCGAACTTTACCCGGCTCGCCCGCGAGTCGGTGCAGTTCGACAATTTCTTTGTGGGAAGCATGCCCTGTATGCCTGCACGCCGGGAACTGCACACCGGGCGGTATAACTTCCTGCACCGCAGTTGGGGGCCGCTCGAACCCTTTGATTTTTCGATGCCCCAGGCACTACACAAACAGGGCATTCATAGCCATATGGTCACTGACCATAAGCATTACTGGCGCGACGGCGGGGCGACGTACCACACCCGGTATTCCACCTTCGAGTTTATTCGCGGCCAGGAGGGCGACTGCTGGATTGGTCAGGTCGAAAAACCCACCATCGCCTGGCAGGGCCAGGAAGATCAAGAAACCTTTAAGCGGCGCAGCGGGCGCATGACCCAGGATCTGATCAACCGCTCTGCGATGCCGGGAATTGAAGAACACTATACCCACCGCACCATCAAAGCTGGGTTAGACTTTATCGAGACCAATAAAGATCAGGATAACTGGTTCCTGCAAATTGAGTGTTTCGATCCTCATGAGCCGTTTTTTGTGCCAGAGAAATATCTGGCGCAGTACGGCTGCAAGCCCGGCGAGTTCGATGGCTGGGTGCCTTACTACTGCGGCAGCCCCGGCGGCGAGAACGACGAAAAGGTGCGTAAGTTTTACCAGGCGCTGATCACCATGTGCGATGACTATCTCGGCCAGGTGATGGATAAGCTCAAGGCGAGCGGGCTGTGGGAGGACACGCTGTTTATCGTCTGCACCGACCACGGCTTCCTGCTGGGCGAGCACCAGTGGTGGGGCAAAAATATCATGCCGGTGTACAACGAAATCGCCAATACGCCGTTCTTTATTCGCGACCCGCGCTGTAAAGCGCAGGGCGAGCGGCGCAGCGCGCTGGCGCAAACCATCGACATTCCGGCCACGCTGCTGGATTACTTCGGTGTTGAAAAGCCCGCATCGATGACCGGCCAGTCGCTGCTGCCGGCGGTGCGTAACGATGAAAAAATTCGTGACTACGCGCTGTTCGGCTATTTCGGCGGCCATATCAACATCACCGACGGCCAGTACGTCTATATGCGTGCGCCGCGCGAAGAGAGTAAGCAGCATCTGTTCGAATACACCCTGATGCCGACGCGCATCGACAGCCCGTTTAAAATCAGCGAACTCACTGAAATCACCCTCCACCCCGGCTTTGACTTCACCCAGGGCGCGCAGGTGATGAAAATCCCGGCAAGCTTTTCGTACCTCAATCCGTGGCGCTTCGGCGATAAACTGTTCAATCTGCAAACCGATCCGCATCAGCAGCACAATATCAATAACGTGAGTTACGCGCTGCATTTCGCCAGGGCGATGATACCGGTATTGCAACAGCACGATGCGCCGGAGGAGTTGTATACCCGCTTCCAGTTGGACCAGCCGACGCTGGAACAGGAGCAGGCGTTCCAGACGTTGTGGCAAAGCGACGCGTGGCTGGCGCAGCGCGGCTATCGCTGCGAACACCGTGGCGTTGCCGAAGCGCTGCAATTTCTGGCGCGGGCACTGGCGGAGCAGGGCAACCCTGACGGCGATCTCTTTACCTGCTTCACACCGGAAACGCTGCTGACCGAATCCTCGGTATTTACGGCTATCGATACGCTCTTTGATGCTGAAAAGCAGGCGGCCCTGAATTACCAGGTCCGTTTACTGCTGCGGATTGACTGAGGACGTATGGCGCAAACCTGGACACTGGAAAACCCGCGCTGGCGGATGGCGGTAAGCTCTCAGGGCGCGGAAATGCGCCTGCTGACCGAGAAAACCGCCGCCAGGGAATGGCTCTGGACGCCAGATGACAAGACGTGGAAAAGCACCGCGCCGCTGTTATTTCCGGTGATTGGGCGGTTGATTCATGAGGGTCTGTGGGATGACATGAAATTTTACCCATTGCCCGCGCATGGTTTTCTGCGTCATCAGACGTTTTCCTTGCTACAGCATTCACCGACCACGTTGCGCCTTATCAGCCGGGCGACCGAGCAAACATTGAACGTCTGGCCGTTCTTGTTTTCGGTGCAGGTGGATTATCAACTGCTGGAAACGGGCGTGCGGATAACCTGGCGGGTGACCAATCAGGACGGCAAGCCGCTGTGCTTTGCGCTGGGCTACCATCCTGGCTTCGCCCTGCCAGTAGCGAATGAACCCGGCTGGCGCGTAACCTTTGACGATGCAGACGTCACCGGCCCGTTCTATACCCACAACCGGACATTAAGCCTGGCGCAGAACGCTGGCGTGGTGCGCGAATTTGCGCTCATGCCGGAGACGTTTTGTAACGGGGCCGTTTATTTCGCCGAATGCCAGGGAAGCCGGGTCAGCGTAGTGTCGCCTGAAGGCCGGACGGTGCTGCAATGCCGGTTAACTAACCAACCCTGGATTGCGCTATGGGGCGTACCGGGCGCGGATTTATTGTGTATCGAACCGCTGTCCGGCACCACTGACGCGCCGGACGCCTCCGGGCAACAGCGTGATAAGCGCGGAATGCAGTGGCTGGCGGCAGGGGCGGTTTACCAACAGCAACTGGATATTATTTTCCCGGCAGACGGGGCGCAGTGAGATGGCTAAAATACCTGGCAGTGAATCTTCCAGAGAGCCGTCTATGAGCATTAATAAAGAGAACGTCAGGGTTTATATCGCCAATATTCTGGCGAATCTGGCGGATAAAGATCGTTTGATCGCGGAATTCATCCTGAACAACGCCGGGCGTTTTGTGCAGTTGCCGGTCAAAAAACTGTCCCAGGAGATTGCGGTCAGCGAGGCCACTATCGTGCGGTTTTGCAAAAAAATCGGCTACGGCGGGCTGCTTAACCTGAAAGCGGAGCTTCAACGCGAGCTGCTCGAGGAGAGCGATCTGACGCTGCCCTCATCGCCGGATATTTTTGTCGGCGATTCGCGTAACGATGTGGCGCAAAAAATCGCCATGACTATCGAAACCACGGTGCAGGACACCATCGATCTGGTGGACATGAAAAAGCTCAAAAGCATTGTTGAGCGTTTTATCGCTGCCCGCCGCGTGATGTTTGTTGGTTTTGGCGCGTCCGGCCTGGCGGCGATGGAGGCGCGGGACAAAATGAACCGCATCGGTATTGATTCCGAAGCCTTTACCGACCGTTTCACCATGACCCTGAAGCTGGCAAACCTGAAACCCGACGACCTGGTGGTGGCGTTTTCGCACTCCGGCGAAACCCCGGAAGTGGTCAACGCATTTAAGCTGGCGCAGAAAGCCGGGGCGTTTCGCTTAGCCATTACCCATCGCACCGTTTCGCCGCTCAATGAACTGGCGGACGCTTTTTTGCTGACCTGCGGCGAAAGCGCGCGCTATCAGGGGGACTCCATCGGTACCCGCGTGTCGCAGCTGTTTATGATCGAATTCTTATGTACGGAGGTGACCCGGTACAATTTCAGGGATACCGATTCGCCCGGGTTATCGATTAAAGAAATATTGATAAAAGAACGGATTAAGCGTGAATCAACAGGATAAAACGCCTGCCCAGGCGAATGGAAAAGGGCAGTGGTGGTTGTCGGGGAAAACCCCGGATTACCGGTTTACATTAGCCAACGAACGCACTTTTCTGGCCTGGATCCGCACCGCGCTGGCGCTGCTGGCGGGGGCGGTGGGCATTGACCAGTTTTCCCCGCATCTCGGCTCGCCGGATTTACGCTTTGGCCTGGCGATGCTGCTGGTGGCTGGTGGCATTGCGTTAAGCGCCACGGCGTGGCGCAGATGGCGGCGCAATGAGCACGCCATGCGCCTTGAGCACGAACTGCCCTACACGCGTTTTCTGTTCCTGCTCACCGGATTCATGACTCTGGTGGCAATCCTGCTGGCGATCCTGCTCTGGCAGAACGCGCCATGATCGCCCGCGATCCGGGGTTACAGCCGGAACGCACCCGGCTTGCCTGGTCGCGTACCGCTTTCTCGCTGGCGTTGTTTGCGCTGCTCTGCTTTCGTGGCTGGTGCCGCGACGGCAATCTTTTCTATGGCGTTACCACGCTGATTTGCAGCGTAGCGGCGGCGGTTATCCTGTTTAACTTGCATCAACGCGCCGGAAAACAGTTGATTTCGTTGAGCCTGTGCGCCGCCGGAATAGTGCTGTTCTTAAATGCTTTGCGTCACGTGATGGCATAAAAAAGGCCTGCACATCGGCAGGCCTGTTTCACTACGTGGTGCGCTTACAGCGTAATCACGCCAATCAGCGCCACGACGGTGAGGATCGCCGCCAGTCCGTAGAACACCCACTTGCCGTTCGGCACATGAATTTTCAGATCGTGCATGGCGTGGTGGATACGGTGAAGCCCGCACCACAGCGGCAGAACAATCATCAAAAACAAAAATACCCGGCCAATAAAGCTTTGGGAAAATGCCAGTACGCGCTCATAGCCCAGCGCGTCGCCCGGATAGAGACCCAGCGGCAACATAATTCCCACCAGCAGTACGATCACCGGCGCAATAATCGCGCCCCACATACCGCCAGCGCCAAACAAGCCCCAGAAAACCGGCTCGTCGGAACGTTTTGGATTGGGATTAATCACAGGGCCTCCTTACCAGAACAATGCCACAAACAGAATCACCACGGTCACCACGAGGGTGACGCCCCAGAGCCCTTTGATAATCGGCTCTGCTCCCAGTTTTTCACCTTTAACGATGATGTTGGCCGCTTTCGGTGCCAACTCAAACCAGGTTTTGGTATGCAGTACGGCTGCCGCCAGGGTGATCAGGTTAAGGATCACCACAATCGGGTTTTGCAAAAAGCCAACAAAGCCCATCCAGCTTTCCGGGCCGCCTTTCAGCGCGAACAGGCCGTAAATCAGCACGATGCTGAACCATACGGTCGGCACCGCCGTTCCTTCGCGGATCATGTAGAAGCGATAAAAGCCGAGGTTGCGCCACCAGGTCGGACCCATCGTCCGTACATAAGGCTTACGTTTTGTTGTCATCATGCACTCCTTAGCGAGGTTTCAGGGTGGCGATTAGGAAGTCTTTCGAACTCTCCACCTTGCCCTGCTGAATGGCGGCTGCCGGATCGACATGTTTCGGGCACACTTCAGAACAGAAGCCCACAAACGTACAGGTCCAGACGCCATTCTGGCCGTTCAACTGCGCCATACGCTCTTTCTTGCCGTGGTCGCGGTTATCCAGGTTATAGCGGTGCGCCAGCGTAATCGCCGCCGGGCCGATAAACTCCGGGTTCAGGCCAAATTGCGGGCAGGCGGCATAGCACAGCCCGCAGTTGATGCAGCCGGAGAACTGATGGTATTTCGCCATCTGCGCCGGGGTCTGGTTGTTCGGGCCCTGGTCCGGGGTGCGCGGATTGCCGATGATGTAAGGCTTAATTGCTTCCAGGCTTTCGATAAAGTGGGTCATATCGACCACTAAATCACGCTCAATCGGGAAGTTCGCCAGCGCCTCGATTTTCATGCCTTTTTCGTAATCGCGCAGGAAGGTTTTACAGGCCAGCTTTGGCACTTTGTTAACCATCATCCCGCAGGAGCCGCAAATCGCCATACGGCAGGACCAGCGATAGCTTAGGTCCGGTGCCAGGTTGTCTTTGATGTAACCTAACGCATCCAGAAGCGAGGTTTGCTCGTCGTAAGGCACCTCATAGAATGTGCTGTGGGGCGCGTTATCCACTTCCGGGTTGTAACGCACCACCTCAACTTTCAGGTTCTTCATCTCAGCCATTCGCCGTCTCCTTCTTCTCGGCTGCTTCCGCTTCCGCACCGTACACACGTTTTGCTGGCGGCAGCGTAGTGATTTTCACGTCGCTGTATTCAAGACGCGTTGTGCCGCCGGCATCGCGGAAGGCGAGGGTGTGTTTCAGGAAGTTGACGTCATCACGCTCGGTGCACCCTTCATCCAGACGCTGATGCGCGCCGCGCGACTCTTTACGCGCCAGAGCGGAATGCGCCATACATTCGGCCACATTCAGGCCGTGGCCCAGTTCGATGGTGTAGAGTAAATCGGTGTTGAACACGCTGGAGGTGTCGGTGACACGCACGCGTTTAAAGCGTTCCTGAAGCTCGGCGAGTTTATCGACGGTTTTCTGCATCAGTTCCGGCGTACGGTAGATACCGCAGCCTTCTTCCATCGACAGACCCATTTCATCGCGGATCTTCGCCCAGTTTTCAGTGCCTTCCTGATTAACCAGCGCTTTCAGGCGTTGCTCGACGTCTGCCACCTGCGCGTTCAACGCGGCGTCGTTGGCTTCGCTCGCACCAGCCGCGCGCGCCATCGCCTGTTCGCCCGCCATGCGGCCAAACACCACCAGTTCCGCCAGCGAGTTGGAACCGAGACGGTTGGCGCCGTGCAGACCCACGGAAGAACATTCGCCCACGGCGAACAGCCCCTGAATGCGGGTTTCACACTGCTGGTTGGTTTCAATGCCGCCCATGGTGTAGTGCGCGGTCGGACGCACTGGAATCGGCTCTTTCACCGGATCGACGCCCACATAGGCCTTCGCCAGTTCGCAGATAAACGGTAAGCGCTCAAGCAGTTTCTTCTCGCCGAGGTGACGCAGATCCAGATAGACCACATCGCCGCGCGGCGTCGGGATAGTGCGGCCAGCGCGCCATTCGTGCCAGAATGCCTGCGAGACTTTATCGCGCGGGCCGAGTTCCATGTACTTGTTCTTCGGCTCGCCCAGCGGCGTTTCCGGCCCCATGCCGTAATCCTGCAAATAGCGGTAGCCGTCTTTGTTGACCAGGATACCGCCTTCACCACGGCAGCCTTCGGTCATCAGAATGCCGGAGCCCGGCAAGCCGGTCGGGTGATACTGAACGAATTCCATATCGCGTAGCGGTACGCCGTGGCTCAGCGCCATGCCCATACCGTCACCGGTGACGATCCCGCCGTTGGTGTTGTAGCGGTAAACGCGGCCAGCGCCGCCCGTCGCCATCACCACCGCGTTGGCGCGGATTTGCACCAGGGTGCCTTCCATCATGTTCATTGCTACCAGGCCGCGCGCGTGACCGTCGTCGACCAGAATGTCGAGTACGAAATGCTCGTCGAAGCGTTGGATTTGCGGGAACTGAAGGGAGGTCTGGAACAGGGTATGCAGCATGTGGAAGCCGGTTTTATCGGCGGCGAACCAGGTGCGTTCGATTTTCATCCCGCCAAAACGACGCACGTTCACGGTGCCGTCAGGACGGCGGCTCCACGGGCATCCCCATTGCTCAAGCTGTGTCATCTCTGTGGGACAGTGATGCACAAAATAGTCCACCACATCCTGCTCACACAGCCAGTCGCCACCCGCCACGGTATCGTGGAAATGGTAATCAAAGCTGTCGTGATCTTGCGCGACCGCTGCGGAACCGCCTTCGGCGGCAACGGTGTGGCTACGCATGGGGTAGACTTTAGAAATCAGTGCGATTTTGGCGTGTGGATTAGCTTGTGCTGCGGCAATGGCCGCTCGCAATCCAGCTCCGCCAGCGCCAATGACGGCGAGATCGGCATAAAAGGTTTGCACGACATTCCTCCAGATTATTGTAATTTCGCAAGCGCTATGACCAAACCAGAACAGATGCAAGGCACGTTTGCGAAAGCGAATTCCCCTGCTCCTTATTGGGTAGGACAGTATAACGGGGTCAATCTTAAGGAAATTTGACGTGTTCGATTTTTTTGGCGGGTGCTCGTGGGCCTTTGTCACAATCATTGATGTCTGGCTCACGAAACCGAAGATTCATGATTCATTAACCGTAAAAATCAAAATTTGCTGCGCAAAAATTGTCTCCTCTGCACGATGCGGGTAGACTTCGTGCCCTTATCTGAAGTCGGAGAATAAATTATGAGCGATACGGCCTCCTGGCAGCCGAGCGCATCCATCCCCAATCTGTTAAAACGCGCAGCGCTGATGGCGGAGATTCGTCGCTTTTTTGCCGATCGCGGCGTGCTGGAGGTGGAAACCCCCTGCATGAGCCAGGCGACGGTTACGGATATTCATCTGGTCCCGTTTGAAACCCGTTTTGTTGGCCCCGGCCATTCGGCAGGCATCAACCTCTATTTGATGACCAGCCCGGAATACCATATGAAGCGCCTGCTGGCGGCGGGTTGTGGCCCGGTATACCAGCTATGCCGCAGTTTCCGCAATGAAGAGATGGGGCGTCATCACAATCCGGAATTTACCATGCTGGAGTGGTACCGTCCGCACTACGACATGTACCGTCTGATGAATGAAGTCGACGATTTGCTGCAACAGGTGCTGGAAACCAGCCCGGCGGAAACGATCTCTTATCAGCAGGCGTTCCAGCGCTATCTGGAAATCGACCCGCTGTCCGCAGACAAAACCCAACTGCGTGAAGTGGCGGCCAGACTGGATCTGAGCAATATCGCCGATACCGAAGAAGACAGGGATACGCTACTGCAATTGCTGTTTGCTATGGGCGTAGAACCGTACATCGGCAAAGACCGTCCGACTTTCGTTTACCACTTCCCGGCCAGCCAGGCATCGTTAGCGCAGATCAGCACGGAAGACCACCGTGTAGCAGAGCGTTTCGAGGTTTATTTCAAAGGCATCGAACTGGCGAACGGCTTCCACGAACTGACCGACGCGCGCGAGCAGCAGCAGCGCTTCGAGCAGGACAACCGTAAACGCGCCGCGCGCGGGTTGCCGCAGCAGCCGGTAGACACGAATTTGCTGGATGCGTTAAAAGCGGGCCTCCCGGACTGTTCCGGCGTGGCGTTAGGCGTGGATCGCCTGATTATGTTGGCGCTGGGCGCGGAGCGGCTTTCTGACGTGCTGGCGTTTAGCGTGGATCGTGCGTGATAAACCCCTCACCCGAACAGCGGTGAGGGGCCCTTCGATATTACAAACTTCCTGCCGGGCGCGAACTTTTCCCCGTCGACGTTAACGTCCGTGCGGTACGCCTGCCATCCAGGCTTTCCAGACGCATCTGGAACGGCGGGAACGGCAGGTCGATACCGTGTTCACGGAAGCCGTGCAGGATCAGCTGATGGATCTCATGGCGCAACGGCATCCGGTGGCCCATTTCAGCGGCGTAAATACGCAGCTCAAACAGTTGCAGGCCCTGCTGTAAATCCACCAGGAACACTTCCGGGGCCGGGTTATCGATCACCAGCGAACAGCGTTTCGCGGCGGTATACAGGATTTGCGTCACTTCTTCGCTATCGGCATCGCCCGGCGCTGGCACGGTGAGCACCACGCGCGTTACCGAGTCGGACAGCGACCAGTTGATAAACTGCTCGGTGATAAACGCCTTATTCGGCACGATAATCTCTTTGCGGTCCCAGTCACTGATGGTCGTGGCGCGGGTGTTAATACGCGTCACGCTGCCGGTCAAATCGCGAATGGTCACGGTATCGCCGATGCGGATCGGTTTCTCGAACAGGATAATCAGGCCGGAAATAAAGTTGGCGAAGATTTCCTGTAAACCAAAACCGAGTCCGACACCGAGCGCCGCGACCAGCCATTGCAGTTTCGACCATTCAATTCCGATCATCGAGAACCCGGTCAGGCCGCCAATCAGCATCAACAGATATTTGGTGATGGTGGTGATGGCGTAACCGGTGCCCGGCGTCAAATCCAGATGCTGCAACAGCGCCAGTTCCAGCAGAGCCGGTAAGTTACGCACCAACTGGGTGGTAATGATAAATACCAGAATGGCGATCAGCACAGCGCCGAGCGTAATCGGTTCAATACTTTCCACGCCCTGCACCGTTGAGGTGACATCCCACAGGGAAATGTTCTCCAGGAAGCCGAACGCCGAATGGATTTCCGACCACAGCACAATCACCGACAGCAGGGCGATCAGCATCAGTATCGAGCGCACCAGCCGTAGCGACTGGGCGCTGATGGTATCGAGATCCACTTCCGGTTCTTCGACAATTTCACTGCTGCCTTCCGTGCTGTGGTTATGGGCCGGCTCCTCTTCGCCGCGCGCACGCTGGGCAAGAATTTCCGCACGGCGGTGTTTGGCGCGGTCGAACGCCAGACGGCGGCGCTGAATAAACATCCAGCGGCGGATCACGTGATACACCACCAGCAGCAGGAACCAGATAGCGACCGAGGTTTCGAGGCGCGCCAGCAGCGCCTGGGCGGTGGCCAGATACCCGACGGCGGAGGCCAGAATGGCCATCAGCGGCGCGCTGAGCATCAGGTTCCACAGCATCCGGTTTACCATGTTTTCACCGCTGCCTTCTTTATCGAGCCACAGCGGAATTCCGGCGCGTTTCAGGCTTAGCGTGACGATCGCCAGCGCGCCGCAAATCAGGATAAAGCACAGGCGGCCCAGCGAGCCGGAGAACTCCCGGTCGTTGAGATTATCGAACATGATCAGCGCCATAATCAGCGGCACCACAAAACCGATGGTCATCAAGTAATAGCGCATCGCCCGCGCTACCTGGCGGCGCGGCCAGCCGAAGTGGGCGATAAACAGCCCGTTCGGGCGGGCGAAGGTGGCGCAAATCATCACGACCCACAACAACGGCACAGTGGCCGTGACGCCATCGCCAATCGCCACGGCGATGGGGTAGGGCCAGGCCTCGCGCAGCCCGTAGCCGAGCGTGGCCCACAGCACCGGCAACGGCGAGGCCACCAGTATCGACCAGAACAGCGTGCGCAGCGTCAGCCTGAAGTGATCCTGGGTGACTTTACCGATACGGGCGCTGGAGCGCTCAAGGAACGCCGTGAAATGCCGCCGTGAACTGAGGCTAAAACCCACCAGGATCAACGCGCCGAACAGCGGTAGCAGCGTCTCTTTGCTGGTGAGCATCATCAGCGTGGCGTTCCCCATCTGGCTGGCGGTGTCGAGCGACACCAGGCGGCGTAAATCCTGCACAATTTCAAGCGGCCAGGCGATGGTCATCGGGCTGACGTCCGCCGTCCAGAACAGGTAGCGGTGAGTCGCTTCGTTAACCTCTTTTAACGCATCTTCCAGTTGGCTGTTGGCGACTTTCAGCTTGGTCAATTCCAGAATCAGCGTATCGCCGCCCTGCAACAGCGAATTAAGCAGCTCGCGCTGGGTACGCAACTGCGCTTCCAGAATGCGGTTTTGCTCTGCCGTGAGCGGCGCGCCGTCGGCCTGGCGAAGCTGGCGCAGCTGCGGCTGCTTGTTAAGCAAATCCTCATAGCGCATACGGTGGACGCGTAGCTGCGCCATTTCGGTGTCCAGTTGCTGCGGCTTGGGCATTTCCGGCAGGCGGGCAACTTGCGCGCGCAACGCTTCGCCGAGCATATTCGACACGCCCAGCCACTGAGACTGCTCGCGCAGGGTATTCAGCGCCTGGCGTACCTGGAGCGTCTGGCCCGATGCCTGGCGCTGCTGCGAGGCCACCAGATCCATGCGCTGCGCCTGCTGGTTCAGCGCCTGAGACAGTTCGCGGTTGATTTTGAACTGCTCTTCGATAGACGGTGGCAGGCCCGCGCTGTTTTCTGCGAGCAGCTCGGTGCTTTCCAGCGCGCGTTCCGCCTCTTTCTGGCGCTGGCTGTTTAGCTGATTGCGCAGGGCCTGCAAATAACCATCGAGCTGCTGGCTCTGCTTTTGCGCCAGCTCGCTACGCATCCGCGAAAGTTCCTGGCGGTTGCTGGCGGAAAGCTGCGCCAGTTCCAGTTCATCCACCACCGCCTTAAGACGAGCGGATTCCGCCTGGGCATTAAGTTGCTGGGCCTGAGTTAACGCGTTGCTTGCGCCGTTTTGCGCGCCCGCCCGCCGTTCCACTTCATTCAACTGACGGCGCGCATCGGTTTGCTGTTGTGGGAGCTGGCTGAGCGAGTCGGCGATATCTCGGGTGCGCTCCTGCTCCTGCTGGGCCAGACGGCTTTTTTCCAGCAGTTGGCTACTGACTTGCAGAATTTCCTGGCTCAGGGCGTCGGAGGTGAGGCCTTCAGGGACTTTTTGCGGCTCTTCGCGCAGGTTATTCAACTGCTGGCGCAGGGTCTCGGAAAGCTTAGGATAGTTATCAATGACTTGTTGATACTGCGTTGCACGCTCCAGCGAGGCTTTGCGCTCTTCGAGGGCGTTCAACGCGGCCTGGAGGGCCTCCACGGTTTCCGCCTGGTTAGGCAGGTTTTTCGCCGCTTTGGCTTGCTCCAGCTCCTGGGAGATTTGTTTTGCGTCGGGGGCCGCCGCAGCGTACGCCCCCATGCTGAGGCACCAGGCCATCAGGATCGTGATAATCAGGCGCACGTCAGTCTACCTTTACGTAAAAATTAGCCCTGGTCTTTCGGGGAGCCGTCAACCAGCGGGCTGGCTGCCAGTTCGGCGTTGATTTCTTCATCCGACAGCGGTGCAGGCGTGGTGTCCGGCGTCCCGAAGGTTTCAGTGGAAATCGCCAGCGCTTCGCCAAGGCGGGTCACCGACAGGCTTTGCAGGCCATCCACCAGATTCACTTTACCCGGCGCGAACAGGTTAATCACCGTCGAGCCCAGCTTGAAGCGGCCCATTTCCTGGCCTTTCAACAGCGCGACGGCGTCTTCACTCTCGCCAGCCGGCCACGTCCAGCGCTTGATTACGCCTTCACGCGGCGGGGTCACCGTGCCGGACCACACCGTTTCGATGCTGCCGACAATGGTTGCGCCCACCAGAATCTGGGCCATCGGGCCAAATTCGGTATCGAACAGGCAAATAACGCGCTCGTTACGGGCAAACAGGTTCGGTACGTTCTGGGCAGTTAAGTGGTTAACCGAGAACAAATCCCCCGGCACGTAGATCATCTCACGCAGGATACCGTTGCACGGCATATGCACGCGGTGATAATCACGCGGCGACAGGTAGGTAGTGGCAAACGTCCCGTTGCGGAATTTGTCCGCCATCAGATAGTTGCCCGCCAGCAGTGCTTCCAGGCTGTAGTTGTGGCCTTTGGCCTGCAGGATTTTGTCTTCCTCGATACGGCCCAACTGGCTGATTACGCCATCCGCAGGCATCACCAGCACATTCGGATCGGTATTCACCGGGCGAACGTCATCACGCAGTGCGCGAACAAAGAAATCGTTAAAGGTGCGATAGCTGGCGGTATCCGGCTTCTGCGCCTCGTTCATGTTGACCTTGTAGGCTTTAACGAACAGGTCAATCACCAGTTTGGTCAGCCAGCCAGCACGTTTACTTGCGCCCCAGCCCGCCAGGCGAGTAAGCCACAGTTTCGGGAGAATGTATTGAAGCGAAAGCTTAAAGTTGTTTAACAAGATAGCCTCCAGGCTAATGTTATTTTGTCGTTCCTGGCCTGGTCTTCAAAAACCAGGCAACACCCAAAGGGGGGCGATTCTAGCGATGCCAGGGTTAAATGTCAGTCATCAGATTCAGAAAAGCTTTTACGCGTTTTTACCTGGCTCATGCTTTCCAGGATGCGGTGATAATTATCGAAACGGCTTTCCGCAATTTTACCCTGCTCGACCGCTTCACGAATGGCGCAGCCAGGGTCGGCGTCATGCTTGCAGTCGCGGTATTTGCAGTGGCCCAGATAGTCGTGAAATTCGACAAAGCCCTGGGTGATTTGTTCCGGTTCGAGATGCCACAAACCAAATTCACGTACCCCAGGAGAGTCAATCACATCGCCGCCGTGCGGGAAGTGATACAGCCGTGCGGCGGTGGTGGTATGTTGCCCCAGGCCTGACACGTCCGAGACGTCGTTGGTGAGAATACTGTCATCGGTCAGCCCCAGCAGGGCGTTCAGCAGGCTCGATTTCCCAACGCCTGATTGCCCGGCAAAGATACTGATCCGGTCGGTGAGGGCGGTTTGCAGTTCGTGTAAGCCGTTTTGCTGATGGCTGGAGACCATCAGGACGCGATAACCGATCCCGCGATAGATATCCATTTGCTCATTAACAAACGCCATCCCTTCATCATCCAGCAGATCGATCTTGTTCAGTACGATCAGCGGCTCGACGTTCAGGGTTTCGCAGGCCACCAGATAGCGGTCGATGATATTGAGCGACAGCTCCGGGAGGATCGCAGAAACAATCACGATCTGATCGATATTGGCGGCGATGGGTTTTACGCCATCGTAAAAATCAGGGCGGGTCAGCACCGAGGTCCGCTCATGTACCGCTTCAACAATGCCTTTCACCGCCATGCCTTCCGCGGCAGTTTTGCCAGGGCGCCAGACAACGCGGTCGCCGGTGACCAGCGAACGGATCGTGCGGCGAATGTTACAGCGGTGCACCGAACCGTCTGCTGCCTCGACATCGGCATGCATACCAAAACGGCTGATCACCATGCCTTCGCCCGGCTCGCCAAACAGGTTGTCGTCGTAATCCACCTTCTCCGTCGTCGTTAACCGACGCTGGTGGTTCGCTTTCACACGGCGCTGTTGCCCTTTGGAGAGTTTATTTTTGCTCAATCGTGCTGGCTCCTGGTCGCCCGGAATGGGCAAAACCTCTATGATACACCCAATTTTATACCCAAAATAATTCGAATTGCAGGAAGGCGGCGACGCAGTGAATCCCCTGGAGCTTACAGTAGTAAGTGACTGGGGTGAGCGAGAAAGCCAACGCACCTGCAATTTGAAGTATGACGGGTATATATGAATTAACCGATCGTCACCGTGGGTGACGCCAGAAGGGTGGAAAATAGCATGAGTGGAAATGAAAATAATCTGATTTGGATCGATCTGGAGATGACGGGCCTTGATCCAGAGCGCGACCGCATTATCGAAATCGCCACTCTGGTTACCGATGCGAATCTGAATATCCTGGCGGAAGGCCCGGTTATCGCGGTACATCAGTCGGATGAACAGCTGGCGCTGATGGATGACTGGAACGTGCGTACCCATACCGGCAGTGGCCTGGTGGATCGCGTGAAGGCCAGTACCCTGGACGACCGCGCGGCGGAACTGGCGACCATCGAATTCCTGAAACAGTGGGTGCCCGCCAATACGTCACCCATCTGCGGTAACAGCATCGGCCAGGATCGCCGCTTCCTGTTTAAATACATGCCGGAACTGGAAGCGTATTTCCACTATCGCTATCTGGATGTCAGCACGCTGAAAGAGCTGGCGCGCCGCTGGAAGCCGGAAATTTTAGTTGGCCTGAAAAAAGAAGGGTCGCACCAGGCGCTGGATGATATCCGCGAGTCGGTGGCGGAACTGGCGTACTACCGCGAGCATTTTATTAAGCTTTGATAACATCAACTTCAGGCCGCTTTCGCGGCCTGAATATTTTTTACTTCAGCGCCAGCGTGCCGAATGCGTTTTGCCAGTCCTGCTCAAATTTCGCTATCGCCGCCGTGACCGCAGGCGCATTGATAAACTGCTCCGCCACATCCAGCGGCAGGGTGATGGCTTCACAGCCCGCCAGCAGGCAGTCCAGCGCCTGGCGCGGCGTTTTAAAGCTCGCCGCCAGCACTTTTGAGCCTGGTGCATGCAGCGTCAGCAATTGCTGGAGTTCGCTGACGGTTTTAATACCGTCACCGCCCTGCGCGTCAACACGATTCACATACGGCGCAACATATTCCGCACCCGCCAGCGCGCTCAACAAGCCTTGTGCGGCACCGTACACCGCTGTGCCCAGCGTGGGAACGCCTTTGGTTTTCAGGATCTTGATTGCCGCCAGGCCTTCCGGCGTCACCGGCACTTTCACCACCAGATCGGGAATGATCTCGCGCAGCGCCAGCGCTTCGTCGACCATTTTTTCCGCCTGGGCGGCCATCACCTGTGCGAACAGACGGCCTTTACCGCCCAGCGCATCCTGCAATTCCGGTAGCACCACGCTAACGGGCTTTTTACCGCTGGCGACAATGCTGGGATTAGTGGTAACGCCCGCTAAAGGGAAAATGCGCGCCAGCCGGGCAACCGCCGCAACGTCGGCGGTATCAAGATAAAGTTCCATCGTGTCGTCCTCAAAATGTGAAATGCAGCAACTTAGCGCAGTATATCTCCGCGCCCTGCAAATCAGTTGATCGAAATCAATGTTACTTTCTTTCGAAAGTCATTTAATTTTCATACGCAACATAAATGGTGAATTTTATGATTTTCAATATCCAGCGCTACTCTACCCATGACGGCCCCGGTATTCGTACCGTGGTGTTTCTTAAAGGGTGTTCCCTCGGGTGCCGCTGGTGCCAGAACCCGGAAAGCCGCTCGCGTGAACGCGACGTGTTATTTGATCCGCGCCTGTGCCTTGAAGGCTGCGATCTCTGCCAACAGGCGCTGCCGGGCATCATTCAACGTAGCCTGACCGGGTTGATTATTCACCGTGAAAAGCTTGAATCTGCGCATCTCGACTGTTTGCAGGAGTGCTGTCCTTCTCAGGCGCTGACGGTCTGCGGTGAACAGAAAAGCGTTGAGCAGATTATGGCGACGGTGCTGCGCGATAAACCGTTTTACGACCGCAGCGGCGGCGGGCTGACCCTGTCGGGCGGCGAGCCCTTTATGAACCCGGAAATGGCGCTGGCGCTGTTGAAAGCCAGCCATGAGCAGGGCATTCATACTGCGGTAGAAACCTGCCTGCATGTGCCCTGGCACTATGTCGAGCCCTCGCTCCCGTATACCGACCTGTTTCTCGCCGATCTTAAGCACGTCGACGACATTGCGTTTAAAAAATGGACCGACGGCTCCGCCCGGCGAGTGATGAAGAATCTGGAAAACGTGGCGGCGGCCGGGAAACCGATGATTATCCGCGTCCCGCTGATCCCAGGCTTCAATGCCGACGAAGCGTCAATCCAGGCGATCACCGACTTCGCCGCTGAAAAACTCAACGTCAAAGAGATTCATTTTTTGCCCTATCACACCCTGGGCATCAACAAATATCACCTTTTAGACCAACCCTACCTGGCGCCGGATAAACCGCTTGATGCGCCAGAATTGCTTGATTTTGCCCAGTCCTGCGCCCGTGAGAAGGGCCTGACGGCTACCTTGAGAGGATAATGTCATGACCACCCTGAAACTGGATGTGCTGAGCGACCGTATTAAGGCGCACAAAAACGCCCTGGTGCATATTGTTAAGCCGCCGGTCTGTACCGAGCGCGCCCAGCATTACACTGCGGTTTACCAACAGAATATGGATAAGCCGATTCCGGTTCGCCGCGCGCTGGCGTTGGCCCATCATCTGGCGGAGCGCACCATCTGGATCAAACACGACGAGCTGATTGTCGGCAACCAGGCGAGCGAAGTGCGCGCCGCGCCGATTTTCCCGGAATATACCGTGTCGTGGATCGAAAAAGAGATCGACGATCTGGCCGATCGTCCCGGTGCCGGGTTTGCGGTGAGCGAAGAAAACAAACGGGTTCTGCATGAAATTTGCCCGTGGTGGCGCGGTCAAACGGTGCAGGATCGCTGTTACGGCATGTTTACCAGCGAGCAAAAAGCGCTGCTGGATACCGGCATCATCAAAGCTGAAGGCAATATGACCTCCGGCGATGCGCATCTGGCGGTAAATTTCCCGTTATTGCTGGAGTTGGGCATGGACGGGATGCGCGCAAAAGTGGCCGAGCGCCGCTCGCGCATCAACCTGACCGTGCTGGAAGATTTGCATGGCGAACAGTTCCTGAAAGCCATTGATATTACGCTTGAAGCGGTAAGCCACCATATTTTGCGTTTTGCCGCGCTGGCACAGCAAATGGCGCAGCAGGAAACCCGCGAAACCCGTAAAAACGAGCTGCTCGCCATGGCTGAAAACTGCGAAGTCATCGCCCATGAACCGCCGAAAACCTTCTGGCAGGCGCTACAGCTATGTTACTTCATCCAACTGATTTTGCAGATCGAGTCCAACGGCCATTCAGTGTCGTTTGGCCGGATGGACCAGTATCTCTACCCGTGGTATCGCCGCGACGTGGAGCTGGAGCAGTCGTTAACCCGCGAACAGGCCATCGAAATGCTGCACAGCTGCTGGCTGAAGCTGCTGGAAGTGAACAAAATCCGCTCCGGCTCGCACTCCAAAGCGTCTGCGGGCAGCCCGTTGTACCAGAACGTCACCATCGGCGGCCAGAATCTGGTTAACGGCGTGGCGACAGACGCGGTGAACCCGCTCTCCTACGCCATCCTGGAATCCTGTGGGCGCCTGCGTTCCACCCAACCGAACCTCAGCGTGCGCTATCACGCCGGCATCAGTGACGATTTCCTGGATGCCTGCGTGCAGGTGATTCGCTGCGGCTTCGGTATGCCGGCGTTTAACAACGATGAAATCGTGATCCCGGAATTCATCAAGCTCGGCGTGGAGCCTGAAGACGCTTACCAGTATGCCGCGATTGGCTGCATCGAAACCGCCGTGGGCGGTAAATGGGGCTACCGCTGCACCGGCATGAGTTTTATCAACTTTGCGCGCGTAATGCTGGCGGCGCTGGAAGGGGGCAAAGACGCCACCAGCGGCAAAGTCTTCCTGCCGCAGGAGCTGGCGCTGTCGAAAGGCAATTTCAGCAAATTCGACGAAGTGATGGCGGCATGGGATAGCCAGATCCGCTACTACACCCGTAAATCCATCGAAATTGAGTACGTGGTGGATACCATGCTGGAGGAGAATGTTCACGATATTCTGTGCTCGGCGCTGGTGGATGACTGCATTGAGCGGGCAAAGAGCATCAAGCAGGGCGGTGCAAAATACGACTGGGTATCCGGTTTGCAGGTCGGGATCGCGAACCTGGGCAACAGCCTGGCGGCGGTGAAAAAACTGGTGTTCGAACAGGGCGCTATCGGTCAGCAGCAACTGGCTCAGGCTCTGGCGGAAGACTTCGACGGGTTGACCCACGAGCAATTGCGCCAGCGTTTGATCAACAACGCGCCGAAATACGGCAACGATGACGACAGCGTGGACGAACTGCTGGCGCGGGCTTACCAGACCTATATCGACGAAATTAAGCAGTACCACAACCCACGCTACGGCAGGGGACCGATTGGCGGTAACTACTACGCGGGCACCTCGTCCATTTCCGCTAACGTACCTTTCGGCGCGGCGACAATGGCGACGCCGGATGGCCGTAAAGCCAAAACGCCGCTGGCGGAAGGGGCCAGCCCGGCTTCCGGGACCGATCACCTGGGGCCAACGGCGGTGATCAGTTCTGTGGGCAAATTGCCTACCGGATCGATTCTCGGCGGGGTATTGCTCAATCAGAAACTGAATCCGGCCACGCTGGAAAACACCAGTGACCGTATCAAGCTGATGATGATGCTGAGAACCTTCTTTGAAGTGCATAAGGGCTGGCATATTCAGTACAACATCGTGTCGCGGGAAACGCTGCTGGAAGCGAAGAAACATCCTGACCAGTATCGTGACCTGGTGGTGCGCGTCGCGGGTTATTCCGCGTTCTTTACCGCGCTGTCGCCGGATGCCCAGGACGATATCATCGCCCGTACCGAACACACCCTCTAATCCATCTCGCGCAGCGGCGTTGCCGCTGCGCTTCCTGACTTTCTGAGCCTATGAACGATCGACAACAGCGTATCCTGCAATATGTGACAGACAATAAACGCGTACCGGTTGTTAAACTGGCGGATGTGACAGGCGTTTCGGTCGTGACCGTCCGCCACGATCTTAATTATCTGGAGCAGGGCGCGTATTTAAAACGCGAGCATGGTTTCGCCGTCGTCACGGATAACGACAGCGTGGATTCGCGGATGCTGAGTAATTTCCCGGCCAAAAAAGCGCTGGCGGAGTATGCCGCCTCGCTGATAGCCGATGGGGAAACGGTATTTATCGAAAACGGCAGCACTAACGCTATTCTGGCGCGTGTACTGGCGAAAGAGCGCCAGGTCACGGTCATCACCGCCAGCGTGCATATCGCCAATTTGCTGCGTGAGAGCCGTTGCGAGGTGATTCTGTTGGGCGGCGTGCTGCAAAAGCGCAGCGAAAGCATGGTAGGGCCGTTAGCGCGTCTGACGTTAGCGCATCTGCACTTCGCGAAGGCGTTTATCGGTATTGACGGTTTTCATCCTGATACCGGGTTTACCGGGCGCGATATGCTGCGGGCGGACATCGTGGGCACGGCGCTGCGTAAGTGCGCCAATAACTATGTGCTGACCGACAGCTCCAAGTTCGGTGAGATCCATCCCCATTCGCTGGGCCCGGTATCGCTGGTACATGAGGTGATTACGGATAACCATTTACCGGCGATTTATCGCCAGCAGCTTGATACTGCCGGACTACGCTGTACGCTGATTACAGAAGACTAAAAAATTTTTAATAACCGTTTCGTAACAATGCTGTTTTTAATTTCGCCATCTTGTTGATAAAATCAGCATTCGGATAAAAATCACAAAAAAACGCTTTTAAAGTATTGCGACCGTGATGATTTCTCGTATAATGCGCCTCCCGTGACAGAGCAGAAATGCAGTTCACGTCGGGCGGGAATAGCTCAGTTGGTAGAGCACGACCTTGCCAAGGTCGGGGTCGCGAGT
>NZ_DAMBQK010000009.1:0-154323 GCF_032062175.1 Atlantibacter sp.
TTTTTGCACAACTGCCGGATCGGTCAACCGATCCTTAACTGATCGGCATTACGCCGAACGGCGCGTTTTTTATGGGTGATGCCAATCAGGTCAGGCAAAGCGTTGAGCGATGTTTGGCGGATTCAATCCCCAGTTCAATCAACTCCATGACGCGGATCGCCTGGCTGGCTGGCACAGGGTTTTCGCCCTGGCCGTTGAGCGCATCGCGGATCGCCGCATAGTATGCTGGATAGTTGCCCGGTACTGTCAGTAACGTTTGCGCATTCAGTTCATCGCCGGAAGCCAGCGTCAGGACGCCGTCGCGCATATCGTAGCCCCAGTCTTCTTGCGGCAGACGCTCACCCGCTTTCAGACGGTCTTCCTGCGGGTCGAGCCCAAATTTCACATAGCTGCCACGGGTGCCGTGAACGATATAACGCGCCGACTCCGCCGCCGCCAGCATGGTGCCATGCAGCACAACGCGGCGTTGCGGATAGGCCAGCACCGCATGGAAGTAGTCGGTAGTTTGCGCATCAGGACGCAGCTGCGCCATATCGACAGTAATACTGACAGGCACGCCAAACAGCACCAGCGCCTGGTCGATAAGGTGCGGCCCCAAATCGTACCAAATGCCGCTACCCGGGCCCGCCTGCTCGCGCCAGCGATTGCGAACCTGCGGACGGTAGCGATCAAAGTGAGATTCGAAATAGCTGACTTCGCCCAGTTTGCCCTCGGCAATCAGGCCCTTCAGGGTCAGAAAGTCGCTATCCCAGCGGCGGTTATGAAACACCGACAGCACCAGGCCACGGCTTTTGGCCAGCGCTTCCAGTTCACGGGCTTGTGACAATGTCACGGTAAAGGGTTTATCCACCACCACGTGTTTACCCGCTTCCATCGCGGCGCGGGCCAGCGGGAAGTGCGTATCGTTGGGCGTGGGAATCACAATGAGATCGATCTCAGGATTGTTGAAAAGCTGTTTAGGGTCGGAGACTACGGTTACGCCAGGCCAGTCAGCATGCACTTTCGTTGCGTCGCTACTTGAAACCGCCGCCAGGGTCATACCCGGCGTGCCGACAATCAGCGGGGCATGGAACGTTTTACTGGCATAGCCATATCCAATTAATCCAACACGGACGTTGTCGCTCATTTACATTCCTCTCGTCTATGGACAACGGTATTTCACACCATTCGCCATCCGGTAACAACTGCTAATACCGTTTACTCTGAGAGTGTAGCCTGTCCGGAACGCCTCAAACGTACCGCCGCAGGAACGTGGATTTTTAGCCAGGAAGGCAATACGGTAATAAGAATATCCTCCTTTCCTGCGCTATTTAAAGTTTTACCGATAGCAACGATTTGCGAAATTAACGCCAAAGTCATTTATCATTAATGTATGCATCAGGATTAAATAGCCGTCCCGCACCATTTAGTCAGTATTCTTTTTTAACTCCCGTTTACTTCCGGCAGCAGACTCAACGCCGACGGAATACAGTGCTGCCTCGTTCAGTCAAAAAAGTTTCTATTACTATCATGCGCTTATTGCCAGAAAAGCCTAACAAGGTTAATCTGACATGGTACGCGTTGCGCAGTGCCTTTTACGCTTTCCCGAAGAAAAGTCTTAAATACATGATATACGCCTGCCGATGACGGAATGTGACTCGACTTCGTTTTATTATTGACGTGTGCCATCACGGGACTATTTCAAATTATATTTAAGGACAGGACCGACCATGACCGTTCAGGATTATTTATTTAAATTTCGTAAAATCAATTCGCTTGAAAGCCTGGAAAAATTGTTTGATCACCTCAACTATTCCCTTGCCGATAATGAGGAGATTATCAACATGTACCGGGCAGCCGATCACCGCCGCGCGGAAATTGTCTCGGGTGGGCGATTATTTGACCTCGGCCAGGTGCCCAAGACCGTCTGGCGCTTCGTTCAATAAGCCTGAGTAGCTTTTAGCGCGAAAATCCTTATAATTCTTGCGCTGAAATTCACACAGTGAATAGTGCTAACGATATACCCCGCCGGAGGTAATATGACCGCCACGCCTGCAATGCGTATCGGGGGATGGCTACTTGCCCCTCTCGCCTGGCTTCTGCTGACTTTATTGAGCACGTCATTAGTCGTGGTAATGTATTTTACCGCGCTGCTCTCGCCGGAAACGCGCCAGGCCTTAGGCCAGCAAGCCGGACAGGACGCCCTGTGGGTGTATGTCTCGCTGATATCGGCGGTAGTAATGTGGAGTTATACCCTGTGGCTGACTATTGGGTTTTTTAAGCGCCAGTCGAAAGTGCCAAAGCACTATATTATCTGGCTACTTATTTCGGTGTTGCTGGTGCTGAAATCCTTCGCGTTTTCACCGGTGTCAGATGGCGCGATTGTACGCCAGTTGGTGTTTCAACTGATCGCCGCTGCGCTGTTTGTTCCCTATTTTAAACGCGCGGAGCGCGTAAAACTGACTTTCGTCAATCCTTAATAACCTTACAGATTCTCTGTTGTCGCCATGTGATCCATGTCCGATAATAGGCGGCTATTTTTGTTTCAGGTCGGATAATGACTGATTACTTGCTGTTATTTGTTGGTACTGTGCTGGTCAATAACTTCGTGCTGGTGAAGTTTCTTGGCCTGTGCCCGTTTATGGGGGTTTCCAAAAAACTGGAGACCGCCATTGGTATGGGCCTGGCGACCACGTTCGTGATGACCCTGGCGTCGGTTTGCGCCTGGCTTATCGACAACTTTATTTTGATCCCCCTCGACCTTATTTATCTGCGTACCCTCGCCTTCATTCTGGTGATTGCGGTCGTGGTGCAGTTTACTGAGATGGTGGTACGCAAAACCAGCCCGGCGCTGTATCGCCTGCTGGGTATATTCCTGCCGTTGATTACCACCAACTGCGCGGTGTTAGGGGTCGCGTTGCTGAATATCAACCTCGGCCATAACTTTCTCCAGTCTGCGCTTTACGGCTTTTCAGCGGCGGTCGGGTTCTCCTTTGTTATGGTGCTGTTTGCGGCGATTCGCGAACGGCTGGCGGTTGCCGATGTGCCTGCACCGTTTCGCGGCAATGCCATCGCGCTGATCACCGCCGGGCTGATGTCGCTGGCGTTTATGGGCTTTAGCGGGCTGGTAAAAGTGTCATGAGTACCGTCTGGATCGCCATTTTATCCCTGAGCGCGCTGGGCCTGGTGTTTGGCCTGCTGCTGGGTTTTGCTTCCCGCCGTTTTGCCGTGGAAGAAGACCCGATTGTCGACAAAATCGATGCGATTTTGCCCCAGAGCCAGTGCGGCCAGTGCGGATACCCGGGCTGTCGTCCTTATGCCGAAGCGGTAGGTAATCAGGGTGAAAACATCAACCGCTGCGCCCCCGGCGGCGAGGCGGTGATGCACAAGATCGCGACCTTATTGAACGTCGAGCCGCAGCCCATCGGTGGCGATGATGCCGCCCCGGAACCGGTGCGGATGCTGGCCGTAATCGACGAAAACAACTGTATCGGCTGCACCAAATGTATTCAGGCATGCCCGGTTGACGCCATTGTGGGCGCCACCCGCGCGATGCATACCGTAATGAGCGACCTGTGTACCGGATGCAATCTCTGCGTTGACCCGTGCCCGACACGCTGTATTGAATTGCGGCCTGTCACCACCACGACGGAAAACTGGAAATGGAATCTGGACAGTATTCCGGTTCGAATCATTCCTGTGGAACAACATGCTTAAGTTATTTTCTGCTTTCAGAAAAGAAAAAATCTGGGATTTCGATGGCGGCATTCATCCGCCTGAAATGAAAACCCAGTCCAGCGGCACCCCGCTGCGCCACGTGCCGTTACCTGGCCGTTTTGTTATCCCGTTGAAGCAGCATATCGGCGCTGAGGGCGAACTGTGCGTTCAGCCTGGCGATCGCGTGCTACGCGGTCAGCCGCTGACCCGCGGTTGGGGCCGAATGTTGCCGGTACATGCGCCGACGTCCGGTACCGTGGTAGCGATTGCGCCGCACAGCACCGCCCACCCTTCCGCACTGGCGGAACTCAGCGTGATTATCGAGCCTGACGGCGACGACCGCTGGATCGATCGCGACGGCTGGCAGGATTATCAACAGCGCACCCGCGAAGCGTTAATCGAGCGAATCCACCAGTTTGGCGTAGCCGGCCTGGGCGGCGCGGGCTTCCCTACCGGCGTCAAGCTACAGGGCGGCGGCGATAAAATCGAAACCCTGATCATTAACGCGGCGGAATGCGAGCCGTACATCACGGCGGATGACCGTCTGATGCAGGAGTGCGCGGCGCAAATTGTTGAAGGCATTCGCATTCTGGCGTGGATCCTTAAACCGCGTGAAGTGTTGATCGGTGTAGAAGATAACAAACCTCAGGCGATTTCCATGCTGCGGGCGGTACTGAGTCAGGAGCACGGCATCTCCCTGCGTGTGATCCCTACCAAGTACCCGTCCGGCGGCGCAAAGCAACTAACCCAGATCCTGACCGGCAAACAGGTGCCCCACGGCGGCCGTTCATCCGACATCGGCGTGCTGATGCACAACGTCGGCACGGCTTATGCGGTTAAACGCGCGGTTATCGACGGCGAGCCGCTGACGGAACGCGTAGTGACCCTGACGGGCGAATCCATTTCACGGCCCGGCAACGTTTGGGCGCGTCTCGGTACGCCGGTGCGCCACTTGCTGGAGTTTGGCGGTTTCTGCCCAACCAGCGAACAACTGGTGATTATGGGCGGCCCGCTGATGGGCTTTACCCTGCCCTGGCTTGATGTCCCGGTGGTGAAAATCACCAACTGCCTGCTGGCCCCGTCCAGTCATGAAATGGGCGAGCAGCAGGAAGAACAGCACTGTATTCGATGCAGCGCCTGCGCCGACGCCTGCCCGGCCGATCTTCTCCCTCAGCAGCTTTACTGGTTCAGTAAAGGGCAGCAACACGACAAAGCGACTGCGCACAATCTCTCTGACTGTATCGAGTGCGGTGCCTGCGCCTGGGTCTGCCCGAGTAACATTCCGCTGGTGCAATATTTCCGCCAGGAGAAAGCAGAGATCCGCGCCGTGCAGTTGGAAGAACAGCGTGCCGCCGAGGCGAAAGCGCGCTTCGAGGCCCGTCAACAGCGGCTGGAGCGTGAAAAAGCCGCTCGTCTGGAAAGGCATAAGAAAGCCGCCGTACAGCCTGACGCGCAGGATCAGGATGCTATTCAAGCCGCGCTGGCACGGGTACGTGATAAGAAAACGACGGATGCCATCGTGGTTCGGGCCAACAGCGAGCCGGATAATCAGGCCGTGATTGCCGCCCGTGAAGCCCGCAAAGCGCAGGCGCGCGCGCGCCAGGCAGAAAAAGCGGCGTCTTCGGTGACAGAGCCCGCGAACGATGCGCCCACCGATCCCCGTAAAGCGGCGGTTGAAGCCGCTATCGCTCGCGCCAAGGCCCGTAAACAGGCTGCGGCAGAGCCGGTAGAAGAAACCGCCAGTGAAGCGCCGGTTGACCCGCGTAAAGCGGCGGTTGAAGCCGCTATCGCTCGCGCCAAAGCCCGTAAACAGGCTGCGGCAGAGTCGGTGGAGCAACCCGCCAGCGACGCCCCGGCAGATCCGCGTAAAGCGGCGGTTGAAGCCGCTATCGCTCGCGCCAAAGCCCGTAAACAGGCTGCGGCAGAGCCGGTGGAGCAACCCGCCAGCGACGCCCCGGCAGATCCGCGTAAGGCGGCGGTTGAAGCCGCCATTGCCCGCGCTAAAGCCCGTAAGCAGGCCGCTCAAACAGAATCCGCCAATGACGAGCCGGTCGACCCGCGTAAAGCGGCGGTCGCTGCGGCAATTGCCCGCGCGCAGGCTAAAAAAGCCGCTCAGCAGGTTGTGAACGAGGATTAAATGGTTTTCAGAATCGCAAGCTCCCCTTATACCCATAATAAGCGCCAGACGTCGCGCATCATGATGCTGGTCTCGCTGGCGCTGCTGCCCGGTATTGCGGTGCAGTGGTACTACTTCGGTTGGGGATCGTTAATTCAGCTACTCCTCGCTATCGTCAGCGCGCTGGCAGCAGAAGGCCTGGTGTGCAAACTGCGCAAACAGCCGCTCTCAGGCATGCTGGGGGATAACTCGGCGCTGCTGACCGGGCTGCTGCTGGGTATCAGTATTCCCCCGCTTGCGCCCTGGTGGATGGTGATCCTGGGCACGGTCTTCGCCATTATTATCGCCAAGCAACTGTACGGCGGGCTGGGGCACAATCCGTTTAACCCGGCGATGATTGGTTACGTGGTGTTGCTGATCTCTTTCCCGGTGCAGATGACCACCTGGCTGCCTCCGCAGAGCATCGCGGCGCTACAACCGGATTTTCTTGATACCCTGCGGCTGATTTTTACCAGCCATACCGCCAGCGGCGACACGCTCGCCCAGTTGAAGCTGGGGATCGATGGCGTTAGCCAGGCAACGCCGCTGGACACCTTCAAAACCGGCCTGCGCGCAGGCAGTGACGCAGTACAGTTAATGCAAACACCCATGCTGAGTGGCGTGCTGGGCGGGCCTGGCTGGCAGTGGGTCAATGTGGCCTTTCTGGCAGGCGGCCTGTTCTTATTAGCGAAGAACTTGATTCGCTGGCATATCCCGGTGAGTTTCCTGGTGTCGCTGCTGGTTTGCTCACTACTCGGCTGGCTGATTGCGCCGGAGCAATTTGCTTCACCGCTCGTGCATCTGTTCTCTGGCGCGACCATGCTTGGCGCGTTCTTTATCCTTACCGATCCGGTGACCGCCTCCACCACTAACCGTGGGCGGCTGATCTTCGGGGCGCTGGCTGGCGTACTGGTCTGGCTTATCCGCAGCTACGGCGGCTATCCTGATGGTGTGGCTTTTGCCACCCTGCTGGCAAACATCACCGTGCCGCTTATCGACTATTACACCCGCCCGCGGGTTTACGGGCATCGCTAAGGAGCGCTTATGCTGAAAACCATGCGAAAACATGGCGTGACGCTGGCGCTGTTTGCCGCGTTCTCTACCGGCCTGACCGCCGCGATTAATGAATTGACCAAAAATACCATTGCCCACCAGGCGGCCGTGGTGCAGCAGGCGCTGTTCGACCAGGTGTTCCCGACGGATAAATACGATAACGAGCTGCAACAGAGCTGTTTCTGGGTTAACGATCCGGCGCTCGGCAAGGGCGAGCATCGTGTTTATGTGGCGCGCCAGGGTGATAAACCGGTAGGCGTGGTCATGGAAGCCACCGCCCCTGACGGCTATTCCGGGGCAATCCAACTGCTGGTTGGCAGTGATTTCCAGGGCACCGTCTGGGGCAGTCGCGTGACGGAACATCACGAAACGCCGGGCCTGGGCGATAAAATTGAATTGCGCATCAGCGACTGGATCACCACGCTGAGCAATAAACATATTCAGGGCGCGGACGATGCCAGCTTTGCGGTGAAGAAAGACGGTGGCCAGTTTGACCAGTTTACCGGTGCGACCATTACGCCGCGCGCGGTCGTGAATGCCGTTAAGCGCGCCGGGCTGTTTGCCGAAACGCTGTCTAATAAGCTATCCGCTTTACCGGCCTGTGGAGAACCCTAATGAGCCAGATTAAAGAGGTTGTGGTACAGGGGTTGTGGAAAAACAATTCCGCGCTGGTGCAGTTACTGGGGCTGTGTCCGCTGCTGGCAGTCACGTCTACCGCCACCAACGCGTTGGGCCTCGGTCTTGCCACCACGCTGGTATTAACGCTGACCAACACCGCTATTTCCGCCCTGCGCCGCTGGATGCCAGCGGAAGTGCGCATCCCGATTTACGTGATGATTATTGCGTCGGTGGTGAGCGCGGTGCAGATGCTGATTAACGCCTATGCATTTGGTCTTTATCAGTCATTGGGGATTTTTATTCCGCTGATCGTGACCAACTGTATTGTGATCGGCCGCGCCGAAGCGTTCGCTGCGCGCAACAGCGTGGCGATTTCCGCACTCGATGGCTTTGCTATCGGCCTGGGGGCCACCAGCGCGATGTTTGTGTTGGGGTCGATCAGGGAAATCATCGGCAACGGTACGCTGTTTGACGGCGCAGACCAGCTGCTGGGTAGCTGGGCAAAGGTATTGCGCATTGAGATTTTTCATACCGACACGCCTTTTTTGCTGGCGATGCTGCCGCCCGGCGCATTTATCGGGCTGGGCTTAATGCTGGCGGTGAAGTACCTGATTGACGAGAAAATGAAAACCCGTCGCGCCGCACAGCGCGTTGTGGTCGACGCGAGTGCTGAGAAAGCGTTATGAACAAAGCGAAACGTCTGGAAATACTCTCGCGCTTGCGCGAACACAATCCGCATCCGACGACTGAACTGAATTTCGGTTCACCGTTTGAATTGCTCATTGCAGTGCTGCTTTCTGCCCAGGCGACAGACGTCAGCGTCAATAAAGCCACCGCCCGGCTTTATCCGGTCGCGAATACGCCCCAGGCGATGCTGGCGCTTGGCGTAGATGGCGTCAAAGAGTACATCAAAACCATTGGCCTGTTTAACAGCAAAGCCGAGAACGTGATTAAAACCTGCCGCCTGCTGATTGAAAAACATCACGGCGAGGTGCCGGAGGATCGCGACGCGCTGGAGGCCCTGCCCGGCGTAGGCCGTAAAACCGCCAATGTGGTGCTCAACACCGCTTTCGGCTGGCCAACCATCGCGGTAGATACTCATATTTTTCGGGTCTGCAACCGTACCGAATTTGCACCAGGCAAAAATGTTGAACAGGTCGAAGACAAGCTATTAAAAGTGGTCCCTGCTGAATTCAAAGTAGATTGCCATCACTGGTTGATCCTGCATGGCCGCTATACCTGCATTGCGCGTAAACCGCGCTGCGGCTCCTGCATTATTGAAGATCTGTGTGAATACAAAGAGAAAGTGTACGCCTGACGCCGTTGCCTGCCGCCACCGGCAGGCTCGCACCCCGCATAATGCACCGCAATTTCACTGTATCAATGTGATAATTCACCAGAACCAATCGCCCTCTCCGGTCAATCGTTCTTTTTCGTCCAGAAATTTCTATAAAATTGTGACAAAGATCGCATCGATAACATGGTGTTAAAGATGTGTGATTTTTTCCTTAATTTTTCAACGGCAATGTTATTTTTTGACTCCATGACCCAACACATTAAACCAGCTTTTGTTTATCAACTGGACGTTATCACCGGATATGCAACTGGAAAGCAGAATATATCACCATTAAGGCTTTTTCAGCGGCGTTAAGCAGATATTTGAACTGTTAATTTTAGCGTACTGAAATTTAACTCTGGATGCGGTTTAAACGAGGCGGTTATTATTCTGCCCACAAGATATGTAACAGAGTATTGCAAAGCCCTTGTCTGAGAGACCAGGATAGTGAACATTACCCGCCGTTTCCCCTCCTTATAACAACAAGCGACTGCCCGCAATGGCATCACGCTGAGTTTTTTCCCCCATTAATAGGGGACGTAAAAAAAGAGGTATATGTGTCGACTGCAAACAATAAACCAACCGAAAGCGTCAGCCTGAACGCTTTTAAACAACCGAAATCGTTCTATCTGATCTTTTCCATAGAATTATGGGAGCGTTTTGGTTTTTACGGCCTGCAAGGGATCATGGCCGTCTACTTGGTAAAACAGCTGGGTATGTCCGAAGCGGATTCCATCACCCTTTTCTCCTCCTTCAGCGCCCTGGTGTATGGCCTGGTGTCTATCGGCGGTTGGCTGGGTGATAAAGTACTGGGTACTAAACGCGTTATCCTGTTAGGCGCGATTGTGCTGGCGATTGGTTATGCGCTGGTTGCGTGGTCCGGCCATGATGCCACTATCGTTTATATCGGTATGGCAACCATTGCCGTCGGTAATGGCCTGTTTAAAGCCAACCCGTCTTCCCTGCTCTCAACCTGCTATGCGAAGGATGACCCGCGTCTTGATGGCGCATTCACCATGTACTACATGGCGATTAACATCGGTTCGTTCTTCTCTATGCTGGCAACGCCGTGGCTCGCCGCTCAGTATGGCTGGAGCGTAGCGTTCGCGCTGAGCGTGGTGGGTATGCTGATCACCGTGGTGAACTTCCTGTTCTGCCGCGCATGGGTGAAAGACTACGGCTCCCAGCCGGACTTCCAGCCGCTGCACTTTGGCAAACTGCTGGCTACTCTCGTTGGCGTGGTGGTGTTGATCACTATCGCAACCTGGCTGCTGCACAACCAGGGTATTGCACGCATGGCGCTGGGCTTCATCGCCCTGGGTATCGTGTTTATCTTCGGTAAAGAAGCCTTTGCGATGCAAGGTGCGGCACGCCGTAAAATGATTGTGGCATTTATTCTGATGCTGGAAGCGATTGTGTTCTTCGTGCTGTACAGCCAAATGCCGACCTCGCTGAACTTCTTCGCGATCCGTAACGTAGAACACGCGATCCTGGGTGTTTCTTTCGAACCGGAACAGTACCAGGCGCTGAACCCGTTCTGGATCATGATTGGTAGCCCGATTCTGGCCGCTATCTACAACAAGATGGGCGACCGCCTACCGATGCCGCACAAATTCGCCATCGGTATGGTGATGTGTTCTGGCGCCTTCCTGATCCTGCCGGTAGGGATTAAATTCGCCAGCGACGCCGGTATCGTGTCCGTTAACTGGCTGATTGCCAGCTATGCGCTGCAAAGCTTCGGTGAGCTGATGATCTCCGGCCTGGGCCTGGCGATGGTTGCACAACTGGTTCCGCAACGCCTGATGGGCTTTATCATGGGTAGCTGGTTCCTGACCACCGCAGGCGCAAACCTGATCGGCGGTTACGTGGCTAACATGATGGCCGTACCGGAAAACGTGACCGACCCGCTGCAATCACTGGAAGTGTATGGCCGCGTGTTTATGCAAATCGGTATCGCGACGGCAGTGATTGCGGTGATCATGATCCTGACCGCGCCGAAACTGAACCGCATGACTCAGGACGATGAAAAAGCCCTGAAAGCGACCGATACCGCTACGGCGTAACCCTCCTCGCTTGATAAAAGCTCGCTTCGGCGGGCTTTTTTTTTGACATTACCGGTCACACAATTTTCGTCAAAACGCCTGAATCCTAACGCGTTACTGTGTAGTATCAGTAAATCGTGATCCCCCAATGCGTTAAGGAAATGTCCATGAAACTGTTTTATAAACCCGGCGCGTGTTCCCTCTCTCCGCATATTGCACTGCGTGAGGCTGGCCTCGATTTCACCCTGGAGAAAGTCGACTTAGTCAGCAAGAAGACCGAACATGGCACCGACTATCTGGAAATCAACCCGAAAGGCCAGGTACCGGCATTGCAGCTTGAAGAGGGTTCGCTGCTGACCGAAGGCGTCGCTATTGTGCAGTTTATCGCGGATAAAGTGCCGGATCGCCAGCTGCTCGCGCCCGCTGGCAGCATGACCCGTTATCACACCCTGGAATGGTTGAACTATATCGCCACCGAGCTGCATAAAGGCTTTACGCCGCTGTTCCGCCCGGACACTCCGGAAGAATTTAAACCCATCGCCCGTAAGGCGCTGGAGAAGAAGTTCCAGTACATTGATGACGAACTGGCTGATAAACAGTGGCTACTGGGGCTACGCTTCACCGTCGCGGATGCCTATCTGTTTACCGTGCTGCGCTGGGCCTACGCCATCAAGCTGGATATGAGCGCGTTTTCGCATATCGCCAATTATATGGAACGCGTGAAAGCGCGTCCGGGCGTGGCGGCAGCGCTGGCTGCGGAAGGGATTGAATAACACAGCATGATGCCTCCGCCAGGAGGCATCATTTTATGAAGTTAGATAGCGCTGGCAGTAAAATGAAGATCGGGTTTAGCAATCACATCCTGCGCGGCAACCACCTGCAACTCATACTCTTTCATCTCTTTGGTCATAGCCATCACGCCATACACTGCTGCCGTCACGTGCTCCAGCGCTTCGCGTAGCGACGCGCCCTGCAACAGTTTCACTAACAGCAAACCGCTGGTTACATCGCCGACACCTACCGGCTGGCGCGCGCCAAAATCCACCAGCGGGCGGCTGATATGTAGCGCATCGTCGGCGGTGACCAGCAGCATCTCGAATTTATCCAGCCGGTAACCGGCGCGCGCCAGATGTTTGACCAGCACGATTTTCGGGCCCTGCGCGATCAGTTCACGCGCGGCGCTGACGGCCTCATCAACCGTATTGACCGCATGTCCGGTCAGGATCTCAAGCTCAATTAAATTCGGCGCGATGATGTCGCTGGCGGGCATGGCGTAACGGGTATGAAACTCCGCCACGCCAGGAGCGACGATACAGCCTTTTTCGGGATGGCCCATGACCGGATCGCAGAAATACAGGGCGGCTGGATTAGCGGCTTTAACCTGGAGGACGATATCGAGAATCTGCTCGCCCTGCTCCGCCGACCCTAAATAACCGCTAAGTATCGCATCGCAGCGCTGGAGTTGGCCGATATCGGCGATGCCCTGAACAATGTCGGTAAGATGGTTTGCCGGCATGACGCAACCGGTCCATTGTCCATACTGGGTGTGATTCGAAAACTGAACGGTATTCAGCGGCCAGACGTTAGCGCCAAGTCGACGCATCGGGAATTCTGCGGCGCTGTTACCGGCATGACCGAACACCACATGGGATTGAATGGCGAGGACGTTTTTCATCTCTATTTCCAGTGACTTTTCTGGCTACAACAGGCGTTATTCAGGCGAAATAAAAGGGCGTGGTTTCCCACGCCCTTCAACATCAAATGATTACTTCCAGCAAACAAGGCAGTAATTCTTTTTGCCGCGACGTAATAAGGTATAGCGGCCAAACAGCTTATCGGCCTCGCTGAAGGTGTATTCCGGGTCAGACTGTTTTTCACCGTTAATGGTGACTGCGTTAGAAGCGATGGTTTTACGCGCCTGGCCGCGGGACGGTTGGAGGTCAGAGTCGACCAGCGCCTGCTGTAAATCCGCGCCTGACGCCAGCTCAACCATCGGTACGCCGTCCTGCGCCAGTTGTTCAAAATCCGCTTCGCTCAGAGAGCTTAGATTGCCGTTGAACAGGCTTTCGGTAATGCGTTTCGCTGCAACCAGACCTTCTTCGCCATGCACCAGACGGGTGACTTCATCTGCCAGGACATACTGCGCACGTGGGGCTTTGCCGCTGGTTTTGTCTTCTTCTTCCAGCGCGTTGATGGCGTCAATATCCATGAAGGTGAAGAATTTCAGGAAGCGGTAAACGTCAGCGTCTGCGGTGTTAATCCAGAACTGGTAGAATTTGTACGGGCTGGTTTTCTTCGGATCCAACCACACTGCGCCGCCTTCGGTCTTACCAAACTTGGTGCCGTCGGCTTTAGTGATCAGCGGAACCGTCAGGCCGAACACCTGGTTCTGATGCAGACGGCGGGTCAGGTCGATACCCGAGGTGATGTTACCCCACTGGTCGGAACCACCGATTTGTAACGCAACGCCGTGCAGTTCGTTCAGGCAGGCGAAGTCGTAACCCTGTAGCAGGTTATAGGAGAACTCGGTGAAGGAAATGCCTACGTCGTCGCGGTTAAGACGCTGCTTAACGGCTTCTTTGTTAATCATCTGGTTAACAGAGAAGTGCTTGCCGATATCGCGCAGGAAGGTCAGAACATTCATGTTGCCGAACCAGTCATAGTTGTTGGCGGCAATCGCAGCGTTTTCACCGCAGTTGAAATCCAGGAACGGGGCAACCTGTTTACGGATTTTGTCCACCCACTCCTGCACCGTATCTTCGGTATTCAGTTTACGTTCCGCGGCTTTAAAGCTCGGATCGCCAATCAGACCGGTTGCGCCACCCACCAGCGCGACCGGCTTGTGCCCTGCCTGCTGGAAACGCTTCAGGCACAGCAGAGGAACCAGATGGCCCAAATGCAAGCTATCGGCGGTCGGATCGAAGCCGCAATAGAGTGCAATTGGCCCTTGCGCCAGTCGCTCTGCTAACGCTTCCTCGTCCGTCACCTGGGCCACAAGGCCCCGCTCTTGCAATTGTTTAATCAAATTGCTGGTTGCCATCAATTTCTCCATGTATTTACGACTGCACCTGTGCCGGTACACGGCTCTTCGCCCACTGGCGAAAAATAAAAGGATTCATATACCCTAAATAATTCGCGTTGCAGAAAGGCGGCAAGTGAAGGATTCCCGGGAGCTTACAAAAGTAAGCGATTGGGATGAGTGAACGCAGCCAACGCATCTGCAACGCGAAGTATGACGGGTATAGAATAAAGCGCTCGCAACGGGAGTACCAGCGCTTAAAGAATAAAACCGATACTCAGGGTGCCAGCCTGTCTATTTTCCAGGCATCGGCATCACGCTGGTATAAAAAACGGTCGTGCAGACGGTGTTCGCCGCCCTGCCAGAATTCCATCTGCTCAATGGAAACGCGGAAACCACCCCAGAAACTGGGCAACGGGATCTCGCCCTGCTGGAATTTCTGTTTCAGTTCGAGGAATTTACTTTCCAGAATACCGCGCGCGGAAATACGGCTGGACTGCTTTGACACCCACGCGCCGATTTGGCTGTCGCGCGGACGGCTGTGGAAATACTTCATGACGTCCAGCGTCGACAGGCGTTCGGCTTTGCCAATCACCATCACCTGGCGCTCCAGCATATGCCAGGGGAACAGCAGGCTAATATTGGGGTTGTGCTCGATCTGGTGCGCTTTACGGCTGCCGAGGTTGGTGTAAAACACCATACCGCGCTCGTCAAAATGCTTCAGTAACACAATGCGTTGGTAAGGCTGGTTATTTTCATCAACCGTGGCGACCACCATGGCGGTAGGGTCCGCCAGTTTGGCTTCGCAGGCCTGGCCAAGCCACTTTTCAAACAGCGCTAAGGGTTGCTCGGGCAAATCATGACGACGTAAACCGCCTTTGGTGTATTCGCGGCGTAAATGCGCGATCTGTTGCAGGGCATCGTTGTCAGACATAGTGATTCTTAGAGGAGTTTTCGGGTGGCGTTATTGTGCGCCCCACCCGATAAAATCTCAACGCTTAGGGTTTTGCAATTGGCAGTTATTCAACACGATGCGATCTTTGTCGTAAACCGTTGCGCTATCACCCTTAGACCAGAAGACATAAATGCCATCGGTATAGCGCGCGCCGGACGCGGAGAGTCCCTGTTTCAGCGTGAGCGGCTTATCATCGTAAACGAAGCTCACTTCCTGGCGGGTATTGTTGAGGTTGACCGTCAGCGGTTTTTCATCGCACTGATATTCAAGCGTATCGGTATGCATGCGCTCGACGAAGTTGTTGTAAGTTGAGCAACCCGCCAGCAGCGTGGGGAGTAAAACGACAAGTAATTTTTTCATGGGCGTATCCTGAATAAAGCTGTTCCCTGGAGAGACGAGTTCTCCACGTAACGATCAGTCTACCGTTTACGCCCATTGCACAACTTCAGTTAACTCTGATAGTTCAGGACATTGGCAGGAAAAACCGCCCCTAATACCGTCGCTTTTGAGGCACCGGTCACAGAAGGCAAATTCCCCGGTAAACCATTAAGGGTACGCCAGGCGAGCCAGGCAAAGGCCAGCGCCTCCATGTCGTCGCCGCTGATGCCCGCGTCATCGGTCGTGGTCACTTCCGTTCCCGGCAGCAGGCTGGACAAGCGCGACATGACCAGCGGGTTTCGGCCGCCGCCCCCGCACACCAGTACCCGCTCGCAGCCGCCGCACAGCAAAATTTGTTCGGAGATGGTCACTGCCGTCAGCTCAGCCAGCGTTGCCTGCACATCCTGCGCTTTTACGCCGGGGAAATTTGCCAGATGGCGTTCCAGCCAGCCGTAGTTAAAGTATTCTCGACCGGTGCTCTTCGGCGCAGGCGCGGAAAAATAAGGATCGCTGAGCATTTGCTGTAATAAAGGAAGGATTACGCTGCCGCTGCTCGCCCATTGGGCATCTTTATCAAAGGCTTTACCGCGCTGACGCCAAATCCAGGCATCCATCAGCATATTACCCGGCCCGGTGTCATAGCCTTTTACCGGCGCGCCGGGAAACAGCATCGAGATATTAGCGATGCCGCCGATATTCAGCACCATACGTTTTTCAGTAGGATGCGCCAGCAGCGCATGGTGAAACGCGGGCACCAGCGGCGCGCCTTGCCCGCCAAGTGCAATATCCCGGCGCCGAAAATCGCCGACCACGGTCACGCCAGTGCGGGCGGCAATCTGGTTGTTGTCACCGATTTGCAGGGTGTGTGGCGCAGCGCCCTGTGGTTCATGCCACACAGTTTGCCCGTGGCAACCAATCGCCACGATATCCTCGGGGCGCAGTTTTTCCTGCTGCATCAATGCCTGGACCGCATCGGCAAACAGGCGGCCCAGCCGGGTGTCCAGTTGACCAAATTGAGAGAGCGTCAACTGCTGGCCCTGACACACTGCCAGCACGGCCTCTTTCAGCTCGTGCGGAATGGGCCAGGAAAGACTTGCCTGCTGGGCAACCATATTTTCGTCAATCGTCGCCAGTACCACGTCCACACCGTCGAGGCTGGTTCCTGACATCACTCCGATATATCGACCCGATTTCATACTCAATCCTTTTATGCCGCCAGAGCCCACAACTGAACCATAACCACTCTGATTTCGCCACGTTTAATTAGCAACGTAACGTCCGTGGCCTGTAAAGAAACGTTTAAATCGTGTCTGGCGCTACAGCAATGCGGATGTTTAGCTACGGTTAATGAAGATTCTTATATTATTTTTTTATCAAGGCTCCACAATAGTGTGAAATCACCGGATGGAGTATCTTATAATTTGCCATAAGGATGCTCATTTTGAGCGTAGCGTGGTGAACAGGAGATTTACATGATTTCACGAGTTCTGATGGTTTCGCTGGTGGGCTTTACACTGGCTGGTTGTGTGAATAACGATAGCCTTTCAGGCGATGTCTATAGCGCGTCGGAAGCGAAGCAGGTCCAGCGTGTGACCTATGGCACCGTAGTAAACGTTCGTCCGGTGCAGATTCAGGGCGGTGATGACAACAACGCTATCGGCGCTATCGGCGGCGCAGTGTTGGGTGGCTTCCTGGGTAATACTATCGGCGGCGGCACCGGTCGTTCGCTGGCGACCGCTGCGGGCGCAGTGGCAGGCGGCGTAGCTGGCCAGGGTGTACAGGGTTCAATGAACAAAACCCAGGGCGTCGAGCTGGAAATCCGCAAAGATGATGGCGATACCATCATGGTTGTCCAGAAACAGGGTGCAACCAAATTCGCTGCCGGTCAGCGTGTGGTTATGGCCAATAAAGGCAGCCAGGTCACCGTTTCTCCGCGTTAATGTTTATTCAGAGAGCGGCTTTTTTAGCCGCTCTTTTGTATTCTTTTTACCCTTCTTGACGTTTCCTGGTTTTAATTCAGATAAAGTCGGATAAAAACTTCTCCCACATTCAGTAAAGCTAACGCAATTTAAGGAATGAATATGCGATTAACATGCTTACACTGTTTATCAGGCGACTGTTGTTTAACATCACATTTCTTTAGACTTTTATTAACAGAAGCTTTTCATTAAGGTAGATTTAACGCTTTAAGGTTAAATAAACTGTTTATCGCTGTTACGCTTATTGTCCCCACGCAAGGCATCGAAAATGTTTAAAAGAATGATGACGCCCTTCACAAAAAAATTAATTTTTACGCTTTTTAGCCTTTTCTTTTTTCTGGTTCTACATCTTTTATTTACTCATCACTTTACGTACCCAACACAATTATCCCCGGTACTTTACCCTGGCTTAACAATATTATTAATGGTGCTGCATTTACTGATCGCTTGTTTATTATTTATGCGCGTTTATTGTGACAGCAAGCGATTTTATCTGGTGGCTATCGCCTCAGGCTTTATGGGCTCCGCGCTGATCATGACCGGTACGCTCGCCAGTTTCCCGGCCTGGTTTACAAGCCGTGCTGCCGGGAGCGGCAACTACAATGATGCAGCCATTTTTATGATGTTCCGCCATATCCTTCTGGCATCAATGTGCACGTGTACCGCGCTGTTTTATACGCTGCGCGCACGTATTGACGGAAAGATGGCCCGTCTGATGTGTTTTTTGTTGGTCACTGGCGCCACCCTGATGCTTATGGCGTTGGGCTATCTTTATTCCAGCTACAATCCTTTACTTTCAATAAGCTTAATTGATGAGTATTCGTTAAGCTGGCAAGCATTATGGCAGAATAAAATCGCTTATTTTATGATTGCAATGTGGTTTGCTTCACTCGCGCTGATCGTTCATTTCAGTCATTTGAAAACGTTATTGTGGATAGGCATTGCCGTTTTATGTGTGAGCGCCATTGGAACGCTGATTATTATGTTGTCTGACTCACACACTAACAGTCTGGCATGGTTTTACTCACGGATCTTTGAAACGGTTTCATCGCTAATAATTTTACTGGTACTGTTATGCGATGTATTTCAACTTTACCAGCGCTCTTACCAGAAATACCAAATTTCCTATCATAATTCCCTGCACGATACATTAAGCGGCCTGTATAATCGTCGCTTCTTATTTGAACATGCCCAGCATGCGCTAAAAAGCGCCAGCGCCGAAAAACCGGTTTCATTCGTATTATGCGATGTTGACTATTTTAAGCGTATTAACGATCGCTACGGCCATCTTCAGGGCGATAAAGTCATTCATTTTGTCGGCCAGCTTTTGTTGAATGCAGTGCGTAGCCATGATATCGCCGCCAGAACGGGAGGTGAAGAGTTTGTGTTACTGCTCAACGGCACCAGCAACATAAACGCGATGAATATTGCGCACCGTATCAAATCGCAAATTGCGCAGCAGGATGTCCGTAGTAGCAATGGCGCACTTCCCGAACCTGTCACCCTGAGCATGGGGGTCTATACCGTTACCCAGGGAAATTGCACGATTGAGGAGTGCCTGGAACGCGCCGATAAAGCCATGTACCGCGCCAAAAAGGAAGGCCGAAACCGGGTGGTGAATTATCACTAAAAAGAAAAGGCCTCGTGGATACGAGGCCTGTGGATACGAGGCCTTTGATTAATCCTGTCCGTGAAGCCTGATGATGTTATTTTCAATCCGGCCGATAAGATTTATTAACAGTTCAAGCTCCTGCTGGCTGATGCCGCCGAGGATTTCGCCCCGGGTTTTGCGTATCACATCTTCCATTTCAGTGATGATGGGCGCGGCTTTTTCAGTCAGTTTGATGCGTTTAGCGCGTCTGTCGTTGGCACAGGTGTGACGGGCGATCAACCCCTTCTCTTCCAGTTGATCCAGCGTACGCACCAGCGAGGGCTGTTCGATGCCGATCGCTTTAGCCAGTTGTATTTGCGATTGATCTGGCGGCAACTCATGAATGTTATGCAATGTTACCCAGTGGGTTTGCGTCAACTCCAGAGGTTTCAGGCGATGGTCAATCAGAGCACGCCATATGCGTACCAGCCGCGCCAGATCAGAACCGAGTGGCGATTCCAATTTCATCTCCTTATAATTAGCTTGCTAACTTATTATACTGATTTTAAACTTAGTGTGCAGCATTTATATGTCTAAAACAAATTACTGATTTTCCAGTCGCTTCGTGCAAAGTCTATAATTTGATTCTACAACCTGTCAGGGAAACAGCGTGTTATGGCCGTTATGATTAGGGTTAATCCGAAGTGAAACTGTTAACTTTGCCGTCCGGCATGCCGCTACAGGATGTGGTGGTCGGCGCTTCTGTCTATTTCCCCCCCATTTTTAAAGCCGTGTTTATCGGCCTGTTCATCTGGCTTGTCGTGCATCGCTTAGTGCGTAACTGGCTCTATTCAGGCGCGGTCTGGCACCCCACCCTTATGGATTTATCGCTGTTTGTCCTGTCGGTATGCGGCGGGATGTTTCTTCTGACTACAGGGCTGTTTTGATGATGAAGACCGTGAAGTACTTTTCCACGCTGATCGTACTGGCGGCGGCGATACTGGCTGGCTGGTGGCTTTGGAACTATTACATGCAATCCCCCTGGACACGCGACGGGAAAGTGCGCGCCGAACTGGTGGACATTACGCCCCAGGTCGGCGGCACCATCACGCAAATCGACGTGCGGGATAACCAGTTCGTCAAAGCTGGCGCACCGCTGTTTACCATTGACGCCACGCCGTTCCATATTGCGGTTCTCAACGCCGAAGCGCAGCTGGCTCATTCACAGTCCGACCTGGCAAAAGCGCAGAATGAAGCCAGCCGCCGCCAGCATCTGCCTCACAACTACATTTCAGCCGAAGAGCTAGACAGCGCCAATATCAATGTGAAAGCCATGCAGGCTGCGGTGAACGTGGCAAAGGCCTCGCTGGAACAGGCGCAATGGCAATTATCCCAAACGAAGGTCACCGCCCCGGTTGACGGATGGGTCACAAATCTCTCTGTTCGCGTCGGGAACTACGCCGCCACGGGCACGCCGGTATTCGCCTTAATCGACAGCCACTCCTTTTACGTTGTCGGCTATTTCGAAGAGACTAAGCTGCGTCATATAGCGCCGGGCGCGGCAGCCAGGATCACCCTGCTCAGCAACAATACGCCCCTGACCGGCCGCGTTGAGAGCATCGGCCGGGCGATCTACGATCAAAGCGTGGAAACGGACAGCGGGCTGGTGCCCGACGTGAAGCCCAACGTGCCCTGGGTGAGGCTTGCCCAACGGGTGCCGGTACGTTTTGAACTGGAAAATGTACCGGATAACGCGCTGTTAGTTTCCGGCACCACCTGCACCATCGCTATCGAGCAATAATCCATGAATCTCGGCTGGCTTGACTGGCAACGCGCGCCCTGGGGTAAAGCAACTGGCAACCAATGGCGCTATGCCCTGCGAAACGCGATTGCCATGTGCCTGGCGCTGAGCATCGCTTATGCGCTCGATCTGGATGAGCCCTACTGGGCCATGACCTCTGCCGCCGTGGTGAGTTTCCCAACTCCCGGCGGCGTAATCAGTAAAAGTTTGGGGCGCGTGGTGGGCAGCCTGATTGGGGCCAGCGCATCGCTGATTATCGCCGGAAGCACGCTTAACGATCCGTGGTTTTTTTCGCTTTCTATGGCGGGCTGGCTGGCGCTCTGTACCTGGACGTCAAGCCATTTTCATAATAACGCCGCCTATGCCGCCCAGCTTGCCGGTTATACCGCCGCGATTATCGCCTTTACCATGGTGAACACCGTGGAAACCACCCAGCTCTGGGATATTGCCCAGGCCAGGGTCTGCGAGGTGTTGATCGGCATTGCCTGTGGCGGCTTTATGATGATGGTCCTGCCCAGCACGTCCGACGGCACCACACTGCTGGTTTCCCTGAAAACGCTGCACGCACGGCTGCTGGAACATGCCAGTTTGCTCTGGCAGCCGGAAACCACCGACGCGATGCGTACCGCCCACCAGGGAATGATTGGCCAAATCCTGACGTTAAACATATTGCGTATCCAGGCATTCTGGAGTCATTACCGGTTTCGCCAGAACAACAACCTGCTCAATGCGATCCTGCATCAGCAGCTCAGGCTGACCAGCACGATTTCTGGCCTGCGCCGGTTACTCATTAACTGGCAAACTATGCCGCCGCACATCGCCGCACTTCAGAGCGATATCCTGGTAGAACTGGCCCGTCAGCAGCCGGACCGTTATCGCATTGCCCGCCTACTGGCGCTGTGCCTGCCGGATAAAAGCAATGATTACCGGCATCTCGCGTACTGGCAGCGCCTGCGCTATTTTTGCCATACCTATTTACGTGTCAATCATCAACTGGTGGCGCTGGAAAACGATCGCGCCGGTATCGACGTTCCTGCGCCGAAAACCGCCTCGCTAACCCGGCACGCTGATATCGCCGAAGCCCTGTGGAATGCGCTGCGTACTTTTTGCGTAATCACCCTGGGCTGCGCCTGGACAATCACGGCGCAATGGGATGCCGGAAGCTCCGCACTGACCATGATCGCCATTTGTTGCGTACTCTACTCCGCATCGCCCTCCCCACATCAGTCGTTATCCCTGTTGATGCGCACGCTGATATTGCTGTCGCTGTTTAGCTTTGCGGTAAAATTTGGCCTGATGGTACGGGTTACTGAGCTGTGGGAATTCCTGTTATTTCTGTTTCCGCTGCTGACCACCATGCAGTTAATGAAGCTCCAGCAGCCAAAATTCGCCGGCTTGTGGGGGCAACTGATTGTCTTTATGGGTTCATTTATCGCAGTAACCAACCCACCGGTTTATGAGTTCGGTGATTTTCTTAACGATAATCTGGCGAAAATCATCGGCGTCGGCCTCGCCTGGATGGCGTTCGCTGTCCTGAAGCCCGGTTCAGACACCCGCAAAGGCCGCCGTCATATTCGCGCGCTGCGCAGAGGCTTTATCGATCAACTGAGCCGCAAACCTGAATACAGCGAAAGTGAATTCGAATCGCTGGTTTACCATCACGTACATCAGTTAAGCCAGGCGAAAGAGGAAACCGCACGCCGCTGGCTATTGCGTTGGGGCGTGGTGTTGCTCAACTGTTCCCACGTGGTATGGGCGCTACGCGCCTGGGAAGCGCGTTCCGATCCGCTCTCGCAGGTGCGGGATATCTGCATCAGTACGTTAAGAAATGTGATGAGCGAGCGCGGTATTCAGAAAAAACCGCTCGGCGTGGCGTTAAATGAATTGCAGCGTTATGCTGATGTACTGGCGAAGCGCGACGATCCGGCTGCGGTGGAGTTGGCGGCGCTGATTTGGCGCCTGTACTGTTCGCTTAAACAGCTGGAGCAAGCGCCGGCAGCGGATAATCCAACTGACGGCGCACCGGCGACTATTTTATAACGCCGCAGGCAAAACGTGCCCCGCCACCGCCAAGTGGCTCGGGCTTGTCAGACATGTTATCGCCGCCAACATGGATCATCAGCGCTTTGCCTTTGACGTCATCTAACGATTTCAGGCGTGGTGCGGTTACCGCCTCTTTCGCGTTGCCGTCTTTATCCACTAACAGTACAGGGAGATCCCCTAAGTGGCCTGCGCCTTCAGGACCTTGGTGTTTACCGGTGGTCTGTGGGTCGAGGTGGCCACCCGCCGCTTCTGCTGCTGACGGTTTACCGTCTTTCATCGCCGGTTCACAGCTGCCTTTGGCGTGGATATGGAAACCGCGCTCACCGGGCGGCAGCGCTTTAAGATCGGGGGTGAATTTCAGGCCGTTGTCCGTCTCTTCGATTTCTACTTCACCAATAGACTGACCAATGCCCTGAGGCGTAACCAGATGCATCTCAACGTCTTCACTGGCTGCCTGGGCTGCGCCGCAGGCAAACAGGACTGCCATTGCCAGACTGATCTTTTTCATCGTGCCTCCTGATTCATGAATTTGCCTGTTAAGTCTAGATCACAGGCGAGATTCGAACCGGGAGGCCGTGATTTTAGGAATTACGGTACATCGTAACCGAGCGCCGCCTTACGGATGCGGAACCACTGCTGGCGGGTCATCTCCAGCGACAGCGCATGGATTGCCGAGCGCACCCGTTCGATTTTGCCGGAACCGATAATCGGCAGCGGCTGCGACGGCAGGCGCATCACCCACGCATACACCACTTGTTCAATAGTTTGCGCGCCGATTTCCTGCGCCACTTGCTGTAATTCATCGCGCAGCGGCTGGAAGGTCTCATCGTTAAACAGACGGCCGCCGCCGAGGCATGACCAGGCCATCGGTCGAATGCGCAACTGCTGAAGCTGGTCCAGCGTACCGTCCAGCAGCAACGGCTGGTGAACCGGAGAAATTTCCACCTGGTTAGTCGCCAGGGTAAACGGCAGGCGCGATTGCAGCAGCGAGAACTGGGCCGGGGTAAAGTTCGACACGCCGAAGTGGCGCACCTTACCGGCCTGATGAAGCTGTAAAAAAGCTTCTGCCACTTCATCTGCATCCATCAGCGGGTCCGGGCGGTGGATCAGCAGCAAATCAATACGCTCTGTGGCGAGATTCTTGAGCGAGGCCTCGGCGCTCTCGACAATATGCGTGCGGTCAGTGATGTAGTGGCCGATTTTATTCTCGGCTTTCGCCGTTGTGGCGATACCGCATTTGGTGACAATCTCCATTCTGTCGCGCAGTTGTGGTGCCAGTTTCAACGCTTCGCCAAACGCCGCTTCGCACTGGTAACCGCCGTAAATGTCTGCGTGGTCAACAGTAGTGATCCCCAAATCGAGATGTTGTTCGATAAAGCTGACCAGCTCCTGCGCCGACATATTCCAGTCCATCAGCCGCCAGTAACCCATCACCAGACGTGAAAATTCCGGGCCTTGCGGCGCAAGGGTAATACGCTGAACCATCTTAATTTCCTCGACGAATAAATGAATGCTGAGTATACGTGACTGTGGAAACTAGAAAAGTGAAGGTTGTTGCGGTTCATCATCCTGCGGAGTTTTACTGGCGCGCAGCTTACGCAACCAGCGCTGACGGCACAGGCGTAACACGTCCTGCTTCTGGGCGTCGCTAAAGGATTGCCAGTTAAAGCGTTCGTCCCGGCTGCGCATACAGCCCCGGCAAAAGCCTTTTTCATCAGACTGGCAAACCCCGCGACACGGGCTTTGGATCGGGAAAAACTCGAGTTGCTCGGCCACAGGCCCTCCGGGAAGAACGCATTGCTGTAATTGAAGCCTGTGATAGCGGTTGTTGCAAGCCACGCGAATTTTTCTGTGACAACGTCACCGAAAAAATCCCGTATTGACGAATAAAGGTTTGCATTAGACCGATCGGTCTACTACAGTCATCGCCATGAACAAGATAGCTGAACACGATACCCGCGAACATATCCTTGCCACCGGCGAGCAACTTTGCCTGCACCGGGGCTTTGTGGGCATGGGGCTGAGCGAACTGTTAAAAACGGCTGAAGTGCCGAAAGGCTCGTTCTATCACTACTTCCGCTCTAAAGAGGCGTTTGGCGTGGCGATGCTAGAGCGTTATTACACGGCGTATCATCAGCGCCTGACGCAGCACTTCTCTGCGCCCGGCACCAACGCCCGCGAAAAGCTGCTGGCGCATTATCAGCAAACGTTGCAGCAGTTTTGCCAGCACGACCAGATTAACGGTTGCCTGACGGTGAAGCTTTCTGCCGAAGTGTGCGATCTGTCGGAAGATATGCGTATCGCGCTGGAGAGTGGCGCGGCGAAAATTGTTGCTCTACTGGCAGAAAATCTGGCGCAGGGTGTAAAAGAAGGCAGCCTGGCGTTAACCCAGGACGCCGTTTCCGCCGCTAACGTGCTTTACGCGCTGTGGCTGGGTGCCAGCTTGCAGGCCAAAATTTCGCGCAGTGCGCTGCCCTTAGAGAGCGCGCTGATGCATGTACAATCACTGCTCTCAGCACCTGAGTAACAGGTGCTTTTTATTTCAAACGTTGCTAGACGACCGGTCTACTCAGGAGTTTATATGTCATCAGAAAAACTGTTTACCCCATTAAAAGTGGGCGCTGTCACCGCGCCGAACCGCGTGTTTATGGCTCCGCTGACCCGTCTGCGCAGCATTGAGCCGGGCGATATCCCGACCGCCATGATGGTGGAGTATTACCGCCAGCGCGCCAGCTCCGGTCTGATCATCAGTGAAGCGACCCAAATTTCCGCTCAGGCTAAAGGTTATGCGGGTGCGCCAGGCCTGCACAGCGATGAACAGATCGCCGCCTGGAAGAAAATCACCGCCGCCGTTCATGAACGCGATGGCCGTATCGCGGTACAGCTGTGGCACACCGGGCGTATCTCCCACGCCAGCCTTCAACCAGGTGGCGAAGCGCCGGTCGCTCCTTCGGCGATCCGTGCGGAAACCCGCACTTCTTTACGTGATGAGCAGGGTCACGCTATCCGCGTTGACACCTCAACGCCACGCGCGCTGGAAACAGCAGAGATCCCAGGTATCGTGAATGACTTCCGCCAGGCGGTCATCAATGCCCGCGTAGCCGGGTTCGATCTGGTGGAACTGCACGCCGCCCACGGCTATCTGCTGCACCAGTTCCTGTCCCCGGCCTCTAACCAGCGCACCGACGCCTGGGGCGGCAGCATCGAAAACCGCACCCGTTTAGTGCTTGACGTGGTGGATTCGGTCAGCGATGCCTGGGCGTCCGATCGCATCGGCATCCGTATTTCACCGCTGGGTCCGTTCAACGGCCTCGACAACGGCGAAGACCAGGAAGAAGCCGCGCTGTATCTGATTGGCGAACTGGCGAAGCGTAACCTGGCCTACCTGCATATTTCCGAACCAGACTGGGCAGGCGGCAAGCCTTACTCCGATGAATTCCGCGCTAAAGTGCGCCAGCAGTATCCAGGCGTGATCGTTGGCGCAGGGGCTTACACGGCAGAAAAAGCCGAAGCGTTGATTTCCAAAGGCTATATCGATGCCGTGGCGTTTGGCCGCGTTTATATCGCTAACCCGGATCTGGTAGAGCGCCTACAGCATAAAGCGGAACTGAACGCGCAGAAACCGGAGCTGTTCTACGGCGGCGGCGCGGAAGGCTATATCGACTACCCGACGCTGCAATCGTAATTGATAGCGGCGACGCATCGCCGCTATACTAAAATTCTCTTGATGGCTAAAAACTTACCGATAACGAGGATGTTATGCGTTTACTTCACACCATGTTACGCGTTGGCGATTTGCAACGTTCTATCGATTTCTACACCAAAGTGCTGGGCATGACCCTGCTGCGCACCAGCGAAAACGAAGAGTACAAGTACTCTCTGGCCTTCGTGGGCTACGGTCCGGAAAGTGAAGAAGCGGTTATCGAGCTGACTTACAACTGGGGTGTGGACAGCTATGAACTCGGCACTGCATACGGCCACATCGCGTTAAGCGTTGATAACGCGGCTGAAGCCTGCGAACGCATTCGCGCTAACGGCGGCAATGTCACTCGTGAAGCGGGCCCGGTTAAAGGCGGCACCACGGTTATCGCCTTCGTTGAAGATCCAGACGGTTACAAAATCGAACTGATCGAAGCCAAAGACGCCGGCAAAGGCCTCGGCAACTGATTACCTGGCGGGCGCTAACTGCGCCCGTCCTGCTGCAACTCCTCCCTTTTTTTGCCATAATACGCGCTGCTTTTATTCCCCAACATAGAGACGCTGATGTCCGACAACGTTCAACTTACCGGTCTGTGCGACCGTTTTCGTGGTTTTTATCCCGTCGTGATTGATGTGGAAACTGCCGGATTCAACGCTAAAACCGACGCCCTGCTGGAAATTGCAGCCGTCACGCTAAAAATGGACGAACAGGGCTGGCTCGGTATCGACGAGACGCTGCACTTCCATGTCGAACCCTTCGAAGGTGCCCTGCTACAACCCGAAGCGCTGGCCTTTAACGGCATCGATCCCCATAACCCGCTGCGCGGCGCGGTCAGCGAATACGATGCGCTACACGCCATTTTTAAAATGGTACGCAAAGGCATTAAAGATCGCGGCTGCAACCGGGCGATTATGGTGGCGCACAACGCCACGTTCGATCACGGTTTTTTGATGGCGGCGGCGGAACGCGCCTCGCTGAAGCGCAACCCTTTCCACCCGTTTGTCACCTTTGATACCGCGGCGTTAAGCGGCCTGGCATTAGGGCAAACCGTGCTGGCGAAAGCCTGCCTGGCGGCGGGTATCCCGTTTGACAGCACCCAGGCGCACTCGGCGCTGTACGACACCGAACAAACGGCGCTGCTGTTCTGTGAAATCGTTAACCGCTGGAAGCGGCTCGGCGGCTGGCCTGTGCCGCCGCTACAGGCCGACGAATAAACAAAAAAAGCGACCTCTGGTCGCTTTTTTTATGCTTGCGCGAATTATTCCGCGTCAGATTCTTTGTGTTTCTCAGCCGTTTCTTTGATCAGCTGTTGCAGTTCGCCGCGCTGATACATTTCGATAATGATATCGCAGCCGCCGACCAGTTCGCCGTCTACCCACAGTTGGGGGAATGTCGGCCAGTTAGCGTATTTCGGTAGCTCGGCGCGGATGTCCGGGTTCTGCAGAATATCAACGTAAGCAAAACGTTCGCCGCAAGCAGACAGCGCCTGCACGGCCTGAGCGGAGAAACCGCAGCTCGGCAGTTTCGGAGAGCCCTTCATATACAGCAGGATTGGGTTTTCAGCGATTTGGCGTTCAATTTTTTCGATTGTGGTGCTCATTGTCTTGCTTCCTCAAGCTTCTCAGGCAAACAGCCTGTATTTTACTGGTTATCAGGGAACCGTGTAAATCGGGTAGATACAACGCCACAGTCCCGGTAAACATGTGGCAAGAATAACATTTTCACCACGTAAAGCCTTACTCTTTCACTCAACTATTGTGCAAATAACCATCATGCAATTCGCCAGTTGGTTATTTTATTTGCGCCCGGTACCAAAACAGCGTTTTGGGATAATAACTCTCTTACCTTAGAGCAATTTTATAGATTAGAATCGACGGGTTTTTGGAAATCACCCGCTGGCATGATTGTCAGCTTAGTTCAGGGGAACGCTCAGTGGCGCGGATGAATAAAGTTTCGCTTACGCTTTGTGCTCTATTTTTTGCCTCTTTAAGCTTTACGCCATTAGCTCAGGCGTCGGAGAACGCACGTCCCTCAGCCGTGCATAAGCAAGTCACCAAGACCAAGACCAAGACCAAGACCAAGACCAGCAGCAAAAAGACCACGACCAGCAAGACCGCAGCAAAGAAAAAAACCACGAAAACACCAGCAGCAAAGACCGCGAAAGCAACCAGCGCTAAAAAAATCACCTCCGGTAAAAAAACTACCACCTCTTCCAAAACCGTAGCCAAAAATCGTCGGGTAGCTCAACCTGTGACCGCCGCTGCGGACGTCGTCAAACAGACCTGTACCACATCCCGAAAGACCGGCAAGAAAAAGTGCGTGACGGCAAAAGCCAGCAAGCCGACCAGCATTGCCGAAGCGCATAAAATGCGGGTGCAGAAAGCGCAGCAAACCGCTATGAATAAACTGATGGGCCAGATTGGTAAACCCTACCGCTGGGGCGGCTCTTCGCCACGTACCGGTTTTGATTGCAGCGGGCTGATTTATTACGCCTATAAAGATCTGGTGAAGTTCCGCATTCCGCGTACCGCCAATGAAATGTACCACCTGCGCGATGCCTCGCCGGTGAACGTGGCGGAACTGGAAAGCGGCGACCTGGTGTTCTTCCGCACCCGTGGCCGCGGCACCGCCGACCACGTGGGCGTGTACGTCGGCAACGGGAAATTTATCCAGTCGCCGCGCTCTGGTCGCGATATTGAAATTACGTCTCTCAGCGAAGATTACTGGCAGCGCCATTACGTGGGTGCACGCCGCGTAATGACGTCAAAAACTATTCGTTAATCCTCCCCCTGCCTGGCTAACAGGCAGGTAACTTCATCTTTTGCTTACCCTTTTGATTTGCTACCCTAAAGCCACACTAAATTTGTGGAATTTAGTGAAACATAATAAGGAGTGAAGCAATGTCGTTCGAATTACCTGCATTACCGTATGCCAAAGAGGCCCTCGCGCCGCATATCTCCGCTGAAACCCTGGAGTACCACTACGGCAAGCACCATCAGGCCTATGTCACCAATCTGAATAACCTGATCAAAGGCACCGCGTTTGAAGGAAAATCACTGGAAGAGATCGTGCGCAGAGCTGAAGGTGGGGTTTTCAATAACGCTGCACAGGTGTGGAACCACACCTTCTACTGGCACTGCCTGGCACCTCAGGCGGGCGGCGAGCCGACCGGCGCGCTGGCTGACGCCATCAACAAGGCGTTTGGCAGCTTTGCGGAATTTAAAGCGCAATTTACCGATGCGGCTATTAAGAACTTTGGTTCTGGCTGGACATGGCTGGTGAAAAAACCCGACGGCGCGCTGGCGATTGTCTCAACCTCTAACGCAGGGACACCGCTGACCAGCGACGCTAAACCGCTGCTGACGGTGGACGTGTGGGAACATGCTTACTACATCGATTACCGCAACGCCCGCCCGCAGTATCTGGAGCACTTCTGGGCGCTGGTAAACTGGGAGTTTGCGGCGAAAAACTTCGCCGCCTAAGCCCCATCACGGAGAAGGTCGCCCTTCTCCGTTTTTTTATTCCGCCGCACACAGCGTCTCGCGTTCACGTCTTGAAGACAGCACCACCAGCGCCAGCCCGACCGCCGCAATCATTGCGCCCATCACCGGCACCATGCTGAACCCTAACCCCGCCTGGATCACCGCGCCGCCTGCCGCCGCGCCCAGCGCATTGCCCAGGTTAAACGCCCCGATATTTACCGATGACGACAGTCCCGGCGCTTCGCTGGCAACGCGCATTACGCGCATCTGCAACGGCGGCACCACCGCAAAGGTCGCCGCGCCCCATACCACCATGCTCAGCGCCGCGCCAAATTCACTGCGCGCCAGCCACGGAATAGCGGCCATAATCACGATCAGCAGCAGTAAAAAGCCTTTCAGGGTGCCGGTCACGGATTTATCCGCCAGTCGGCCACCCAGCCAGTTGCCGAGGGAAAAACCGACGCCAATCAGCACCAGCATCGCGGTAACAAACAGCGGCGTGGCGTGGGTAACGTGCTGCAATACCGGCGAAATATAGGTATAGAGCGTAAACATCGCCCCCGCGCCTAAGACGGTGGTTAACAGTGCGCTGACCACCTGCGGACGCATCAGTACCGATAACTCTTTTTTCACGTCCGGGCGTTCGCCTGCGCCGCCTTTCGGCAGCGAGAACCACAGGCTAACCATCGAAATCACACCGAGGCCCGCCGTCGCCAGGAACGACATCCGCCAGCCGATAGTCTCGCCGAGCCATGTGGCAGCAGGCACGCCGCCGATATTGGCAATCGTCAGGCCCATAAACATCGTGGCGACCGCGCTGGCCTGTTTATGCTTCGGCACTACGCTTGCCGCGACCACCGACCCCAGGCCAAAAAACGCGCCGTGGTTCAGGCTGGTGATAATGCGTGAGACCATTAAAGTGGCGTAATCCGGCGCGATGGCGGAAAGCACATTGCCGAGGGTGAAAATCGCCATCAGGAAGATCAGCGCGCTGCGCCGTGCGCGATGAGACAAAAGCAGCGTCATCAGCGGCGCGCCAACCATCACCCCCACCGCATAGGCGCTGATGAGCATTCCGGCTGCGGGGATCGAGACATCGACACCTTTGGCGATGACGGGCAACAGCCCCATCGGTGAAAACTCAGTCGTGCCGATCCCAAACGCGCCGATAGCCAGCGCCAGCAACGGATAATTTATTTTCATAGGTGAATTCCAGAAATCGTGTCGCTTCACGTGTGTTTACTACACGGCGACCTGTCGCAAAAAAGAAGCAAAGAGTGACATTTGTCACATCAGAAAGGAAGTAACCATTTTGGCAAAAGATTTTTGCGCAAATGTGAATAATGAAGTGAAACAGAGGTGGGAGCCAGGAAAGGGAACCAAACACCAAAAAATAGCCATTTTCTGGTGTTTGTAATTGCCAAACGCGGTCGAAATGCAATTTCTGTTTAGTTCAGTACCGCAACTAAACCGGTTGCCACAATCAGTCCCAGCACGATAACGGTCGTCACCAGAGAAAATTTCAGGTCTGTGCTCATTTTTGCTCTCCTTGTTACCCACATTAAAAGTGTGTGCAGATCATTTTTGCATAAATTCAGACAAAATTACCACGGGATTTAAGCTGATATGCGTTTTCCCTCTTCCCCTTTTGCGCAAGATCAGACAAAATCCGTCGCTACCTTATTTTTCACCAGCCATTGACCCCCTCCTTTTAATGTCGCAATCCCCGACATACTGCAACCGAAATGTTGCGGACCGAGGTTGGCATAGGCAAACGTTTAACCTGTGATGAACAGGGGCTCGGAGAGGGTCTGGAGTAACAAGAATGGCAACAATAAAAGATGTCGCTAAACGCGCAAACGTTTCCACTACAACTGTGTCGCATGTGATTAACAAAACCCGCTTTGTTGCGGAAGAAACGCGCAATGCAGTTTGGGCAGCCATCAAGGAATTGCACTATTCCCCGAGCGCCGTGGCGCGCAGTTTAAAAGTTAATCACACCAAGTCTATCGGTTTGCTGGCGACCAGCAGCGAAGCGCCCTATTTTGCTGAAATTATCGAAGCCGTGGAAAACAGTTGTTTCACCAAAGGCTATACGCTGATCCTCGGTAACGCCCATAACAACCAGGAAAAACAGCGCGCCTATCTGTCGATGATGGCGCAAAAGCGCGTCGACGGTTTACTGGTGATGTGCTCCGAATACCCGGAATCCCTGCTGTCGATGCTGGAAGAGTATCGCCATATTCCGATGGTGGTGATGGACTGGGGCGAATCCAAAGCCGACTTCACCGACTCGGTGATCGATAACGCTTTCCAGGGCGGTTATATGGCCGGGCGCTACCTGATTGAGCGCGGCCACCGCGAAATCGGCGTGATCCCCGGTCCGCTGGAACGTAACACCGGCGCGGGCCGTCTGGCCGGTTTCCTGAAAGCGCTGGAAGAAGTGCAAATCAGCGTGCCGGAAAACTGGATTGTGCAGGGTGATTTCGAGCCGGAATCAGGTTATCGCGCCATGCAGCAGATCCTCTCACAGCAGCCGCGCCCTACTGCGGTGTTCTGCGGCGGCGATGTGATGGCGATGGGCGCGATTTGCGCCGCCGATGAGATGGGCCTGCGGGTGCCGCAGGATATTTCGGTGATCGGTTATGACAATGTGCGCAACGCGCGCTATTTCAGCCCGGCGCTGACCACCATTCATCAGCCAAAAGATTCCCTGGGCGAAACCGCGTTTAATATGCTGCTCGACCGCATCGTGAATAAGCGTGAAGAGTCACAAACCATCGAAGTGCATCCGCGCCTGATTGAACGCCGCTCCGTCGCGGACGGTCCGTTCCGCGATTACCGCCGTTAATCTTCCTGGAGCCGGTTATTCCGGCTCCATCAACCACTCCCGGTTCAGCGTTTCGCTATCGCCCAGATAATCCAGCAGCCACAGCAGCGCAGGCGAAGTATCGGTCTGCTTCCAGGTGAGGCAGCACGGGGAGTCCGGGAACGGGTCGTCCAGTTCCAGCTTTTTCCAGCGCCCTGCCACCACCGGGTCGTGCGCCACATGCGCAGGCACCATGCCGACGCACAAGCCGTTGTTTAAACACGCCACCGCTGTCGCCCAGTCTGGCACCACTACGCGGCGCTGATTATCCAGCAGCCAGGTGGTGCGCTTGGGCAACGAGCGCGAGGTATCTTCCAGTACCAGCGACGGCCACTGGCGCAGTTGGTCATCGCTGAGCGGTGTTGGTTCCGCCGCCAGCGGATGGCTGGCGCTCACCACACACTGCCAGCTTAGCGGCCCCATATCGCGAAACGCGAACCGTCCGCCCACCGGGATCGCCTGGGTCGCGCCAATCGCCAGCTCGACGCGCCCGTCCGACAGCGCATCCCACACGCCGTTAAACACTTCCTGGGCGACAATCAGTTCCACATCGTCGAAATGGCGATAGAAATCGAGGATTAGCTGGCGGGTGCGCGTCGGTTTGACGATATTATCGACCGCAATAGAGAGCTGCCCGCGCCAACCGTTGGCGATCTGCTGGCATTGCTGGCGCGTGACCATCATTTTTCTGATAACAGAACGGCCCTCTTTTAAAAACCACGCCCCGGCAGGCGTCAGCTCCACTTCCCGGTGACGGCGGATAAATAGCGGAACCGCCAGCCATTCTTCCAGTTGTTTAACGGTATAGCTCACCGCCGACGGCACCCGGTGCAGTTCCTGCGCCGCCGCGCTGAAGCTGCCGTTACGCGCCACCGCATCAACCACTTCCAGTGAATATTCAGACCACATGTTCTGCCTGCAAAAAATTTGAAAGGAACGTGCAAATATTAACGTTTCACAAGGACGATTGCACTTTTGTACACTCCTGCGTCCGTAATAAGCGTTATCAGATCAAAAAAGAAGAGAATTACCATGCGTCCTTCACGAGGTTTTTTAGTGTGGCTGGCAGGGTTAAGCGTTCTGGGCTTCCTGGCTACCGATATGTATCTACCGGCGTTTGCCGCCATTCAACAGGATTTGGGCACTGAGGCGTCCGCCGTCAGCGCCAGCCTGAGTTTGTTCCTGGCCGGGTTTGCCGTTGCGCAACTGGCGTGGGGGCCATTGTCTGACCGCTATGGTCGTAAACCGATTTTACTGGCTGGCCTGAGCATTTTCGCCGTGGGCTGTCTGGGCATGCTGTGGGTAGACAATGCCGCCATGCTGCTGGCGCTGCGCTTTGTCCAGGCGGTAGGCGTCTGTGCCGCTGCCGTAACCTGGCAGGCGCTGGTCACCGATTATTATCCGGCGACCCGCACCAACCGCATTTTCGCCACCATTATGCCGCTGGTGGCGCTGTCGCCTGCTCTCGCCCCGCTGTTAGGCAGCTGGCTGCTGCATCATTTCGACTGGAAAGTGATTTTCCTGGTGCTGTTTGCCGTCACCCTGGTATTGATGATCCCGGCGCTGCGCCTGAAACCGCGCGCGCCGTCGCACCATGCCGATGCGCCGTCGCTCAGCTTCATGACGTTGCTGCGTTCCAAAACCTACCGTGGCAACGTGCTGATTTACGCGGGCTGCTCCGCCAGCTTCTTCGCCTGGCTCACCGGCTCGCCGTTTATCCTTAATGACATGGGTTACGGACCGACGGCCATCGGCCTGAGCTATGTGCCGCAAACCATCGCGTTTCTGATTGGCGGTTACGGCTGTCGCAGCGCGTTGAAAAAATGGCACGGCCCGCAGATGCTGCCGTGGCTGTTGATCCTGTTTGCGCTGAGCGTGGTCGGCACCTGGGGCGCAGGGCTAATGCCGAATGCCAGCCTGACGCTGGTGCTGATCCCGTTCTGCCTGATGGCGGCGGTGAACGGCGCAATTTATCCCATCGTGGTGGCATCTGCCCTGCAACCGTTCCCCCAGGCGACCGGCCGTGCCGCCGCGCTGCAAAACACCTTGCAGCTGGGCTTGTGCTTTATTGCCAGCCTGGCAGTGTCCTGGTTGGTCTCTTCCGCACCATTGCTCTCTACCACCAGCGTGATGCTGTCTACCGTGCTGATTGTCGCTCTGGGCTATCGCATGCAGGCCACTGACCGCGCAACCGCGCGGCTGCGTGAGCCTGCAACCTCATCGCAAAGCGTCTGATCCGCCTTGCAAATTTAATTAGACTGCTAATCATTTTTTATTGAACGTCTGTTGGGTGAGTTCTATACTGATTGGCAGTCTTTTAAAAATAAAAGTCTCTACGGATTTTCATTTAGCACCACGGACGGCCTTTAAGGTAAGGGCCTTCTCCCTTCCTCTGTTCTCGTCGGATTTCAGGCTCGCGGATTATCCCGCGATTTCTCGACGCCCTGCATTCAGGGCGATGTTCACCGCACAGTGATGGAGAAGCTATGAGTTCATCGTGTATAGAAGAAGTCGAGCTACGGGACAATCAGTGGTTCCGTATTGTTAATGACCTGCTGAGCAAAGCGGGTGTCGCCATTAATGGCCCTTCTCCCACCGATCTCCAGGTCAAAAATCCCGATTTTTATAAACGCGTATTGCAACAGGGATCGCTCGGTCTCGGCGAAAGCTATATGGACGGCTGGTGGGAGTGCGAACGGCTGGACCAGTTTTTTACCAACGTGATTAAAGCGGGCCTGGAAAACCAACTGCCGACCCATTTTAAAGATACCTTGCGGGTGTTGAGCGCGCGGATCTTCAATCTTCAGACGCAAAAACGCGCCTGGAGGGTGGGTAAAGAGCACTACGATTTAGGCAACGATCTGTTCAGCCTGATGCTGGACGGGCAGATGCAATACTCCTGCGGCTACTGGAAAACGGCTGACAATCTCGCCGACGCCCAGCGCGATAAACTGCGGCTGGTGTGTGAAAAACTCCAGTTAGAACCGGGGATGCGTTTACTGGATATCGGTTGCGGCTGGGGCGGCATGGCGGAGTTCGCCGCGCGGGAATATGGCGTCTCGGTGACCGGTGTGACCATCTCCGCCGAGCAGCAGAAAATGGCGCGGGACCGCTGCCAGGGGCTGGACGTCACTATCCTGTTGCAGGATTATCGCGAACTGGACGATCGCTTTGACCGTATCGTTTCGGTAGGCATGTTTGAACACGTCGGCCCGAAAAACTATGCCACCTATTTCGAGGTGGTGAACCGTAATCTTAAACCCGACGGGATTTTCTTATTACATACCATCGGCTCGCGCAAAACGGATAACAACGTCGACCCGTGGATCGATAAGTATATTTTCCCCAACGGCTGCCTGCCTTCTGTGCGCCATATCGCCGACGCCAGCGCCCGCCATTTTGTGATGGAGGACTGGCACAATTTCGGTGCAGATTACGATAAAACCCTGATGGCCTGGCATGCGCGGTTTATGGAAGCGTGGCCATCGCTTGCGGACAATTATTCAGAACGTTTTAAACGCATGTTCAGCTATTACCTGAACGCCTGCGCCGGGGCGTTTCGCGCCCGGGATCTGCAACTCTGGCAGGTGGTATTTAGCCGTGGGATCGAAAACGGTTTACGCGTGGCGCGCTAAACAAAACCCCGGTTTCCCGGGGTTTTTTGTGGCTTATGCGTCAGGGATTATCGCGGCCGCGTCACGCGCCGCCAGTACGCGTTCTACCGTATCCACCACCGCCTGGGTTTGCGGATCGATTTCAATATTAACCCGCTGGCCGAGCTTTTTATTTCCTAGCGTGGTGCGCTGAAGCGTCTCGGGAATTAAATAGACGCAGAAGCGGGTGGCGGTCACCTCGCCTACCGTCAGGCTAATACCATCGATGCCAATAAATCCTTTATGCAGGATATACTTCATCAGGGTGGCGTCCTGCGGCTTAAACCAGATTTGGCGGTTATTTTCCGAGGTTAATATTTTGGATACTTCCGCCGTGGTCATAATATGGCCAGACATCAAATGTCCGCCAATTTCATCACTGAATTTCGCGGCGCGTTCGATATTCACCTTATCGCCGACGGCCAGCTCGCCCAAATTAGTGATTCGCAGGGTTTCTTTCATTAAATCAAAGCTTACCTGGTTGCCATCAATCTGCGTGACAGTCAGGCAACAGCCGTTGTGCGCGACCGATGCGCCGGTTTCAAGGCCCGGCAGCAGCGACGGCGGTAATTCCACCACATGGGTGCGGAAATTCGGTTTTTCATCAATGGCGATAATTTTCGCCACGCCCTGGACAATACCGGTAAACATAAGGCTAACTCCTGAATAACAGTAAACTGGCGAGGTGCCATTCACATAATGCATGCACAATAACAGGTGAAAATTGCGCATGCCAGTAGGTTGCACAATTCACTGGCTTAATAATGAACTCCCGCTACAATAGTCTGACTATTCCCCTGCAACCTCTTCTTGCTGCCACGTTTGGCGGCTTTCTGTTTTGTCAAATAACAACAATATAAAAGGTGTTCTCGTGCAGAAGTATTTTGTCGAAGCGCGTCAGTTATTAGCCCTGGCGATCCCGGTGATCCTCGCGCAAATCGCCCAAACCTCCATGGGGTTCGTCGATACGGTCATGGCCGGTGGTTACAGCGCCACCGATATGGCCGCCGTCGCCATTGGTACGTCTGTGTGGCTGCCCGCCATTCTGTTTGGTCACGGACTGCTGTTGGCGCTCACGCCGGTTATCGCCCAGCTTAACGGTTCAGGGCGGCGCGACCGGGTGGCGCATCAAATTCAGCAGGGTTTTTGGCTGGCAGGAATGGTGTCACTGTTGGTGATGTTCGTATTGTGGAATGCCGGTTACATCATTCATGCCATGCACGATATCGATCCGCTGATGGCGGATAAAGCCGTTGGCTACCTGCGGGCGCTGCTGTGGGGCGCGCCGGGCTACCTGTTCTTTCAGGTGATGCGTAACCAGTGCGAAGGGCTGGCAAAAACCAAACCCGGTATGGTGATGGGCTTTATCGGCCTGCTGGTTAATATCCCGGTGAACTACATCTTTATTTACGGTCATTTCGGCATGCCGGAACTGGGCGGCGTCGGCTGCGGCGTAGCGACGGCGTCGGTGTACTGGGTGATGTTTATCGCCATGCGTTCTTACGTCACCCGCGCCCGTTCAATGCGCGATATCCACAGTACGTCAGGCTTCCAGAAACCGGACTGGGCGGTGCTTAAGCGCCTGACCCAACTGGGCCTGCCCATCGCGCTGGCGCTGTTTTTCGAAGTGACGCTGTTTGCCGTGGTAGCGCTGCTGGTATCGCCACTGGGGATTGTTAACGTGGCCGGGCACCAGATCGCGCTTAACTTCAGCTCGCTGATGTTCGTTTTACCGCTGTCACTCGGCGCGGCGGTGACAATCCGCGTGGGTTACCGTCTGGGTCAGGGGTCGACGCTGGAGGCGCAAACCGCAGCCAGGACCGGGCTGGGTGTGGGCGTCTGCATGGCGGTGTTCACCGCCCTGTTTACCGTGATTTTCCGCGAGCCTATCGCCCTGCTGTATAACGATAATCCAGCGGTTATCACGCTCGCCACCCAGTTGATGCTGCTGGCGGCGATTTATCAGATTTCCGACTCAATCCAGGTGATCGGCAGCGGCATTCTGCGTGGCTATAAAGATACCCGCTCGATTTTCTTTATTACGTTCACCGCCTATTGGGTGCTGGGGCTGCCGAGCGGCTACATTCTGGCTCTGACCGACTGGGTAGTCGAGCCGATGGGTCCGGCGGGTTTCTGGATGGGCTTTATTATCGGCCTGACCTCGGCGGCGATCCTGATGATGCTGCGGATGCGCTTCCTGCAACGCCAGCCGTCGTCGGTGATATTGCACCGCGCAGCGCGCTAACCGTTAAGGGCGTCTTCGGATGCCCTTTTTCATTTCACGCTAAGGCGCTGATTACTTTCTCCCCGTTTTGCGCAGTTGCTCAGCAATCGCGTGAAATGTGGAAGAAAATTGCCATTTTCCCCTTGCAAGCCTCCAGGGGTGCCGCTAATATTCGTCTCCGCTGTCACACAGTAATGCGTTCATAGCTCAGTTGGTTAGAGCACCACCTTGACATGGTGGGGGTCGTTGGTTCGAGTCCAATCGAACGCACCATTTCGTTCAGTTCCGTTTCACCGGTTTATTCGCTTTCAAACCACTCCACATTCCCTGGCAAGACTGATATCGCCCGTTACGCTTCCCTGCACGCGAAAATGACGCCAGAACCAAAGTCGCTTCCACGGCGTTAAAGATTCGTCAGTCCGGGCGTACCGCTTGCGCGGCATAGTGCCTATCAGGACCACATCGTCCTGCGCATGGCTCAATAGTTTTCGTAGCGATCCCTGGCGGAGCAGATCCCGGCCCTGGCATACCCAGTACGTCGCTATGCCCTGACGGCTGACGTTCTCAATTAACGCCAGTGTGCCGTCCTCAAGCATGAGGATAACCGGCAGCATCTCATTGCCCCAACTCAGGCCATGACGTTTTACGCAGTTCAGCTCCAGCCCCATTAACACAGCCAGTCGCTCAAGCAATTTGTCGCGCTGGGTCATGTTTTCCATGCACAACTGCTGCCGGATGGTGGCGATATTTAAGGTCAGACCAAACGTTGACGCACTTCGCGCCAACAATCTTAGCCAGGACTCGGCTTCATTGACGGATATTGTCATCATTTATCCTTGTGGATATGCGTATTCAACCGGTCAAGGACGGCAACCGCTAGGGTTTCCAGTCCTTAAGCGAAGGTAACGAGTAGGGTTTCCCGTCGATTTTTACAATCAGTTGATCGGTGGTGATTTTGCTGATCACCACATTCTTCGCCAGGCTATCGCCCTCCTGGTAAAGATGGTTGTTGAGTTTGACGCGGCTTTTACTGCCGTCTGATGAGTACATATGTGACTGATATTTTAGATACGGCAGACGTTGGCGCATGACATCCGGCGGATCGTCAGTACGCTGTTCGCTGCCATTCTCGGCATCGCGCGTGGCGGCCGGGACAGCTTCATCCATGACACCCTGCGGCACCGCAGAGTTATATTCGCGGCTCTGTTCGCGTAGTGCCATCGCCAGTTTTTCTCTCAGTTTTGCCGAAATTTCATCTGAACTGCCGTCCGGCGGTGACATCAACGCGCTTTCCTGGAACGTGGGGGCGTCATTTTCAGGCGGTGTATTAAGCGGCTTCAGCAACGGGGAAGCGGCGAACAGCGCGTTTTTGAGATCGCTGACATCACCCTGGGTCACCGGCAGCGCTTTGGTGGTATAGACATAATGCACATCGGAGACCTGAGTTTCCGGCTGCGCCGCGTGGATAACCGGCGGCGGTGGCGGGTTGCGCAGATCCCAGTAAAGATGCAAATAACTGCCGCCCACCGCGGCGGCAATCCCGCCAATGCCGAATGCCAGCAGCAACAGGCTATAGCTTTTCCAGGCCCGTGGGCCACTGGCCAGACGAACCCCACGGTTAGTTTGCAGACTTTCATACGCCGCAGTGCGGATATTGGACATGTTCAGCCCCCTATTGTTTGACGGCTACCGCTGCCAGCTCGGTTGCAGTGTCCTGTGGTTTAGTTTCCTGGGTCTGGACTTTTTGCAATTGCAGGGTATGGCCGGAGGCGTCTTTATCACGGATAAGCCCAGGCGATTCGCCGGAGGCGATAAGCAGCTTCATCAGCGTGCTCTCACCGATTTGTCCGTCAACTTTTATCCCCTTTTTGCGCTGGAATTCTTTGATGTTGTCTACCAGCGCGGCAGACCATCCGGGCGCGCTATTTTTAGGTTTCATCAACGCCCGGCTGAGCATTTTATTGAGCCAGGCAATTTCACTGGCGTCGCTTTTCGCATCCACTTTGCTATTGCCTTGCGGGGTCAGGCGATACAGTAAGACGTAATTCCCGGTAGCGGCGCGTTTGAACCAGTCGCGCGAGACTTGCCAGGTTTTGTTGCCCATCAGTAAATCCATATCTGCCGGTCCGCTGCGTACCACGCTGGCATATCCCACCTGTTCACCCACGCGCAGCTCCGCAAGCCAGGGATACCCGTTTTTCTCAAGAGCGGACACCGGGCTCTCTCCGCGCTTGCACTGCAACTTCGCCCGCCCGGCCTCTTCGCAAAACGCCTCTTCGAGCGGAACGTCATATCCCCATACCCGGAAGAGCTGGCGCATCGCTGCGACGGGTTGATCTAACGCGTCCTCAATTTTATCGAGGGGTTTGGCCGTAGGCTCGGGCGGCTGTTGCGCCCAACTTGCAGGGAGTGGCAATAAGGGCGACGTGTGCGGCAATACATGCCAGCCCGCCGCGATAAAAGCGCCCAACCACAGCACGCTGGCGGCCATGCCGAGCGCGTAGTGGCGTTTTTCAAGGGTGAGTTCTTTTAGCGCACCCCTCAAGTGGCGCGGTTTGATACAGGTACTGCGTTCAGCAAAAGCGGCCAGCAAGGTAAAATCAGCCACTTTGCTAATCAGAGAAAGCTTGCCATGACACCGTGAGTAGATTTTGCGAATTTGCCAGTCAGAAAACAGCAACGCTTCCCGACCATTCCATTGATGCTGATAAGCGAACCAACGGCGGACCTCATGATAATGAGGCGCCCGGACCGTTATAGAGGTATTGACTTCCGCCAACATGCCTGGCGTTGTTTTTAGTGTTTCCGCGAGCGATTTACTGCCTGCCAACAATATGACAATGTCAGCGCCCTGATTACGCGCTTTATCAAGGTGCTTACGTAAAATACGTTTATGTACGAGCGTAAAATTATCGACAATATGTAATATCAGTAAATAACGGCTGTCCCACATGCTATTTTTATCTGTGAAACCGATACAGTCTGCAATTTTTTTGTCGAAATCTTTCGCCGAAAGGTTATGGGTTAATTCCACCAGGCAGCCTGGCAATTCACTGTGCAGGCGTAACCGCGCTATTAGCGCCGAGATAATCGCTTCATCGTCGCCATACAGCCCGATGCTGTCTGATTCGTTGCAGGCATGCGCCAGCATAAGCTCAACGCCCGCAAAGTAATTTATATAACTGCGCTGCTTCGCCTCCTGAAACAGGAGTTCTTTGAAGGGTGCCTCGGCGAAACCGAAATGTGTGAGATACATATTTCTTTTACTCCACATTTATCATTTGGAATGAAACAAATATGAATTCCATTTCGAAAACCGCGCTGAAACATCCATTGAATAGGCTTTCTGCACCCGCCTTTCTTTTATTAATGAAAGTAGTGCGGAATTTTTTCGATCGTTTTTAAACGACACTTACAGCTATAGGTTGAATGCCCGGCAATGTCAAGAAATGTCACTTTATTTAAAATCCGTTTAAAATCACACATGTATATAAATAGCTACTTTCTTTCTTGTTTGATTTAATGGCGCAAAATGCATAAGTCGAAATAACAAAAAAGCTGTCTCCCCTCAGATAACAAACGGTTTTTCCCTGATGTATAAGCCTGCGTTACGCAGTCGGCGGACATTTTTTTCATTATCAAATAAAATTTTTAATCATTCAGGCGAAGCAGCCTGTTTTACATTCGCTTAGCGTCGATTAATTTAGCTACCCATTTCATCGGTAACGCTAAAACAAAAAATAAATTAGCACGCGAATTAAAATAAAATGACGGGTACTTTTATCTAAAAAAATAACCTTGCTTTTACCTGTGAATAACCAAAAATATTATATTTAATAAATCAGCGAGATAAGATCCAAAGTTAATATTTGCGAAAATTTATTTCTAGACATTCCAAAACTCTTGAACTAAAAAATCTTTACATTCCCCTGACACAGCGCCGCCCAATATGAACGATAAATTCAGACGGATAACCCTGCTCTGCGTGGGTATGCTTTTCTGCACTTCAACGACTTCCGCAGCTGACTTTAGTGCCAGTTTTAAAAATACTGACATTCATGAATTTATTGATATCGCCGGAAAGAACCTGAATAAAACGATACTTGTCGACCCTTCGGTTCAGGGAACAATTTCAGTACGAACTTACGATTTATTGACCCAGGAACAATATTACCAGTTTTTCCTGAGCGTCCTGGACTTATATGGTTTTACGGCGATACCGATGGATAACGGCATGTTGAAAGTGGTTCGCTCATCAGTCGCCAAAACGTCGGGTGTCCCCATCGCTGATAGCCAGAATCCCGGTAAAGGTGATGAGATTATTACCCGCGTGGTGCAAATGGTGAACGTGCCGGTCAGGGATCTGGCACCGTTGCTGCGTCAACTCAACGATGCGTCCGGCATCGGTAACGTGGTCAATTACGAACCGTCGAACGTCCTGCTGCTTACCGGGAAGGCATCCGTGATTAACCGGCTGGTGGATCTGGTTAAACGCGTGGATGCCTCGGGGGCACAGCAGCGAGAAACCATTTCGCTGCGCTACGGGACCGCAAAAGAAATTGCCGACATGCTCAACAATCTCACCAACGAAGAGCAAAAAGGCCAGAGCGCCCCCCAGCTCGCCGCCAAAGTGGTGGCGGATAACCGTACCAATACGCTGATCATCAGCGGCTCGCAGTCGGCACGCGAGCGCACCCGCCGCCTGATAACCCAGCTCGATCGTTACGAAGTCAGTGAAGGGAAAACCCGCGTTTTCTATCTGAAATATGCCAACGCCACCAAAATCGCCAACGTGCTAAACGGCATAGGCGACAAAATCCAGGGCGACCAGGCCAAAGGCGGCGCGCCGGGTAAAACCCCCGCCAGCCCCGGCGCCAGCGCCAGCGGCGGCGGCAACGATCTCAACATCACCGCCGACGATCAAAACAACGCGCTGGTGATCAGCGCCCAGCCCGATGTGATGCAGTCTCTTGAACAGGTTATCGCCCGGCTCGATATTCGCCGCGCCCAGGTGCTGGTCGAAGCGATTATCGTTGAAGTACAAAACGGCGAGGGAATGAATCTCGGGATCCAATGGATGACCGAACACGGTATATCGCAGTTTACCGGCACCGGCATGGGGATTAACCGGGTGAAAATGGGTCTGGATCAGCGTGACATTGATGGCCGTCTGACCGTCACCAACCCGCTCACCAGCGTGCTGAACAGCTATAACGGGATTGCCACCGGCTTCTTTAACGGCGATTTCGGCGTGCTGCTCACCGCTATTGCGTCTGACACCAAAAACGACATCTTGTCGACTCCCAGCGTTGTGACGCTGGATAACAAAGAAGCGTCTTTCAACGTCGGCCAGGATGTGCCGGTGCTGTCCGGCTCCCAGGCCAGTACCACCGGGGATAATGTGTTTAATACCGTGGAACGCAAAACAATCGGTACCAAATTGAAAGTTACGCCGCTGATTAATGATGACAACTCGGTCCAGCTCAAAATCGAACAGGAAGTTTCCAGCGTCGATGCGACAACCACCAATAGCGCCCTTGGCCCCACCTTCAATACCCGAACCATCAACAACGAAGTGCTGGTCCGGGATGGACAGACCGTGGTACTGGGCGGGCTGGTGGAAGATTTAACCGCCCAAACGGTACAAAAAGTTCCCCTGCTGGGTGATATCCCTCTGATTGGTCAACTGTTTCGCTACACCAGTAATACCAAGGGCAAACGCAACCTGATGGTATTTATCCGTCCAACCGTGCTGCGCAACGATGTCGATTACCGCAACTCATCGCGGTCTAAATACAACTACTCCAGAGATGAGCAACTGAATCGTCAGGAAGAGAAAAAGCTCGGCATTCTGCCACCCAACGATCCGAAAACGCTGCCGCTTTACCCGGAAGGGACATCGCCCGCCGTCGTACCGAGCTCGACCGTTGCCCCAACGACCCCGAAAGGTCGTAACCCGTTCCGTAATTAAACCCGGGAGCGATTTATGGACTCGACCAGTAAAGCTTTTTGCTCTTATGGCTATGCCCGGGAAAACGGCATTGTCATGGCTGATGAACAGATCTATATCCGCGAGCACACGCCCCTGAGCGCGCTGCTGGAAATGCAGCGCATGATACAGCGCCCGTTTGCACCGGTGATCCTGACGCCAGAAGCCTTTGACGAGATCCTGGCGCGTATCTGGCAGCAAAGTACCGGCATGTCTCAGCAAATCATGGAGGACATGGATGCGGATATCGACCTGATGGCCCTGACCGAGGAGATCCCGGATAACGAAGATCTGCTGGAAAACGACGAAAATTCCCCGGTCATCCGGCTGATTAACGCCATTCTTGGCGAAGCGGTAAAAGAAAACGCGTCCGATATCCATATCGAAACTTTCGAGAAAACCCTCAGCATCCGCTTTCGCGTGGACGGCGTGCTGCAATCGATATTGCAGCACGCGCGCAAGCTGGCTCCGCTGCTGGTGTCCCGTATTAAAGTGATGTCCAAACTGGATATCGCCGAAAAACGGCTTCCACAGGATGGCCGTATTTCCCTGCGCATTGGCAAACGCGCCATTGATGTGCGCGTCTCGACCATCCCGTCGCAGTATGGCGAACGCGTGGTTATGCGTCTGCTGGATAAATCCAAAATGCAGATGAACCTGACGCAGCTCGGGTTATCGGAAGAAGACCTGCACTATATGCAGGAATTTATCGCCAAACCCCACGGGATCATTCTGGTCACCGGTCCGACCGGTTCGGGGAAAAGTACCACCCTGTACGCGGTGCTCTCCTCTCTCGATCGCAACCAGCGCAACATCCTCACCGTTGAAGATCCAATTGAATATGAGCTGGAAGGCGTCGGCCAAACCCAGGTCAACCCGCGCGTGGATATGACCTTTGCCCGTGGCCTGCGCGCCATTCTGCGCCAGGACCCCGATGTGGTGATGGTTGGGGAAATCCGCGACAGCGAAACGGCGCAAATCGCGGTTCAGGCTTCGCTCACCGGCCACCTGGTAATGTCGACCCTGCACACCAACAGCGCCACCGGCGCAATTACCCGCCTGCGGGATATGGGGCTGGAGTCGTTTTTAATCGGATCGTCGCTGCTCGGCGTCGTGGCCCAACGCCTGGTACGGCGGCTGTGCCAGCACTGTAAACAGCCGGTAGAACTGACGCCACAGGAAGCCGAAATGTTCGATTTTATGCCCTACCCGCCGAAACAGGTTTGGGCGGCGCAAGGGTGCGAAAAGTGCCGTAACAACGGCTATGCAGGCCGCGCCGGCATCCACGAACTTCTGGTGATGGATGCCGAACTGCGGCGCGCCATAAACGATAACCAGGATGAGATGACCATGGAGCCGATCCTGCGCAAAAGCACCCGTAGCCTGCGCCAGAACGGCTTACTGAAAGTGGTGCAAGGGATCACCTCGCTGGATGAAGTGCTGCGCGTGACCACCACCGGCCAGGGAGACGACGAGTAATGGCCTGGTATGCCTGGCGAGCCACGACGCCGAATGGCAAATCCGAGCGCGGCACAATGCAGGCCGACACGCCGCGCCAGGTGCGCCAGCATCTGCGCGAACAGGGCATGACGCCGGTCAGCATAGAAGAAACCGCCGCGCCGGGAGCCGGTAAGGCCGCGCGCGGGAAGAAGTTCTCCAGCAATTCGCTGGCGCTGTTTACCCGCCAGCTGGCGACGCTTACTAATGCCGCCTTGCCGCTGGAAAGCGCGTTGCGGGTCATCGCCCGGCAAACGGAAGATAAAAAATTCGCCCAGGCGCTGGTATCGGTGCACGAAAAAGTGGTTGAAGGGCATTCACTGTCGGAAGCGCTAGCGGAATATCCGCAAACTTTCGACAACTTATATCGCACCCTGGTGACCGCAGGTGAAAAAACCGGTCATCTCGGCAGCGTGCTGGATAAGCTGGCGGACTATAACGAAATCCGCCAGCAGATGAAGAGTAAATTAACGCAGGCGATGGTCTACCCGATTACGCTGACTATTGTTGCCATTACCGTTATCAGTATTTTGCTGGTTGCCGTTGTGCCGCAGGTTGTGGGCCAGTTTGTGCAAATGAAACAGGAACTGCCATTTACTACCCGCACCTTAATTGTGGTGAGTGATTTTTTAACCGCTTACGGGCTGTATATTCTGGTGGCGATAGTGGGAGCAATTATTGGCTTTCGATTCTGGCTTAAAAAAGGCAATAACCGAATGCGCTATCACCGCTGGCAGGTGAAATCCTCCCCATTACAGAAACTGGTGCGGGCGATTAACAGCGCCCGATATATACGCACCCTGAGCATATTACAGGCCAGCGGCGTGCCGTTATTAGAAGCGATGATCATTTCCGTTGATGGCCTGGAGAATTTATTTGTCCGCGAACGGTTATTAGAGGCCGCCGATAAAGTCCGCCAGGGGGCAACATTAAATTCTTCGTTAGAACAAACCCAGCTATTTCCGCCGATGATGCTGTATATGGTGGCGTCCGGCGAGGAGAGCGGCGAACTGGGCCCACTGATGGAGCGGGCCGCCGATAACCAGGACAAAGGATTGCAGCACCGCATCACCCTGACGCTGGCGATCTTCGAACCGGTGCTGGTGATTACAATGGCAAGTGTCGTGTTATTTATCGTGATGTCGATTCTGCAACCGATATTGCAACTTAACAATATGGTGGGATGAGAAACGCTATGAAAATATCAATGAACGCCGCTCGGGAATTACGTCATCAACGTGGCTTCACCCTGCTGGAAATAATGGTCGTTATCGTTATCCTGGGCATTCTGGCCAGTATGGTGGTGCCCAATTTAATGAGCAACAAAGAGCGCGCAGATAAACAAAAAGCGGTCAGCGATATTATCGCCTTAGAAAACGCGCTCGATATGTACAAACTGGATAATCACCGCTACCCGACGACCGAACAGGGATTAAATGCCTTAGTCACCAAACCGGAATTATCTCCGGTGCCGGATAACTATCGCTCGGACGGTTATATCAAACGTCTGCCGCAAGACCCCTGGGGCAATGACTATTTAATTGTTAGCCCCGGCGAACATGGTCCGATCGATGTCTTTTCTTCCGGCCCGGATGCCGAACCGAATACCCCGGATGATGTGACTAACTGGACCCTGGATAAAAAACCGGGCGATGGGCAGGAACAAAAATGATCGCCACGCGACAACGGGGGTTCACCTTATTAGAGGTGATGCTGGCCGTCATGATCTTCGCCAGCAGCGCGCTGCTGGTGGTGATGACCATCCCGGATCGCAGCGGGCCTGGCGTGTTCGGGCAGCAATTTAAAACGCTGCTGGAATACGCATCATCACGGGCCGTGATGGAGGGCAACATCATCGGGATGGTGATGACTGACCGGGAGTTTCTGCTGGTTGAGCTTAATCACAACGATGTGCCGACGGACCAGGCCGCCGCCTGGCGTCCGCTGGATGCAGGACGCGTCACTACCCGGGGCGAGTTCCCGGACAATGTGCGGATTGCGCTGGTGCCGCAACGCCTTGCGGAATCCCTGGCGTCGCCGCCGCAGATCCTGTTTTTACCGGATGGCGAGGCCAGCGCCTTTACGCTGTCGCTCAGCGCTATCGGGGAACAGCAAGGCTTTGATGTTGTGTCAAAGGGCGCAATGCCGATCACCCTGGTCAATAAGGAATAACTATGGCGCACCGTGAATCTGGAATGACATTGCTGGAAGTCATGGTTGCGCTGGCTATTTTTTCCACCGCCGCACTGGCGTTGATGAACACCATCAGCGTGAGCACCAATTATACCGGGCGGCTTGGCGATGTATTACGGGCGAGTTGGGTAGCGGAAAATATCATTGCCGAGGCACATCTGTCCTCGAATAAATTCACCCAGGAGCCGCAGCAAGATACGGTCACTATGGGCGGACAGGCGTGGCGCTGGCAGGCGCAAATGGTGAAAGACGAAGCCGGTAAACCCACTAATCAGGTCTCGGTTTACCCGCCGGAAGAGAATGCAAGTGCGCTGGTGACGTTATCGGATGCATCCGTCTGGAGCAGCGATGAATAGCAGGGTTCGCCGCCAACAGGGCTTCACATTGTTGGAAGTCATGATTGCCCTGATGGTCTTTGCGATGATCAGCATGATGGCCTGGCAAATTATCCACGGGGCCATGGAAAACGCCGCGTTTACCGATAAGCAGACGGCGAACCTGAGCCAGTTGCAACTGACCTACAGCCGGCTTGAACGCGACATGACGCAAATGGTGCCTCGCCCGGTTCATGGTGACGATAGCGCGTTTCATCAGCAGCAGCAGGCGATTGCCTTTACCACCCAGGACAACCTGGCCGCATTTGGACGCCCCGCAGAGCCGGACATTTTACGCGTTACCTGGCTGCTGGATAAGAACACGCTGTGGCGGGAATTCTCCCCTGCCCTTGATATGGCCTCGGCTACCCAGGGCACGCGGGTGCCGGTGCTGGAACATGTGAAAGCCGTGCAATGGCGCTTTTTCCAGGACGGATGGCGGCCCAACTGGGAAAGCAAAACCGACATCCCGCAGGGCGTTGAGCTGACCCTGACTATGGAAAACGACGAGCAGTGGCGCTGGGTGTTTGTCGCCACCGACGGATGGCCGCCGTTGACCACCAACGCAGGCAGCGAAGACGCTGCGGCGAACCCGGAACAGCCAAACGCCGAACCCGATACGCAAGACGGCACTGCCGCACCCGCTGACAACAAGGCGCAAGCCCCGTCAGGCGCAGCAGGACAAACACCCGCACAACCACAAGGAGGCACGCAATGAGCAAAACTCGTGAACAACGTCAGCGCGGCGTCGCGTTGCTGGTGGTGCTGATCCTGTTAGTGCTGATGTCGGTGATGGCCGCGCGGATAAGCCAGCAATTTACCGGCAATCTGCAACGTATTCAGTACCAGATCAGCCAGCAGAAGCTGCGCTGGGCCATTCTCAGCGCCGACAGCCAGATTCGTCGCGCGCTGGAGAAAGACATGGCGGATCCGCAGAAAGCCGGAGCCTTCAAGCAGCTCTGGGACGAAACGCTGGAAACCGACGTTGACGGCGCGGTGGTGAAGAGCGAAGTGGTTGACGGGCAAAATTGTTTCAACGTCAATTCCCTACTCCCTTCGCCAGAGCGCGCTGCGGCAACTCCGACCGCCACAGCCAACGCCACACCGGACAACGCCGACCCCAATGCCGGTTTGTCTGAGGAAGAACAGCGCAAAAAAGTGGTGGAATACCTGCTCAACAGTACCGGGATTAACCCGATGACCGCCGAGACGCTCTACAAACAGCTCAGCGATTATCTGGGAATTGAAAATAGCGATCCCACTGCCAGCGCCATTGATTACACCCAGGCCTACGCCGCCCAAAAACCGCCGCGCGTGCCAGCGCGTCAGATGATGTACTCCATCAGCGAGATAAAACTGTTGCCCGATTTCCCGATCGGTTATTACCCGCGCGTGGCAAAGCTGTTCTGTGCGCTGCCGACCACCCAAACCGCGGTAAATGTGAATACCCTCGGGCGCGACCAGGCTCCGCTGCTTTCTGCCCTGTTCTTCGGCAATCTGACGCCGGAAGACGTGATGCGCCTTATCGATCAGCGCCCGGAAACCGGTTGGGAAACCGTGGACAGCTTTAAAGAGCAACTCGAAAAACAGTTTCCGGTGAAAAGCCAGTCGGTAAATTTGGGCTCATATATCACCACCACCAGCCATTTTTTTACCGTGTACCACATCGGTAAAACGGACTCGTTAACGCTGCGTAGCGCTGACGGCCTGTATATCAACGCAGAGGCGGGCAACCAGATGCTGTGGTCCCGCCGTTATCGCCTTGTCGATTAAAAGGAATGCGCCAATGAAAGAAGCATTACTCATCAGGCCAGGCTCGAAACCCGACGATATTGTCTGGTGGTGCGTTCCCGGTTCGCCGGACGAACCCGCGCAACTGAATGGCTGGGCGCAGTTAAGCGCGTTGTCACAACACCCGCTCGCCAAATCGGTATGCCTGCTGATCCCCGCCAGCGAAGCGATCTTCCGTGAATTTACGCTGGTGAAAAAAGGGCCGTTCAGCCAGACGCCACAGTACAGTTGGCTGGCTGAAGAGACGCTGATGGGTGATGTGGAAGATCTGCACTGGACCCCGGTGCGCAAAGTGGGCAATCAGGTGGTGGCGGTGGCCGTTAACGCCACCCAACTCCAGCGCTGGATCGACGCCTGTCACGATGCGGGTTTAGAGGTCATCAAAGCCGTGCCGGACGCGTTGTTGCTGCCGCTGAATAATGACGGGGTAACCTTTGTGGCGCTGGAAGATGAATGGTGGATCCGGCAAAGCGAAACGCAGGCAACGGTGATTGCCGCGCCGTTGTTACCCGTCGTGTTTGAGCGCCTGGGTGAAGGCAATCACCAGTGCTACGGCGAAATGCCCGCTAACTTCAGCACGGCGGTGGAAGCGAATCCCTGGCAGCATCCGCTGCTGCTGATCCAACCGGAACTGCGTGCGAAGAAACTGAATATGCTGCACGGCCCGTTCGGCCAGCAGGCAGATTTAAAAGACGAAATACGCCGCTGGCGCAAACCGCTGATCGGCACCGTGGTGCTGGCGCTGCTGCTCAGTTTGCTGCCGCAACTCGCCAATTTCTGGCAGATCAAAACCCGCCAGAACGAAGCGGAGCAATCGGTCCAGGCGACATTTGCCGACTATTTTCCGCGTGCGAACTTCACAACCAATTTGAAGTACCACTTTACCCAGCAGCTTAAAAACCCGCCGCGCGATTTCTTTTTCGACATCGCCCAGCTGGATCGCACAAAGAGCGCATTTACCGACATTCAGATGGGCGTCATTCGCTACGAGAATGCCCAACGGATTTTCACCGTTGATGTCACCGCCCCCAGCAAAGCGCGCGTTGAGGCGTTTGTGAACCAGGCCAAACCCACCTTCATCTTTGAAATTGAGGGCGGTAACGACAACGCGGCGGATAAAACCTTCTCTGCGGTTCTGAAAAGTCAGGCAGGTAAAAAATGAAACAGAAACTCAGCGCCTGGTTTAACGCCCGTAACGGGCGAGAAAAGATGATGGTGATGCTGATGTTTTTCGCCTTCATCTGGGTGGTGATTTTTTACGGCATCTGGCAACCGCTGCAAGGCACGATTGATGAAGGAAAAGCCGCGATCGATCGCGCCAACAGCACCCAAACCTGGATGCAGCAGCAGGTGGTGGAAAACGATTTACGCGTGCAGCGCCTGCGGGTCGCCAACCCGCAACAGGCCATCACCGACAGCCTGAAGCAGAGCAACATCCCGCACACGCCGCCTGCGGTGCAGGGGCAAAAAGCGACGGTAACCCTGGAGCCCGTGTCGTTTGCCGCGTTTTATCAGTGGTACGTCGTGCTCAACCGCACGTCGGGCGTCCAGTTAGATACCGTGCAAATGACGCCGCTGGGTAAAGATGACAGCGCGTTAAAAATTGAATTGACGTTGTTTTGGGGGAAAGCGCCATGAATACGCCCCAGCAACTTTTTATGATGATGCGCGAAGAGTACACGCTGCTGTTTTTTGCCCAATCCATGTTGGTGGGCGCAATCATCGGCAGCTTTCTGGGCATGGTGATTTCCCGGGGGCCGGGGCTGGCGCAAAGTGAAACTGGCGTTATTTATCAATTGTCGTTTCCGGCTTCACACTGTCATCACTGCCAACACGCCTTGCACTGGTGGGAAAATATTCCCGTGGCGAGTTGGTTTTTATTACGCGGACGCTGCCATTCCTGTGGTGAACCTATTCCCCACTGGATCCCTGGCGTGGAAATAATAAGCGCCCTACTGTTCGCGGTCATTGCTTTACTCTTTCACCGGCCGCTGGATATTTTCGCGGGCTGGTTACTGGTGAGTTTTCTTATCATATTAAGCGTGATGGACTGGAAATATTTTTTATTACCCGACATGTTCACCCTGCCGCTTTTATGGATGGGATTGTTATTTAATACTGCCACCGGTTCTGTGGCGCTGAGCGATGCGATTATCGGCGCAGCCGCAGGGTATCTTTCTTTATGGACGATATATTGGATCTTCCGTTTGCTGATGAAAAAAGAAGCGCTTGGCTACGGCGACTTTAAGCTACTGGCTGCGCTCGGGGGCTGGCTTGGCTGGCAGGCGATCCCCTATATCTGCATCATCGCCAGTTGTACCGGGTTGCTGTTCGCCGCCGGCTGCAAACGGGGTGACACACCGTCTCTTTTTCCCTTCGGGAGTTATTTAAGCTTTGCCGGATTATGGGTTTTTATTTTCTACCACTACACCGGTTGAATGATGCGTTAATGTTTAAAGTCTTTTTTCAACGGAACTACAGCGGGCAAATTAAGTATTCGCATCGGGCCGTACTTTTATTTGCAAAACCCTCACTTATTACAGGAGAGCGCGGTCACAATAAATATTCTCACTCAGTTTAATGGTGTGCTCATGCTTTCTCTGTTAATCGCAGATAAAGGCAGGCAAGTGACTTATCTGAATATGGGGCTCACGAATGAAACGAATGAAACGTAAATTGCTGGCAATTGCGATTGCCTCGATTACTTTACCCGCCTGGGCAGCTTTACCGGCTAAGCCCACGCTGGGATACGGTAATGACAAATATGCGCTGGTACAGGTAGACGATTCCGCCACCGCCTATAACCAACTGGTCAAGATTAATAACTCGGTCAACGTTGTCGTTGAATGGAACGTCTGGAGCGGTGATACCGGCACCAGTGCCAAAGTGTTGATGAACGGCAAAACCGTGTGGACGGGTTCAGCGGGAGCCAGCGGTAAAGCCACGTTCGCGGTGAATAAAGGGGGGCGGTATCAAACTCAGGTCGAACTGTGTAACGCCAGCGGCTGTACCAAAAGCGACAACAAACTCATTGTGGTTGCCGATACCGACGGCAGCCACCTGACGCCGCTTGCGCCAGCGATGCAGGAGAACAACAAGACGTTTAGCCAGCATCCCGATAAGGTCGTGGGTGCCTATTTCGCTGAATGGGGCGTTTACGGCCGCCAGTATCCTGTGAGCAAAATACCCGCCGCTAACCTCAACCACATTTTGTATGGCTTTGTCGCTATTTGCGGCGGCGACGGGATCAACGACAGTATCAAATCGGTTGGCCAGAGCTTCCAGGCGCTCCAGCGCTCCTGCGAAGGCCGCCAGGACTTCCAGGTCACGCTGCACGACCCCTACGCTGCGGTGCAGATGTCTGACGAGAAACTCGACACCTGGGACGACCCCTACAAAGGCAACTTTAAAAAGCTGATGCAGCTTAAGCTCGCCAACCCCAATCTGAAAGTACTGCCTTCTATCGGCGGCTGGACCCTCTCCGATCCGTTCTTCTTTATGAACGATAAAACCAAACGCGACCGCTTTGTCGCCTCCGTAAAAGAGTTTCTGAAAACCTGGAAGTTCTTCGACGGTGTGGATATCGACTGGGAATTCCCGGGCGGCGGCGGTGAAAACCCCAACCTGGGCGGGCCACAGGACCGGGAAACCTATACCGCCTTGTTGCGGGAACTGCGTACCATGTTGAACGGGCTATCAGCGGAGACGGGTAAAACCTATAAGCTCACCTCGGCAATTGGCGTCGGCAACGATAAACTCGCTAACGTGGATTACCGTACCGCCAGCCAGTATCTCGATAACATCTTTATGATGAGTTACGACTTCTACGGTGCCTGGAGCATGGCCGATCGCGGTCACCAGACCGCTATCTATGCCCCAACCTGGAAGCCGGATACGCAATACACCGCAGATAACGGCCTGAAATTGCTGCTTGAGCAAGGCGTTGATCCGAAAAAACTGGTGCTGGGCGTAGCGATGTATGGCCGCGGCTGGACCGGCGTAAACGGCTATACCAACAACAACCCGTTCACCGGCGGCACCGCGACGGGCCCAGTGAAAGGCACCTGGGAGGAAGGCGTAGTCGATTACCGTCAAATTGTTAATGAGTACCGCAACGGTTCTGGCTGGGAGTACAACTACGACACCACCGCGGAAGCGCCGTACCTGTTTAACAAAACCACGGGCGATCTGATCACTTACGATGATGTTCGCTCAACCACAGCGAAGGGCAAATACGTGCTCGATAAAGGGCTGGCAGGGCTGTTCGCCTGGGAAATCGACGCGGATAACGGCGATATCCTTAACGCGATGAACGAAAGCCTGATGGGTGGCGGAAGCAGCGGCGGAGGCGGCGGCACGCCGACCCCAACGCCGACTAACCAGCCGCCGGTCGCCGTCGCCGTTGACCAGCAGGTCATCGGCCCGGCCCAGGTTACGCTCGATGGTTCCGGCTCTCACGACCCGGAAGGCAGCGCGTTGACCTATGCCTGGACCCAGACGTCTGGCACCACCGTGACGCTGAGCAACAAAAACGCGGCGAAAGCGACCTTCAATGCACCGGCGACCACCACTGACAAAACCTATGGCTTCCAGCTTAAGGTCACCGATACCGGTGGGCTGAGCAACACGGCTGCCATTCAGGTGGTGGATAAAGCGCCTGCCCCGAACCATGCACCTACCGTGAATCCGTTTGAAGCCATCACGCTGCAAGCGGGTCAGGAGTTAAATCTGCATGCACAGGCGCAGGATCAGGACAACGATCCGCTGACCTACCAGTGGAACGTGCCGGGTGAGTTCTCAGCGGAAGGCAACAGTACGCCAAACCTGACGATTACCGCACCCAATGTGACCGCGAGCCAGTCGTTTAGCATTTCGGTCAGCGTCAGCGACGGTAAAACCAGTACCCAACAGTCGGTTAGCGTAACCGTGACGCCGCGTGAGAACGATGAGCCGTTACCGTCACCGGATCCGACCCCAGGCCCGTCACCGGAACCGACCCCGGAACCGGAACCGACGCCTGATGACGGCACCGGCGGCGGGGGTAGCGCAGGCGGCAGTTGCGCCGCACCAACCGATGCGAACGCCAGCAAGTACCCGGCCTGGTCAGCCAGCAAGGTGTACAACGGCGGCGAAACCGTCAGCTACCAAAACCTCGTCTGGAAAGCGAAATACTGGACGCAAAACAACGCGCCTGGGTTTGACGCCGATCAGTGGCAGTTGGTGAGCCAGGTGAAAATGTCCTGGAGACCAGACGTCGTGTATAACGGCGGCGAATCCACGGATTACGCAGGCTTCCAGTGGAAAGCCAAATGGTGGACAAAAGGTGATGAGCCAGGCAAAGCCGATGTGTGGGTGAAAGGAGGTGCCTCTGACTGTAAATAACCAGACACAAGGGCGTGTTGCGCCACGACACGCACGCCCGAATGTTGGTAATGCCGCCGCGACGTAGCCTGCGCGTCGGCAGAGGTTATGACGAGTCAGAGTACGGGCGGCGCAGTGGAGGTTTCACTGCGTCGCTCGCCCGCCCCGTCAGCACCTCGCCTCAGGCATGCGCTCTGATACCCATGCCTTGCTCATTCACAGAGTAAAACCATGAAGGTCATCCTATGAAAAGAAAAGCTCTAGCCACAGCCATCAGCGTATTTTGCCTGTGCAGTATGGCCGCTCCCGCCTTTGCTCTGGAAGCATGGAGCGGGCAGGAAGGCGGCGATACTTATCAGGTGATTTTTGCCGGTAATGTATATAGCAACGAATGGTGGGTGGGTGCCAGCAACTGCCCCACTTCTGACGATCCCAGTAATCCGTGGCGGCAACAGCGTGCCGCGACCGCCCAGGAGATAAGCCAGTACGGCAACCCGTCAAACTGTGATATTTCCAACGGCGCGCCGGCGGCTAAACTCCCCGAATTCAACAGCGCGCAAAGCTATGCCAAAGATGACAAAGTGGCGGTGGGCGGCGTGAGTTATAAAGCGCTGACCAACATCGGCGCGTCGACGTTTGCCCCGGGCCAGCCAAATCCGTGGATGGCTTATGTTCCTGTACCGCAGTGGGAACCCAACAAAATTTACGATGGCGGCGATATCGTGCTGATTAACGGGCAGGGCTATAAGTCTTTGTTCTACAACATCGGCGTCGATCCTTCTAAAGAGGAAAACCAGAACCCGACCGGCGATAATGCCCAACCGTGGCAGCCGCTCGGCACCCTAAAAGTCTGGACCGACCAGGAAGTCACCAATGCGCAGAACATGGATATGCAAAAGCTCTACCCTGCCGGATCGCTGGTGAAATATCAGGGGATGCCCTACGTTTCGCTGGCCAATGTTCAGCAGGTGCGGCCCAGCGATCCGTCGCCCTGGGGCATCTATATTGACTGGGCGGGAACCAAAGAGCGCGTAGGTACGCCGAAATATGAATGGCCTGCCCATGTGTATGCGCCCTATGTCGACTTTACGCTCAACACCATCCCGGACCTTGCTTCGCTGGCGTTGAGCAAGAAGATCACTCACTACACCATGGCGTTTGTCGTCGCCAAAGATGCGAACACCTGTTTGCCGACCTGGGGTACGGCTTACAACATCAATGACTATACCCAGTACAGCAAAATCAAGGCGCTACGTGAGGCGGGCGGGGATATTCAGGTGTCTATCGGCGGTGCCAACAACTCGCCCCTGGCTGCTGCCTGTAAGAACGTCAATGATCTCCAGACCCACTATTACGATATAGTCGATAACCTGAACCTGAAAGTGCTCGACTTTGATATTGAAGGGAACTGGGTTGCCGATCATGAATCTATCCAGCGCCGTAATGAAGCGCTGAAAATCGTTCAGGAACGCTGGAAAAAAGAGGGACGTAAAGTGGGGCTGCTGTTTACCCTGCCGATCCTGCCCACCGGGTTAACCCCGGAAGGCATCTACGTGTTGGAAGACGCCAAAGCCAAAGGCGTTGAGCTCACCGGCATTAACGTGATGACCATGGACTACGGCAATTCGGTTTGCCAGTCGTCCGGTAAAGAGGGCCAGAATATTCACGGTAAATGCGCGACGTCCGCCGTGGATAACCTGTTCCAGCAGGTCAAAAAAATCTGGCCTGAGAAGAGTGACAGTGAAGTGAACGGTATGTTGGGCACCACGCCGATGATTGGCTATAACGACGTGCAGGGCGAAACCTTTTATCTCTCCGATGCCCGTATGGTGATGCAACAGGCGCAGGATCGCAAAATCGGTATGATCGGCATCTGGTCAATGGCGCGCGACCAGCCGGGTGAAGAAGGCTATGTTGGCCCGGAGAACAGTGGACTACCTGCCGCGAAGGCCCCTTTGTACGCTTTTAGCGACGTCTTTTCACCCTTCACGGTAACAAGCGGCGCCAATACCGGTGGCGGCGGAAGTAGCGGTGGCGGTAGCCAACCAACGCCAACACCAGAGCCGGAACCGACGCCGTCCAATACCCCGCCGGTGGCTAACGCAGGCGTCAGCCAGACCGTTCAGGGTACGCAAACCGTTAACCTGGACGGCTCCGGCTCAACCGACGCGGACGGCAACGCCCTGACCTACCAGTGGACGCAAACCGCAGGACCGAGCGCCACGCTCGCCAATGCGAATCAGGCGCGCGCCACTGTTACCCTGCCGTCGGCCTCCCGCGCCACCTACACTTTCCGTCTGACGGTAAGCGATGGCCAAAGCAGCGCGTATGCCGATACCTCAGTGACGGTGCTGGAAGCCGCGCAGCCAGTGAAACCGACCATTACCCTTGCTCCGACCTTCCAGACACAAAGCGGTAGCCCGGTTGTGATCACCGCGACCGCCACCGATCCTGACAGCACCAGTGCGCAGTTGAACTGGAACTGGACGCTTCCGTCAGGCATCGGCCAGGTCACGGGCCAGACCACCAACACCCTGACCATCACGGCTCCGTCGGTCACGGCTATCCAGTCGTATCCGTTGACGGTACGGGTGACTGACCAGAGCGGGCTTAGCGACACGGCGGCCACCGTGCTTCAGGTCAGTCCGGTGGCAGCACCTTCCGGTGGTGACTTCCAGTACGTCTATCCGCAAAACATCAGCCAGTACAAAGGCGGTACCCGCGTAAAAGCCAAAGATGGCGGCATTTACGAGTGTAAACCGTTCCCTTATGCAGGGTGGTGTAAAGGCGCAGCCTGGGCTTATGCCCCGGGTGAAGGCCTGAACTGGAAAGACGCCTGGATCAAACGTTAATTTGTCAGCCATAACGGCGTCATCGCAAGATGATGCCGTTATTTTCAGGCCGGAGGCAGACGATGAAAGCCTTATTCGCATTACCGCTTTTTGCCGTCAGTATGATGGCCCAGGCGACGTGCTGGGATGAAGCCGCGCGTTATTTTGACCTCGATCCCAGGCTGCTCACCGCGATTGCGCAAGTGGAATCGGGCATGAACCCTGAGGCGATTAACGTGAACACGAACGGCAGCTACGATGTCGGGCTGATGCAGATAAACAGTACGCATTTAGCGCGTCTGCGTAAACTTGGGGTGGATGAGATCGTACTGATGCGCGATCCCTGCGTTTCTGTGCTGGTCGGCGCATCCATTCTCTACGAGATGGTGCAGATGTATGGGTATAACTGGGAAGCCATTGGCGCTTATAATGCTGGCACCCGCGCCAGCCGCCACGACTTACGCATGCGCTATGCCAAAAAAGTGTGGCAACGTTACCAGCGGCTCAGGGGTTTTTAATGATCCGCGAGAAAGACACAAGCGACGTCGTTACTCTTTATTATTTGGCAGCATGTCAATGAAATAAACACGCGATGCGATTAAACCTTTATTCGCATCGCTTTGCTCATTGCGCACTCGCTACAATTCCTTATCTAGCCTGGCTCATCGAATGTTAGCAAGGTTTATCAGGCGTGAGCATAATCCGGCGCAGGTAAATTTACATCTTGCACGACGCCGCGATAATCCACTTTAATATGATCTTTACTAATCCCTACTACACGCGCATCCGGATAACCCTGCAATGTTTCACCCACATGATAAACCACCTGATCGGCACCTTGTTTAATTACGGTGGCAGACAAATCGGCGTCATCGCTAAATATAATACCGCTAATGTCTAAAGCGAGTTTTGGCGCGCTGGCCTGCGCAAGGGGAGCGGCTTCTGCCACGTTATACAGCGCCAGCGTGACTGGCGGGGTTCCCTGGACCACAGGAGCCTGTTGAGCAACGTTAATCGCTTCGCGGGTTTGCGACCAGTTTTGTAAACCCAATGCGGACTGGCCAATACCGGCCAGGGCAATCACGCCCAACAGCCCAGGGAAGATAAATTTTTTTACTGATGAATTAATCATAACTTTCACGCTTTCACTTTAAGAGACATACGAAGGCCAATTAATTTAATGAATGAATTAAGGCCGTTCATTGAGGTAAATGATTTTACCAATCAATTATCCGAATCTCTAGTTTCAGTTTGCCAGCGTGGCACGTCGCTTTATCTGTTTTTGCCTTATATTAAAACCACTTAGTTAAATTTCACTGATTAAGCAGAGAAGAATTCGTTATTTAATGAAATTTAAAGCGCGAGATAAAAACAACATTGCTCAGTCATTAATAACAAATAACGCCATTAATAACGGAGCAATTTACCGGATGATAAAAAGTGACAACACGATTTAATACCGTATTAACCGTGCGATGGCGTTAAGGCCTGAAGCACTTTTTCCATGGCTTCTTCGGTTAACGCGCTACGTTTGATTTTGTGGTTAGCAAGCGAGGTTCTCACCACACCGGCAATCACCACATGTTTGGGCTCCTGGCCCAGATCGCGCATTTCCAGCACCACTTTACCCACTACCCGGCACATCTCCTGATACAGCTCTTCGTCTTTGGTCTTATTGCTCATGTGTATCCACGTTAATTGGTCCAGCGCTAACAACGCCTCTGGAAAATGAGGGCCACCTGACGCCAGGCGGCCTGATTGCGATTAATTTTTCAGGGTGTAATCCAGGGTGATTTCCGCGTTCAGCACTTTAGAAACCGGACAGCCCGCTTTAGCTTTCTGGATAATCTCGTCGAATTCATTTTTATCGACGCCTGGCACGGAAACTTCACTGGTCAGCGCTACTTTGGTGATTTCGAACCCTTCACCGGCTTTATCCAGCGATACGACAGCTTTGGTATCAATGGATTGCGCCTTATGCCCCGCCTCGCCCAACATTAACGAAAGCGCCATTGAGAAACAAGACGCATGGGCCGCGCCAATAAGTTCTTCAGGGTTGGTGCCTTTTGCGCCTTCGAAACGGGTGTTAAAGCCGTAAGGCTGTTGGCTTAGCACTCCGCTCTCGGTAGAAACGGTGCCTTTACCGCTTTTGATGTCGCCTTCCCAGTGTGCCTGACCGCTTTTTTGAATCGTCATTATTACTCTCCTGTTTCGGGAACAAAGCTTAAGTATAGGAAAAAATAGTAAACCTGCCGGAGAGAGCGGGATGACGGCGCGGCGATTAAATGCGGAACAGTTTACATGATATCGTCAGTTTTTCTTCCGTATTTCAGGCGCTAAAGTAACTGCGTCCGAGTGAGGAGAAACATAATGATTGAACACTATCTGCAAAGCCTGAAACAGGCCTGGGCGAATGAACCCCGTCGCCAGACACCCTCGCCTTTTTATTTAACGCCCGAACAACGAATCCACATTCTGCGAGAATTGCTGTGCCCGGTGTCAAAGGTCAAATAATCCGCGACTAAGACGCATCTCGCGAGGTGCGTCTTTAAAACGTGCGTAAACCTCGTTATTTCGGCCTTCGCTCATGTTGATAATGGGCGATCGATCACACTCTGATTAACAAAATTTATTCAAACGCAACGCAGTGATAACAGCCACTTGTGAAACTGCCTGAAAATTTTATGAAACAGCGTTTTCATTTTCCTTCCTGTTGCGTTTGCCTTATACTACCGCCGTTTCTAACTTGAATGGTTTCAGCATATTGGACGGCCTTAAATCTTATAATGACTTTGCCTGCCTTTTCCCGGCTGAAACTTCAGCATACATTCCTCTGCACGCTTTTTTGATGTCACCTATTCTTATACGGTGCCACCAGCGCTTTAAGACACCTGTTTCCGCCCAGGGCACACAATGCCATGGGGTAAAAATCCCTTATCCTTCTCAACGTTAAGATTAAAACTGTCATGAAAAAGACCAAAATTGTTTGCACCATCGGCCCGAAAACCGAATCTGAAGAGATGCTCTCCAAAATGCTCGACGCGGGCATGAACGTAATGCGTCTTAACTTCTCTCACGGTGACTACGACGAGCATGGCCAGCGCATCCAGAACCTGCGCAACGTGATGGCTAAAAGCGGTAAGAAAGCAGCCATCCTGCTGGATACCAAAGGACCGGAAATCCGCACCATCAAACTGGAAGGCGGCAACGACGTTTCTCTGAAAGCGGGCCAGACCTTCACCTTCACTACCGACAAAACCATCGTGGGTAACAACGAAATCGTTGCGGTTACCTATGAAGGCTTCACCAGCGACCTGAGCGTCGGCAATACCGTGCTGGTAGACGATGGTCTGATCGGCATGGAAGTGACCGCCATTGAAGGCAACAAGGTTATCTGTAAAGTGCTGAACAACGGCGACCTGGGCGAAAACAAAGGCGTTAACCTGCCTGGCGTTTCCATCGCCCTGCCAGCGCTGGCGGAGAAAGATAAAAAAGACCTGATCTTCGGTTGCGAGCAAGGCGTTGATTTCGTTGCGGCGTCCTTTATCCGTAAGCGTTCCGACGTAGAAGAAATTCGTGCGCACCTGAAAGCTAACGGCGGCGAATCTATCCAGATCATCTCCAAAATCGAAAACCAGGAAGGCCTGAACAACTTCGACGAAATCCTCGAAGCCTCTGACGGTATCATGGTTGCCCGTGGCGACCTGGGCGTTGAAATCCCGGTTGAAGAAGTGATCTTCGCTCAGAAGATGATGATCGAAAAATGCGTGCGCGCCCGTAAAGTGGTGATCACCGCGACCCAGATGCTGGATTCCATGATTAAGAACCCGCGTCCGACCCGCGCAGAAGCCGGTGACGTAGCGAACGCTATCATCGACGGCACCGACGCCGTGATGCTGTCCGGTGAATCCGCAAAAGGGAAATACCCGCTGGAAGCCGTCACCATCATGGCAACCATCTGCGAGCGTACCGACCGCGTGATGCAAAGCCGTCTGGAAAACCACAACGGCAACCGCAAACTGCGCATCACTGAAGCCGTATGCCGTGGTGCGGTTGAAACCGCTGAGAACCTGGAAGCCAACCTGATTGTGGTTGCTACCCAGGGCGGTAAATCCGCTAAAGCGGTGCGTAAATACTTCCCGAACGCCACTATCCTGGCGCTGACCACTAACGAAGTGACTGCGCGCCAACTGGTGCTGAGCAAAGGCGTGGTACCGCAGCTGGTGAAAGAGATCGCCTCTACCGATGACTTCTACCGTCTGGGTAAAGAAGCGGCGCTGGAAAGCGGCCTCGCAAATAAAGGCGACGTGGTGATAATGGTATCCGGCGCGCTGGTTCCGAGCGGCACAACCAATACGGCTTCCGTTCACGTTCTTTAATTAAGAAACGTTAATTAATTCGCTAAAAAAGCACCCTCGGGTGCTTTTTTTATTTCTGCCGTTAGCCAAAGCAAATAAAAAATCAAATCGAAATTTGCTATTTAACAGAGGAAAAATCTAAGATGAATCCGATGAAAAAAGACTGTTTTAACACACTTTTTTTAACCAAATGGCTAAATTCGATGGTTCTTTGAGCGAACGATCAAAATTAAGTGGATTCTCATCAAAAAAATATTCTCAACATAAAAAACTTTGTGTAATACTTGTAACGCTACATGGAGATTAACTCAATCTAGAGGGTATTAATAATGAATCGTACTAAACTGGTACTGGGCGCGGTAATCCTGGGTTCTACTCTGCTGGCTGGTTGCTCCAGCAACGCTAAAATCGATCAGCTGTCTTCTGACGTTCAGACTCTGAACGCTAAAGTTGACCAGCTGAGCAACGACGTGAACGCAATGCGTTCCGACGTTCAGGCTGCTAAAGACGACGCAGCTCGCGCTAACCAGCGTCTGGACAACCAGGCTACTAAATACCGTAAGTAATAGTACCTGTGTTAAGAATGGCGCACATTGTGCGCCATTTTTTTTGCCCTTCGTTCAACCCCGCTTACTGCATCACCACGCCGTTTTGCCCGCTCACCAAGGAAATGTCCTGCTGAGGCTTCGCCGCGCCCTGTGGCTGTGCTTTGACGCTCTGAATTGGCGCTACCGGCGTCAGGCCTGAAGGCTGGCTCTGCATTCCGCTAACATCCACCGGATAACCCGCCCGCCGGGTGATGGCGTTATCTACCGCCATACTGTCGGTACGCCCATCGTCGATGAACTGCCCAAAGGCGGCGTTGATAGCAATAGGCAGCGTTTGCGGATTATCCCAGTCGTTTTTCGACAGCGGCTGGTGCACTTCGACATAGCGCTTGCCGTCCGGCTCGACACTGTATTTTACGGGCTCATCAATAATCTGCACCCGTGTACCCCACGCCGCCTGGCTGAACAGCGCTTTAATGTCCGGCGCGCGCATGCGGATACAGCCAGAACTGACCCGCATCCCGATGCTGCTGCGTACATTAGTGCCGTGGATCAAATACTCACCGCCGCCCTGTTCCAGACGCAGCGCAAAGCGCCCCAGCGGGTTATTCGGCCCGGCAGGTATCACCGCGGGCAGTTTAATACCCTGCGCCAGCGAGCGCGCCCGGATATTGGCCGTCGGCGTCCACGTCGGATTGGGGATTTTCTGGCTGATACGGGTCACCATGACCGGCGTTTCACGCCCTAACTGACCAATCCCCAGCGGATACACCTCTACCCGGTTTTGCCCTGGCGGGTAGTAGTACAACCGCAGCTCTGCCAGGTTAATCACAATCCCCTCGCGTGGCGTATCCGGCAGGATCATCTGCGACGGGATGATGAGCGGCGTACCCGGTTTCGGCAGATACGGGTCGACGGTATTATTGGCCTCAATCAGCGACAGCACGCCGGTTTCAAACTTCTCGGCGATATATTCGAGGCTTTTGCCGTCATTGGGCACCACATAAGTGTGATTTTCACCAATGATACGGCTGCCTGGCGGCGGCAGAAGATAATCCACGGCATACGCCGCCTGTGAGGCACCCAGGAGTATTGATAGTGTTATTGGAGTTAAAGAGACCGCGCGTTTCATATAATTATTTCCTGTGTTCACCGACAGAACGCCGGAAAGCTGAAAGAACACGAGGCGATAAATCGCCTCGCATAACAGGATGAAAGCAATCTCTTTGAGTTTAGCTAAGTTCTGCGGCCCTGGCGCGAATTGCGCGGATCATCGCTTCAAGACCTTGCGAGCGGGACGGGGTGAGGTGTTGGGTCAATGCCATTTGTTCAAACCAGGGGCGCACGTCGAAGGCGACAATGTCCTGGGCGGTCATCTGTTGATACAGCGCGAACACAACGGCGATCAGCCCTTTGACGATGGCAGCGTCGCTGTCGCCCTGTAATTCAATCACGCCATCGTCACGCTGGTTAAGCACAATCCACACCTGGCTTTGGCAGCCCTGGATTTTATTTTCTGCACGATGGGCCTCATCACTCAGGGCCGGCAGCCGCTGCCCCAGCTCAATGATATAGAGATATTTCTCTTCCCAGTTGGCGCAGCGATTGAAGTTGCGCAGTAGTTTTTCGCGTTCCGGCAAGGTTGCCATCAGAATCTCCCTGTTAGCCCAACAGACGGTGGATGCGGATTAGCCCCGCCACCAGCCTGTCGACCTCTTCTTCGGTGTTGTACATCGCCAGCGACGCGCGGCACATCGCCGGTACGCCGTAAAAATTCATCAGCGGCATGGCGCAGTGGTGACCGGTGCGTACCGCGATGCCGTAGTTATCCAGAAAGCTGCCGACGTCATAGGCGTGATGTTTACCCAGGTTGAAGGCAATCACCCCGAGGCGCGACGCGGGACCATACAGCGTTAAATCCGGCACCTTAGCGAGCTCGTTAAGGGCGTAGCGCATCAGCGTCTGCTCATACTCGCCAATGTTATCCAGGCCGATTTGCTCAACATACTGGATGGCCGCGCCCAGGCCGATGATCCCGGCGGTGTTGGGCGTACCGGCTTCGAAACGCCACGGGGCCGCTGTCCAGGTGGTGCCTTCGGTCAGGCTGACGGTAGCAATCATCGCCCCGCCGCCTTCCCACGGCGGCATCGCCTGCAAAATCTCTTCTTTGACGTACAGTACGCCAATGCCGGTCGGGCCATAGAGTTTATGCCCGGAAAAGACATAGAAATCGCAGTCCAGCGCCGTCACGTCAATAGTGTGGTGCATCACCGCCTGGGCACCGTCAATCAGCACTTTAACGCCTGACTGATGCGCCAGCTTAATCATTTCAGCTACCGGATTTTCGGTGCCCAGTACATTGGAGACGTGGGCGATCGCCAGCAGTTTGGTATTGCTGTCGATAAGCCCCGGCAGCAGTTCAAGCTTGAGCGTACCGTCCTGATTAAGCGGGATCACCCGCAGCTCTGCCCCGGTGCGTTTACACAGCATCTGCCACGGCACGATATTAGCGTGGTGCTCCATAGTGGAAATAATGATGTTATCCCCGGCGGATACCGCGCTCATGCCCCAACTGTTCGCCACCAGATTAATGCCCTCGGTGGTGCCACGTACAAACACGATCTCTTCCGGGGATTTTGCACCAATAAAGCGCGCCACCTGGCTGCGCACATTTTCCATCCGCTCGGTGGCTTCAGCACTCAGGGTATGGATGCCGCGATGGACCGCCGCGTAGCCGTGGCGATAGAGTTCCGACTGGGCATCGATCACCGCATTGGGTTTCTGGGCGCTGGCGGCGCTGTCGAGATAGGCCAGCGGTTGCCCGTTGACTTCGCGGGTCAGCACCGGAAAGTCGGCGCGGACCTGTTCAACGTTATAACTCATGCCTCACCTCCCAGGCGCGCCTCGATTCGGGCCAACACCTGCTGTTTTAACGCCGCATCGATTACCGACTCGGTCAGCTCGGCGGCAAAGGCGTAAATAATCATCTTCTGAGCCGATAGCTGGTCGATCCCCCGCGAACGCAGATAGAACATCTGTTCGTCGTCAATGCGCCCTACCGTGGCGCCGTGGCTGCATTTGACGTCGTCGGCGTAAATCTCCAGTTGCGGCTTGGTATCCACTTCTGACAAACGCCCCAACAATAGGTTGTTGTTGGTCATCTGTCCGTCAGTCTTCAGCGCATGTTTCGCCACTTTAATCAGCCCGTTAAACACCGCTTTACCGCGATCGCGCGCGATAACTTTATGCAACTGGCGGCTGTTGCAGTAGCCTTTGTTATGCTCCAGCCAGGTGCGGCTGTCACACACTTCGTTATTCACCGGCAGCGCCAGGCTGTTGAGACGCAGAGTAATATTTTCGCCGTTGAGCTGGGTACTGGTGTTGTGCCGCAGCACCGCGCCGCCCAGCAGGAAACTGCTGCTCAGCACCGATGCATCCTGCTCAAGCAGCAGATCGTTATGGGCGAAGTGATGGCATACCGGGTTTTCAAACGCCAGCTTATAGTGATGAAGTTGGCTATTGGCCCCGCCTTCGATGGTCAGACGCGAACCGGTGAAATGGCGCAGCGCGTCGAGGCTGACGTAGTGCTCATACACCGTAGCCTGTGCCCCGCTTTCCAGTACCAGATGGTGACGGTAGTGGGCAGTGCTGATTTCATCGCCATCACGCCCGCTGCTCAGGTGCATTAACAGCAGCGGTTTATCCGGTTGCTGGTTGCGCTTGACGCGAATATGGGTCACCGACTGCGCCAGGCTTTCAGTGAGATGCAAAAACACCTCCGGCTGAACGGCAGGGGGCAGGCTGTCGCGCTGGTCGTTGATGGTTATCTCGAATCCGCTCTTGCTCAGGTCATCGCTGAGCGATGCGTCATATTCGCCATCGATAAACACCAACCTGAACGCTTCCACAGGCAGCGCCAGGCGTGCAACATGCGCGGCATCCACTGGCTGGCGGGCCGGGGCAACAAAATTGCGCTCCAGCAGGCCATTAAGCGGGGTGTATTTCCAGTTCTCATGCTTACGGCCCGGCAAGCCTTCGCGCAGCAGGTGTTGCAGGTGCTCTTGCGCCTGGGGAGACCGCGTTTGGCCCTGCTCTTCAAACAGGCGGTGCCATTGTTGCAGTGCGTTAGCGCTGTTCGGTAAGCCAGCCATAGCCTTGCTCCTCCAGTTGTTTCACCAGGGTAAAATCGCCGGATTTCACGATGCGCCCCTGATAAAGCACGTGCACATAATCAGGCTTGATGTAATCGAGGATGCGCTGGTAGTGGGTAACGATAATAAAAGAGCGGTTGCCGTCGCGCAGGGCGTTGACGCCGTCCGCCACAATCTTCAGGGCGTCGATATCCAGCCCGGAGTCAGATTCATCCAGAATGCACAGATCCGGCTCCAGTACCGCCATTTGCAGGATGTCATTACGTTTTTTCTCACCCCCGGAGAAACCGACGTTAACCGAACGGGTCAGCAAATCTTCCGGCATCTTCAGCAGTTTGATTTTTTCTTCCATCAAATCCTGGAAGTCGAAGCGGTCAAGCTCTTCCTGGCCGCGATATTTACGTACCGCATTCAGGGCCGTTTGCAGGAAAAACTGATTGCTGACGCCGGGGATCTCTACCGGGTACTGAAACGCCATAAAAATGCCTTCCCCGGCGCGATCTTCCGGGTCTAACTCCAGCAGGTCCTTGCCCTTAAAATGCACCTCGCCGCCGGTCACTTCATAATCTTCGCGCCCGGCCAGGGTCGCCGACAGAGTACTTTTACCGGAACCGTTCGGCCCCATGATGGCGTGCACCTCTCCCGGACGCACCTCGAGCGATAAACCACGCAGGATCTGCTTATCTTCAACGCTGACTTCGAGATCTTTAATACTTAACATTTCGTATCCTTATGGCTTAACCGACGCTGTGCTCAAGGCTGATGGCTAATAATTTTTGGGCTTCCACCGCGAACTCCAGCGGCAGTTCGGAGAATACATCCTTACAGAAGCCGTTGACGATCATCGAAATGGCGTCGTCTTCGCTGATGCCGCGTTGCAGGCAGTAGAACAACTGGTCTTCGCCGATGCGCGAGGTGGTGGCTTCATGCTCCAACTGTGCCGAGTTATTGCGGCACTCCACGTACGGGAAAGTATGCGCCCCGCAGTCCGGGCCGATCAGCATCGAGTCGCACTGGGTGAAGTTACGCGCGTTGGTGGCGGTTGGCATGATTTTTACCAGCCCGCGATAGCTGTTCTGGCTGTGCCCCGCTGAAATCCCTTTCGAGATAATTGTCGATTTGGTGTTTTTACCGATGTGGATCATCTTGGTGCCGGTATCGGCCTGCTGATGCCCGCTGGTCAGCGCCACCGAGAAGAATTCGCCGATGGAGTTATCACCGCGCAGAATGCAGCTCGGGTACTTCCAGGTAATGGCAGAGCCGGTCTCGGACTGGGTCCAGGACATCTTGCTGTTCTCGCCCTCACACAGCGCGCGCTTGGTGACGAAGTTCAAAATCCCGCCGGTGTTGTTATCGCCAGGGAACCAGTTCTGCACCGTGGAATATTTCACTTCAGCGTCTTTATGGATAATCACTTCCACCACCGCCGCATGCAGCTGGTAGCTGTCGCGTACCGGGGCGGAGCAGCCTTCGATATAACTGACGTAGCTGCCTTCATCGGCAATCAGAATGGTGCGTTCGAACTGGCCGGTTTTTTCCGCGTTGATGCGGAAATAGGTCGACAGCTCCATCGGGCAGCGCACCCCTTTCGGGATGTAGATAAAAGTCCCATCAGACGCCACCGCCGCGTTGAGCGCCGCGAAGAAATTATCGTTAGACGGCACTACGGTGCCCAGGTACTGGCGAACCAGCTCGGGGAACTCATGAATTGCCTCACCGAAGGAACAAAAGATAATTCCCTGGTCGGCCAGCTTTTCACGATAGGTCGTGGCAACCGACACCGAGTCAAAAATGGCGTCTACCGCCACCTCTTTGCCTTCACGCACCGGCACGCCGAGCTGCTCGAAGGCTTTTTCCACTTCATCGGTTAAATAGCTGTTGCTGCCGGTCTGCTGCACCGCACCCGGCTGGGATTCACAGCTATCATCACAGTTGCCGCACGATGGCGCAGAGTAATAGCTGTAATCCTGATAGTTCAGCTTATCGTAATGGGCTTTGAGCCAGTGCGGCTCTTCCATCTCCAGCCACGCGTGATACGCGTTGAGACGGAATTCCAGCATCCAGTCGGGTTCATTACGGCGCGCAGAAATCGCCCGTACCACCTCTTCGTTGATGCCTTTCGCCAGCTCATCGGTCTGTAACCGGGTGAAGAAACCCTCTTTATAGTTGAGGTGCCCGGTCCAGGTTTTGACATCGTCAGTTGCTTCAATATTACGAGACATAGAGTTATTCCGCCTGGACCCCAAAGCTTTCGCCACAGCCACATTCGTTCTGGGCTTTCGGGTTATTGAATTTGAACAGTTGGTTTAATCCTTCACGTACATAATCGACTTCCGTGCCATCGATAAACGGCATTGCCGACAGCGGCACGTACAGCCGCGCCCCGTCCTGCTCAAACAGCAGATCGTCCTGGCGTGGCTCTTTCACGGTATCCAGCACATAGCCAAAGCCCGCGCAGCCGGTTTGTTTGATGCCGAGGCGTATGCCTGACATGCCTTCCTGCGCCGACGTCAGCTTGCGAACGTGTTCCGCCGCCGCAGGCGTCAGCGTCAGCCCCTGCCAGGCGAAATCTTTCGGATCGAAGTTATCAGTTTGCACATCCATCATTCACCTCATTGATTCAAAGCCCACAGGCCGATAGCCCTATGTTAGTGATAACAATTCTCAATACAACATTCTGGCAACATGGGTATTGGTGGAATGCTGCTTTTTTGGGCGTCTTTATTAAGGATAGACCCTCACAGAAGAGTTGCAGATGGCGAAGCGTGCGGTTTAGTTAATTGAAATCAAAGGTATTTTGCTAGTCAGAATGGGCATGTCGTGGCAGAAGAAAAAGATGTATAGATAATACCTATTTATGTGATTAGGTAAGAGGTTAGCAGGCGCAGAGAGACAGCTTTCCGGTGGTGCGTCACTCAGGCAAAAGTATGAGACCTGTATAATTATGTACATTTTCACTCATAAAAGAATAATTATTACCGCTACGCTTCACTCTGAGGAATAAAATTTATAGGCGACTGATTTTATTAATGAAAATATTTTTCACATTTTCCTGGAATATCGCTAATACTTATCTCCGGCCAACGTAAAACCTTTTAAACATTGTCGTAGAGGTGCAATAGATGCAGTTTGTGAGTGAAAGTAGCGTAATGTCTGAACAAAACTTTGATTTTCTTGCATTTAGTTTCGCCGGGATGCAATTACGCGGCAGGGATGTGAATCTGGATAATATTACTGGCCTGATGGAGCACGAAAGCAAAATCTGGTTTCAGAAACGGTATGATTTTTACCTTAATCAGTTCAGAAATGGGTTCGCAACTCACAACTAATTAAGCCTCAACCGGGTAGCGTTCGCTACCCGGCCTGCCTGGCGTTACTGCTCGCCGCTAACAGCGTTTCTCACCTTACAATGGCCTGACGGGCCTGTCTGGATCGTCTATATCCGGGACATCGGGATCGATGTCATCTTCCGGAAGCCGATCGGGATCTTCAATATCAGGAATATCCGGGTCTAAAGGATCGTAATCATCAGGCGGCAAACGTTCAGGGTCATCTGTAATCGGTCTGTCAGATGGAATCGGATCATAATCAGGTCGCTCAGACATATTACCTCCGGCTAATCGACAAGGCGTTACTGTTCGCTATTTCCTGTTTTCCCTGGTTCGTCTTCCTTCCAGATCAAACCATTTATCGGGATCTTTCGGTGGTTCTTTAATCATGCTTAAAACGAGGCATTTCATGGCCGGCTCCGCAGGATAAGCAGTACGTGCTGCGACTGAAGTATAGGCACGGCGCGGCATTCCGGCGAGCGGAGCGGGATCGGATTTGTCTCTATTCGGGCCAGTTTATTGACCCGAACAGGGGTATTACACCACCGACGTGGTTAGACGGGAGGTACAGCAGAGTTTGTTCTGTTCATCGAAAATATCGATTTGCCACACCTGATGGCGGCGGCCAACGTGTACCGCGCGGCAAACGCCGCGCACGATGCCTGCCCGGGCGGAACGCAGATGGTTGGCGTTGACTTCCAGCCCCACCACCCGCTGTTCGCCTTCGGTGCACAGATACCCTGCCACCGAACCGAGGGTTTCCGCCAGTACCACTGACGCACCGCCATGCAGCAGCCCAAACGGCTGGCGGGTGCGGCTGTCCACCGGCATGGTGGCTTCCAGCGAATCGTCGCCGATATGGCTGAAGGTAATATCCAACAGCCCCACCATATTGTCGTGCCCCATCGTGTTCAGGGCCTCCAGCGTCGCGCTGCGTTTCCAGATCATCCCAGTATCTCCAGCATTGCCTGTAAGGGGTGACGCACGCCGTTGCCTTCGATGCGCTTCACCTGGCTGCGGCACGAGTAGCCGGTCGCCAGGCAGCGATTGCGCGGCAGACGCTGCATCGCCTGATGCCACGACAGCTCGTAAATCCCCAGCGAGTTGGCGTGGTTGTTAATTTCGTGGCCGTAGGTGCCCGCCATGCCGCAACAACCGACGCTGACGTTTTCCAGCTTCGCGCCGAGATGGGCGAACAGCGCTGCCCACTGCCCGGTCGCGCCGGGCAGTGTGGTGACTTCGGTACAGTGGCCAAACAGATACCAGGATTCCCCGACCACCGGCTCCGCCACGTTATTTTCAAACACCCGCAGCAGCCATTCATGCACCAGCAGCACGTTGAAATCGCCGCGTTCTTCGCCGATTGCCTGGCGGTATTCGTCGCGATAGCACAGCACCAGCGCCGGATCGACGCCCACCATCGGCATGCCCAGTTGCGCTACGCGGTTAAGAAATTCGGAGGTTTTGCGCGCGGTACGGGCGAAGCGATCCAGGAAGCCTTTAATATGCTGCGCCTTGCCGTTAGGCGAGAACGGCAGCACCACCGGATTAAAGCCCAGCTTCTCAATCAGCCGGACAAAATCCGCCACCACCTGCGCATCGTAGTAGCTGGTGAACGGGTCCTGCACCACCAGTACGGTACGGTCGCGCTCGGCAAAGCTCAGCCCTTCGAGATCTTCCAGCGTCATGTTGGCGCTGCGGTGGCCCACCAACTGCTGTTGCAGCGTCGGCGTGGAAAGCAGCGGCAAATCGACCATGCCGATATGCTTCGCCGACAGGTCTTTCACCCACGGCTGGCTCATAAAGAAGTTAAAGACTTTCGGCGCGCGGGCCATCAGCGGCGCGTAGCTTTCCACGGTTGCCACAAAATGGTCACGCACCGGGCGCAGATAGCGGGTGTGGTACAGCTGTAAAAAGCGCGAGCGGAACTCCGGCACATCGATTTTAATCGGGCACTGGGTTGAACAGGCTTTACAGGCCAGGCAGCCGGACATCGCCTCTTTCACTTCATGTGAAAAGTCATACTCGCCTTTCTGCGCATGCCAGGTGTTACGGGTGCGCTCAATCAGGGTGCGCAGGCTGGCGCGTTTTTCCGGCAGGCTTTTTTCCAGCTTGATCGGGTCAACGCCGCGATCTTCCAGCAGCCGCAGCCATTCACGCACCAGCGTGGCGCGCCCTTTCGGGGAGTGGATGCGGTTGCTGGTGATTTTCATCGACGGGCACATCGGGCTTTTCACGTCGAAGTTAAAGCACAGGCCGTTGCCGTTGCACTCCATCGCCCCGCGCCAGGCGCTGCGTACCGCGATGGGAATTTGCCGGTCGAAGGTGCCGCGCTTGACGTCATCGACCTTTTTCATCGGCGCGTCAATGCCCGCAGGCGGGCAGATTTTGCCCGGATTAAGGCGGTTGTTCGGGTCAAAGACCGCTTTGATGACGCGCAGTTCGTGATACAACTCGTCGCCGAAAAATGCCGGGCTGTACTCGGCGCGGAAGCCTTTCCCGTGTTCACCCCACAGCAGGCCGCCGTATTTCGCGGTCAGCGCCACCACTTCGTCGGAGATGCGTTTCATCAGCACTTCCTGGTGCGGGTCGCACATGTCCAGCGCCGGGCGCACGTGCAGCACGCCCGCGTCCACATGCCCGAACATGCCGTAGCTCAGACCGTGGCTGTCCAGCAGGGCGCGAAACTCAACAATGTAATCCGCCAGGTTTTCCGGCGGTACACAGGTGTCTTCGGCAAACGGGATCGGCTTTGCCAGCCCCTTTGCGTTACCCAGCAGCCCCACCGCTTTTTTACGCATCGCGTAGATTCGTTCTACGCCCACTAAATCGGCGCACACCTGCCAGCCAATCACCCCGCCCTCGCCGCGCGCCATCAGTTCATCCAGACGCGCGCACAGCCCTGCCACCTGGCTTTCGATCAGGGCTTCATCTTCCCCGGCGAATTCAACCATGTTCAGGCCGAGCAGATCTTTATCCGGCACATCGGTGATCAGCTCTTTCACCGAATGCCAGACGATATCTTCCCGCGCCAGGTTAAGCACTTTGGAGTCGACTGTTTCTACCGACAGCGCTTGAGCCTGTACCATAAACGGCGCGTTACGCAGCGCGGAGTCGAACGAGTCATATTTGACGTTTACCAACTGGCGCACTTTGGGCAGCGGCGTGATATCCAACCGCGCCTCGGTAATAAACGCCAGGGTGCCTTCTGAACCGGTGAGAATGCGCGTCAGGTTGAAGCGGCTCATATCATCGCTATAGACGTTTTTCAGGTCATAGCCGGTCAGGAAGCGGTTGAGTTTCGGGAATTTGGCCAGGATCAGCGGGCGCTGTTCGCGGCAGCGCTCCACCACGGTTTTATAGATGCGGCCAATGGGCCCCGGCTCGCGGCCCATCTCTTCCGCCAGGGTAGAGGACATCTCATGGGTGTCGAGAATGTCGCCGCCCAGCAGCACCGCGCGCACGCCTAAAACGTGATCGGACGTTTTACCGTACACCAGCGACCCCTGGCCGGAGGCATCGGTATTGATCATGCCGCCCAGAGTGGCACGGTTACTGGTGGAGAGTTCCGGTGCGAAGAAATAGCCGTAGGGTTTGAGGTACTGGTTAAGCTGGTCTTTAATGACGCCCGCTTCCACCCGCACCCAGCCTTCTTGCGGGTTAATCTCCATGATGCGGTTCATATAGCGCGACATATCAACGATGATGCCGCTATTCAGCGCCTGGCCGTTGGTGCCGGTGCCGCCGCCGCGCGGGGTAAACACCAGCGACGCAAAACGCGCTTCATCCGCCAATCGGGCAATCAGCGCCACATCCGCCGTGGATCGCGGGAAGATCACCGCATCGGGCAAAAGCTGGTAAATACTGTTGTCAGTCGCCATCGTTAACCGATCGGCGTAGCTTGTGGCGGTATCGCCGGTAAACCCGTGTTGCTCCAGTGCCTGCAAAAAGTTGACGACCAGTTGAACCAGCCCTGGCGCCTGAGAAATTTGTGGGATCATTAGCCTTAAACCTGCCAGATCGAGAAGTTGTGAGTTGCGAGCCTGCTAAATCAAGCCTCGTTGTCATCATTGGAAGTTATCGTTTGCGTGATGACACCACGTTTGTATCACACTTTTTCGGACTCGCCCACGAGATTTAACGGCGGTTTTGGGCTCGTAAAACCGCCTGAAATCACTCATCATTTATCAGCATCAAATGAATGCAACTTTTCGCGCCGTCGGTTTGGCGCATCACATTGTGAAGGTCAATATGATTAATTCTCGTCAACCCATGGACGTGCCGCAAACGCTGCTGTCCGTGCTGTTTTTGTCGGTCATGATTATTGCCTGCCTGTGGATTGTTCAGCCGTTTATTCTGGGCTTCGCCTGGGCAGGAACGGTAGTGATCGCCACCTGGCCGGTGTTGATTCGTCTCCAGCGTATTCTTTGGGGCCGCCGCTCGCTGGCAGTGCTGGTGATGACCCTGCTGCTGATCCTGCTGTTTGTTATTCCCATCGCATTGCTGGTCAACAGCCTGGTGGACAACAGCGGTCCGCTGGTTGACTGGGTCTCAAAAGGCCAGACCGGAATGCCGGAACTTAACTGGCTGAACAGCATTCCCCTGATCGGTACAAAGCTGTATGCCGGCTGGCACAATCTGCTGGAGAGCGGCGGTAGCGCCATCATGGCGAAGGTACGGCCTTATATCGGCAGTACCACCACCTGGTTTATCGGCCAGGCGGCGCACGTCGGGCGGTTGGTGATGCACTGCGCGCTCATGCTGCTGTTCAGCGCCCTGCTGTACTGGCGCGGTGAACAGGTGGCGTATGGCATTCGCCATTTCGCGATTCGGCTGGCGGCAAAACGCGGCGATGCGGCGGTGCTGCTTGCGGGCCAGGCAATCCGCGCGGTGGCGCTGGGCGTCGTGGTCACGGCGCTGGTGCAGGCGGTGTTAGGCGGCATTGGCCTTGCGATCACCGGCGTTCCCTACGCCGCCGTATTAACGGTGGTGATGGTGCTGAGTTGCCTGGTGCAGTTGGGGCCGTTGGTGGTGCTGATCCCATCGATTATCTGGCTCTACTGGACCGGTGACACCACCTGGGGCACGGTGCTGCTGGTGTGGAGTTGCGTGGTGGGGCTGATGGATAACGTGATCCGCCCGATGTTGATTCGCATGGGCGCAGACTTGCCGATGATTTTGATTCTCTCCGGCGTGATCGGCGGGCTTATCGCGTTCGGCATGATCGGCCTGTTTATCGGCCCGGTGCTGCTGGCAGTTTCCTGGCGGCTGTTCTCGGTCTGGGTTCAGGAAGCGCCCGCGCCGCAGCAGTCCACCCGCGAAGCGATAAATTCGCTGGAACAGCAAACTGACCCTCTTGATAAATAACCCTGTCGGGCGAAGCCATTCGCCCGATACTTTAGTGAATCTAATCATTTCCCGCTGCGTTTTTACTGATAAATGCCTTTAGCCCTGATGCCGCTTAACATTCTGTGTCGCAAATAATTTACCTTTGGTTAACGATTGGGACGAATCTGATCGACGCTGGAAGTGGGTCTACCTACAATCAAATCACGGTTATGAATCAACGCGTTGATTTATAAGCATGGAAATCCCCTGAGTGAAACAATGAATTGCTGTGTGTAGTCTTTGCCCTTCTCCCACGAAGGGCTTTTTTTTGCGTAAAATTTGAGTATTCAGGGGTGTAATTAATTAAGGAATTCAACCGAAAACCCAGACGGCAGTAAAACGCAGGGACAAAAAAGGCGGCTGACTCAGCCGCCTGTGAGATTTTCCGGGGGTTATTTACGCAGTTCAGCCAGGCTGAGCCAGGTCTGCACCACCGTATCCGGGTTCAGGGACAGGCTATCGATCCCCTCTTCCATCAGCCAGGCAGCAAAGTCTTCATGGTCAGACGGGCCCTGACCGCAAATACCCACGTACTTGCCCTGTTTCTTCGCGGCGCGGATCGCCATAGACAGCAGCGCTTTCACCGCCTCGTTACGCTCGTCGAACAGTTCGGACACCACACCGGAATCGCGGTCCAGGCCGAGCGCCAACTGAGTCATATCGTTTGAGCCGATGGAGAAGCCGTCGAAGTACTCGAGGAACTGCTCCGCCAGCAGGGCGTTGGACGGGATCTCGCACATCATGATGACTTTCAGCCCGTTCTCGCCGCGCTTCAGTCCCTGACGTTCCAGCTCTTCCACCACCGCTTTAGCCTGGTCAACGGTACGCACGAACGGCACCATCACTTCCACGTTGGTCAGACCCATCTCGTTACGCACGCGCTTAACGGCTTCACACTCCAGCGCGAAACAGTCGCGGAAGCTGTCGGAGACATAACGTCCGGCACCGCGGAAGCCGAGCATCGGGTTCTCTTCGTGCGGCTCATAGCGTTCACCACCCACAAGGTTGGCGTATTCGTTGGATTTAAAGTCGGACATCCGCACGATCACGCGTTTCGGGTAGAATGCTGCGCCCAGCGTCGCGATACCTTCGGTCAAACGACCGATGTAAAACTCTACCGGCGAATCGTAACCCTTCATCATCTCCTTGATCTCTTTTTGCAGCGCAGGCTCCTGCTGGTCAAACTCCAGCAGCGCGCGCGGGTGCACACCGATCATGCGGTTGATGATAAATTCGAGACGCGCCAGGCCGACGCCTTCGTTTGGCAGGCAGGCGAAGTCAAACGCGCGGTCCGGGTTGCCAACGTTCATCATCACTTTCAGCGGCAGGTCCGGCATGGTGTCGACGCTGGAACTCTTCACGCTGAAGTCCAGCAGCTCGGCGTAAACGTAGCCGGTATCCCCTTCGGCGCAGGAAACAGTCACGTTCTGATCGTCTTTCATGCGCTCGGTAGCGTCACCGCAGCCAACGACCGCCGGGATGCCCAGTTCACGGGCGATAATCGCCGCGTGGCAGGTGCGCCCGCCACGGTTGGTCACAATGGCCGCCGCCTTTTTCATGATCGGTTCCCAGTCCGGGTCGGTCATGTCGGTGACCAGCACATCGCCAGGCTGGATACGGTTCATTTCGCTGATGTCGTGGATCACTTTCACTGCGCCAGAACCGATACGGTGGCCGATAGCGCGGCCCTCGGCAATGATATTGCCGTGGGCGTTCAAGGTATACCGTTCCATCACCTGGCCACGGGAACGCACGGTCTCCGGGCGCGCCTGGACGATAAACAGCTTGCCGGTGTGCCCGTCTTTGGCCCATTCGATATCCATCGGACGGCCATAGTGTTTCTCAATCAGCACCGCCTGTTTCGCCAGCTCCTGCACCTCGTCATTGGTGATACAGAAACGGTCGCGCTGCTCCTGCGGCACGTCTTCAATTTGAACCTGCTTGCCATGCTCCTGGGTCGCGGCATAGGTCATGCGGATTTTTTTCGAGCCCATGGTACGGCGCACAATCGCCGGGCGGCCCGCTTCCAGGGTCGGTTTGTGAACATAGAATTCATCCGGGTTCACCGCACCCTGCACCACCATTTCACCGAGGCCCCAGGCCCCGGTGATAAATACCACCTGGTCAAAGCCAGATTCAGTGTCGATAGAGAACAACACGCCTGACGCAGCCAGGTCGGAACGCACCATGCGCTGAACCCCCGCCGAGAGCGCCACGCCGCGATGGTCGTAACCCTGGTGCACGCGATAGGAAATGGCACGGTCGTTAAACAGCGAGGCGAAAACGTGCTTCACCGCCACCATCACCGCATCAATGCCCTGCACGTTCAGGAAGGTTTCCTGCTGACCGGCAAATGAGGCGTCCGGCATGTCTTCCGCCGTGGCGGAGGAGCGCACGGCGAAGGACGCGTCGGCGTCATCCGCGGAAAGCTGGTTATAAGCATCACAAATCGCCTGCTCAAGTTCAGGCTGGAAGGGGGTATCAATCACCCATTGACGGATCTGCGCGCCAGCTTTGGCCAGTTCGGATACATCATCGATGTCGGTTTTATCCAGCAGCTCATAAATGCGCTGATTGACGCCGCTTTGGTCGAGGAACTGATTAAACGCATCAGCGGTAGTAGCAAACCCGTTTGGCACGGAAACACCCACGCCGGACAGGTTGGTAATCATTTCACCCAGGGAGGCATTTTTGCCCCCAACTCTGTCTACATCATTCATGCCGAGTTGGTTATACCAAAGCACTAGCGGTGACGAGCCATTGTTGGACATCGAAACAATCCTTTTGTGATATTTGATAGGGGTAAATAAATATCTGACGACGCATTAAGCCTGGCATATTTAGCCGGTCGGGAAAAACGGTGAATCGTTCAAGCAAAATAAAAAATGTTCAATGCAATGTGCAAACGCTCAAAAATCTAACTTATTGATTAGAAACAGGTCATTAATATACCCATGGTTTAAAAGGAAATATCGAAAAATGAAATCCACTTTTCATAATAAATAAAAACACCATTTCATTTTAAAAAAATGAGAGGATCGCTATGTCTGACTGGCGAGATTTAAATTATCCTTTAAGGATATTCCCAATTTCATCAGGACGTTATTTATGGACAGCAGTGTCGATCGCCACGTTTTTTATATTTCAGACGGAACGGCAATTACCGCCGAAGTGCTGGGCCATGCGGTGATGTCGCAGTTCCCGGTGTCCATTAACAGCATCACCCTGCCGTTTGTCGAAAATGAAAGCCGTGCTAAAGCGGTGAAAGAGCAGATCGACGCGATATATCAGCAAACCGGCGTGCGTCCGCTGGTGTTTTATTCGATTGTGATGCCGGATATTCGCGCCATTATTTTGCAAAGCGAAGGCTTTTGCCAGGATATTGTCCAGGCGCTGGTGGCCCCATTGCAGCAGGAAATGAAGCTCGACCCAACGCCGATCGCCCACCGAACACACGGGCTCAACGCCGCTAACCTGAATAAATACGATGCGCGTATCGCGGCAATTGATTACACCCTCGCCCATGACGATGGCATTTCGATGCGCAACCTCGATCAGGCGCAGGTGATTCTGCTGGGCGTATCGCGCTGCGGCAAAACCCCTACCAGCCTTTATCTGGCGATGCAGTTCGGCATCCGCGCCGCCAACTACCCCTTTATTGCCGACGATATGGATAACCTGAATCTTCCCGTGGCGTTAAAGCCGCTCCAGCACAAGCTGTTTGGCCTGACGATTAACCCGGAACGCCTGGCCGCCATTCGCGAGGAGCGCCGCGAAAATAGCCGCTACGCCTCGATGCGCCAGTGCCGAATGGAGGTCGCGGAAGTGGAAGCGTTGTACCGTAAGCATCAGATCCCGTATCTCAACAGTACTAACTATTCCGTGGAAGAGCTGGCGACAAAACTGTTGGATATCATGGGGCTCAATCGCCGCATGTACTAACTTACTAGTACAACTGTGCGTTTTTCTGTGTTAGGGTGTCGCGCATTGTGGTCCATCGCAGCCGCTTATCTTGAAATCACTCAGGATTGGTTTATTGTGATGCCCATCACTTCCCGGTACTGAAGCCGTTGAAGCACAAAATTTTGAGACACCCATGAATAAAACTGACGAACTCCGCACGGCGCGGATCGATTCGCTGGTGACGCCAGCCGAACTCGCTCAGCGCTACCCTGTATCTGCCGGCGTCGCTGAACACGTTACTGCCGCACGCCGTCGCATTGAGAAAATTTTAAACGGCGATGATAAGCGCCTGTTGGTGATTATTGGCCCCTGCTCAATCCACGATGTTGATGCCGCTATGGATTACGCGGCGCGATTGCAGGAACTGCGTGAAAAATACCACGCGCGGCTGGAAATCGTGATGCGGACTTATTTCGAAAAGCCGCGCACCGTGGTGGGCTGGAAGGGCCTGATTTCTGACCCCGATCTCAACGGCAGCTATCGCGTTAATCACGGTATTGAGCAGGCGCGCCGCCTGCTGCTGCGCGTGAACGAGCTGGGCGTCCCTACCGCTACCGAGTTTCTTGATATGGTGATCGGCCAGTTTATTGCCGATGTAATCAGTTGGGGCGCAATTGGCGCACGCACTACCGAAAGCCAGATCCACCGTGAAATGGCCTCGGCGCTCTCCTGCCCGGTCGGTTTCAAAAACGGCACCGATGGCAATACCCGCATCGCGGTGGATGCCATTCGCGCTGCCCGCGCCAGCCATATGTTCCTGTCGCCGGATAAACATGGCCAGATGACCATCTACCAGACCAGCGGTAACCCTTACGGTCATATCATTATGCGCGGCGGGAAACAGCCTAACTATCACGCCGACGATCTGAATGCCGCCTGCGACGCGCTGCGCCAGTTCGACCTGCCGGAGCATCTGGTGGTGGACTTCAGCCACGGCAACTGCCAGAAGCAGCACCGCCGCCAACTGGACGTCTGCGAAGAGATTTGTGCTCAAATCCGCGGAGGTTCACGCGCCATCGCTGGCGTGATGGTGGAAAGTTTTATCGAGGAAGGCAACCAGCCGATAACAACCGGTAAGCCGCTGGTTTACGGCCAGTCGATTACTGACCCGTGCCTGGGCTGGGACGACAGTGAAACCCTGCTGGCGATGCTTAACGACGCGGTGGAAAGCCGCTTCTGATGACGTTAAATGCCCTCGCCCGAGGGCATTTTTTAACCCGTATTTTCGGCAAGAACTTGATTTGTTCGCCATTTCCTCATAAATAGCCCTTGCCGCTCCGCTGCTGATTACTGATAATGATTCTTATTGTTACTTTTTTGTCATTTTTAAACAGCATGATGCAGATTGATAAAGCCCCTGGCTTCGGCGAGTCGCCGAAAAACGCCGCTGACAACACCACTGCGCCACGTCAGATCGACAGCAAAACCCTGCTAGGATCGGACGGGCGCATCGTGATCGTGCATGATGGCCAACACTATCTGTTGCGACAAACTCAGGCCGGAAAACTCCTTCTGACCAAATAACACGCAATGCACGCCATTCAGGTTATCCCAGGCAGGTGCTAAAAGAAGATACCCTGCGCTGTAGGCGTTTCTGCACCCGCGATTAGCTGGAGCAGCTCACCTCCAGCCGTTTCCCCCAGTCTGGGGGGCGACGGCTGTACTCGTCATTGCGATCGGCGAACGGCTGGCGCAGCGCGTCACTCAGGCGCTGCATTTCGCTGGCGTCACCCTGCTCTGCGGCGTCGATTGCGCGCTGCGCCAGGTAGTTGCGCAACACAATCGCCGGGTTGACCGCTTTCATCGCTGCCTGACGCACGTCATCAGCCACCGCTTCCTGGTGCAGGCGTTCACGATAGCGGCCAAACCAGCTATCAAACGCGGCGCGATCGATAAATTCATCGCGCAACGGCGAGGCGGCGGAAAGCTGTTCAGTGTCACTCAACATGCGGAAGGTGCGGGTGAAATCGCTGCCTTCACGCTGCATCAGATCCAGTAGCGCGTTCAACAGTTCATTATCACCGCGCTGCTGGGTCATCAGCCCCAGTTTCGCGCGCATCAGCGCCCCGTACTCGCGCAGCAGTACCTCCTGATAATTGTCCAGCAGCGCGTTTAACCGTTCGGCGCTGACGAACGGCGCGAAAGTTTGCGCAAGCCGTTGCAGGTTCCACAGGCCAACGGCCGGTTGGTTATCGAAGGCGTAGCGCCCCTGGTAATCGGAATGATTGCAGATAAAGCGCGGCTGCCAGTCATCCATAAAGCCATACGGACCGTAATCGATGGTCAGGCCGAGGATCGACATGTTGTCAGTGTTCATGACGCCGTGGCTAAAGCCTACCGCCTGCCAGCGCGCAATCAGCGACGCGGTGCGGGTTATTACCTGTTCGAGGAACAGCGCCAACCGATCAGGCTCGTCAACCAGTTCCGGGAAATGATGTTGAATGACGTACTCCGCCAGTTGCTGCACCCGTTCCGGCTCGCGGCGGTAATAGAAATGTTCGAAATGACCAAAGCGCACGTGGCTTTCGGCGATGCGCATCAGCATAGCGCCGCGTTCGGCGGTTTCCCGGTAGACCGGCGTATCACTGGTGACGATGCTTAACGCACGGGTGGTGGGGATACCGAGATAGTGCATGGCTTCACTGGCCAGGCACTCGCGCAGCGTGGAGCGGATCACCGCCCGCCCATCGCCCATACGGGAATACGGCGTCAGACCCGCGCCTTTAAGATGCCAGTCGACGCGCCGCCCATCGCTAAGCTGCTGCTCGCCGAGCAAAATGCCGCGCCCGTCGCCCAGTTGCCCCGCCCAGACGCCGAACTGGTGGCCGCTGTAAACCTGCGCCAGTGGCGACATGCCGGGCAGCAGGGTTTCTCCGCCCCACACGCCTGCACTGCCCTGGTAATCGAACAGGGTGTCGGGCAGTTCCAGCGATTGCGCCAGCGGCGGGTTATGCCAGAACAGGCGCGCATTGGTGAGTGGCGTCGGTGAGAGTTCGCTGTAAAAACCGGGCAACTCGTCACGCCAGGTAGTAATAAATTTTGGATTTTTCATCAGACCTCCTGCTACCAGTGTAGTGCCTGACGAAAAGTTTAAACACGGGTTAACCTGAGGGTTATTGGTGATTGCGCAACAGAAACAGCAGTGCCTGAGGCTCCATCACTGGCCACAGATTGCCCTGCATGGCGTGGAAGCGCAGCGCAATCGCTTTCTGGCGCGCGCTATCGGTGTCGATGCCGGCAATTATCATGGTGTGACAAAACGGCGACACCTGATCGACGATCGCTTTCATAAATGGCTCAAAGGATCGCTCGCCAATGCGTTTATGAATAAAAAACCTATCCATGATGATGCGTTTGAAAAGGCGGTCGAATATAGAACGGGTGGTCGCCGCGCCTGCGCCAAAATTTGCCAGTACCAGAGCATAGCGGCGAGAAAACGCCAGTAAAGAAAGATTATCTTTCCCGTCATTTAACGCGGGATAATTCTCACTGATAGTGAATTCTAGAAAAGGAAGCTGCGCCAGTCGCGCTGTCAGTTTTTCATTGCTCAAAATAGCCGCGACGTGAACGTGATTTATATTTATCCATGCACATAGTCCATGGTTTATAAAATGGCTGCGGAATTGTTCCAGCAGTGAGAGTTTCTCATAAAATAGTATTAACTGTTCATCGTCACTAATGCGAGGAATAACCAGATCGGTTGGAATACGGATATCGCCCTCGCGCGATGAAAAGTTAGCTATTATCTCTACCCCCAGTAACGCGCCGTTGACCTTCCTGATCGGCTGGAATAGCAGGGTTGACTGATAATCTTTATCGAGTGAAATAATCATTTTACCTGTCCCATTAACTGGGTATTAAACGGCATCCCTCCGCTCGCAGGGTTATGCTGAATACGCCTGCGCGTATTCGGATAAAAGAAACATGTTGGCTGTGTTCGTTGTTGCATTCAGTGTACTTTCAGGCACCCGTGTAACTAAGATAGCCTGGTAATCAAAATAGAGTTAACGTTGCGTAAATATATTTAATTTAACGTTACGGCGTATACATAACTATAACTACCATTATTTGTATCTTGATAATAGATGGCGGCAAACTCACCCGTTTGCGATATGGATTAATCTGATTTGTCTGCTAACCACCATAAAATAAGCGTTAATGCTTATTTCCTGCTTCACGACTAGATGCGTCTGGCTTGCCAGAATTTCTTATTCCAGTACACATTATCCAGCGATGATTTAATCACGCCCTGGCTGGTGGAAGCATGGATAAATTGATTGTCTGTATCATAGATGCCGACATGTAAGCCATTTTCACCGGAGCCGGTTTTGAAGAACACCAGATCGCCTGGCAACAGTTCGTCTTTATCGATGCGGGTGCCCACTTCGGCCTGCTCACTGGTTTGGCGGGGTAAACGTAGTGCAAAACGGTCGCGGAAGGTGACTAAGACAAAGGCGGAGCAATCCACACCGTGGCGGTTCATTCCGCCATAGCGGTATGGGGTACCGTGCCATGTACGGAGCTGATCGTTAAGTTCGGCAATCACGGTAATGGAATCCGAAAGCCGCGCGTTTGGCGGCGGTGCAGAGTGATGCCCACAGCCCGCCAGTAGTAATGTTGCGATTACAATGATCCACATCCGCATTTTTCAGGCACATCCTCTAGCCTTTATTCCCGGAAGGTAATTTAGCGTGAGCCGCCAGCCGTGGCAAGACGCGTTCCGCTAACTCAGGGGCAGATCAGCATGGTATGCCCGTCAATCTCTAAGCGACGGAAATCAATACCATAAACGCGATTAAGGTGCCCAGGCGTCATGACATCGCCGCTCACGCCCTGGGCAATCATTTTTCCATTTTGCAGCAACCAGACGCGATGGGCGCGTCGCAGGGTGTGATTCAGGTCGTGACTGCTCATGACTACGCTGACGCCCTGCTCGCACAGCTGCTGCAATAATTTATCCAGCGCCGCCTGCTGCGCCACGTCCAGGCTGTTCATGGGTTCGTCCAGCAGCAATAGTGCACCATGCGGGTTAGTGCGCGGGTGAATTTGTAATATCACGGCCGCCAGGCGTACGCGCTGCCACTCACCGCCGGAGAGCTGGTTGACGGGCCGGGTAAGCTTACTGGTCAGCCACAGGGCATCGGTGATCTCGTTGAGCAACGCGTCGTCGGTCGCACCGTGGCGGTGGAGCGCCAGATAGTGCCACACCGGCATGGCGAAAGGCGGCGTTTGCTGCTGGGTAAGCCAGGCGCGGTGTCTCGCCAGCGCCTCGCCCTGCCACTGGTTTAGCGGCGTTCCCAGAAAAGAGATGGCCCCGGCAGGCTGGCGCATCCCTGCCAGCCCGGCGAGCAGCGTGCTTTTTCCGGCACCGTTCGGGCCGACCAGGTGTAGCCATTCCCCTTTACGGATTTCAGCGGTAACCGGGCCAATTCTGCCCGGCTCCTGCACCGCCTCCAGCGACATCAGTACGGTCATTACTTCGCCAGCGCCAGTTTGATCGCTTCCATCACAATAGGATCTTCCGGCGTCATATCCGGCGAAAAACGCTGGACAACCTGGCCGTCACGTCCCACCAGGAATTTTTCAAAATTCCACAGGATATCGTCCGGGTATAGCGGCGCGCGGCCTTTGCTCGCCATGCGCTCATAAAAGCCGCTGGCTTCCGGGGCAACGGCGGTCGGTGCGGCGTCGATCAGTTTCTGGTACAGCGGATGACGGTTTTCGCCGTTAACGTCGATTTTGCTGAACATCGGGAAGGTCACGCCGTAAGTGGTGCTACAGAACGTTTTGATCTCCTCTTCGCTGCCAGGCTCCTGGCCGAGGAACTGATTACAAGGGAAACCGAGCACCGAGAAGCCCTGGTCGCGCCAGGCCTTGTGGATGTTCTCCAGTTGCTCGTATTGCGTCGTCAGGCCGCATTTAGAGGCGACGTTGACGATCAGCAGCACGTTACCGCGCCATGGCTCGAGTGTGGTGGACACGCCGTCAATGGTAATCACGTCAGTGTTTAAAATGTCGTTATGCATAGCAACCTCATTATAATGGTGTGATGTTTTTTACCGGGCTTTTAATAATAGCCAGATAAATACCGGTGCGCCGAGAGAAGCGGTAACGACGCCGATGGGCAGCTCCGCCGACGACAGCGCCAGCCGCGCGATAACGTCCGCCAGTAACAGCACCGCCGCCCCGGCAGCCATGCAGGCGGGCAACAACACCCGGTAATCCGTCAGGCCGCAAAGCCGCAGCACATGCGGGATAACCAGACCGATAAAACCAATCGACCCCGCCAGCGCGACGCTGATCCCCACCAGCCAACCGGTGGCGAGAACCAACAGGTTGCGCCACAGCCAGACCGGCAGACCCAACTGCCGGGCAGACATTTCCCCCAGCGCCAACACGTTGAGCGGATGCGACTGGCGGCAAACCCATACCATCACCGGGATCAGCGCCAGCATCAGCCAGCCCTGACGCCAGTCAACGCCGCCGAAACCGCCCATCATCCAGTACATCAACTGGCGTAAATCGAGGCTGGTGCTGAAATAAACCGCCCAGGTCATCAGGGCGCTACAGATGATGCCCAGCGCCACGCCCGCCAGTAGCAACCGGCTGTTGGACAGATGGCGTCTGGCGAAGCGCAGCAGGATAAGCGTGATCAACAGTGCGCCCGCGATAGCGCACAGGCTTAGCACCCAACCTGGCAGTACGCCCTGCCCCAATAAAATCGCGGCGATAAGCCCGACACCCGCGCCATTCGAAACGCCGAGCAGGCCCGGTTCCGCCAGCGGGTTTTCAAACAATGCCTGAAGGATAGCGCCGCACAGCGCCAGCGACCCCCCCACCGCCATTACCGCCAGGGTGCGCGGCAGGCGAATTTGCCACACGAACAGTTGACCCGTTGGTGAAAACCAGTCGCCGGGGCCGATCCACATGTCGCCTGCGCACAGGCTTATCAGCGCTCCCGCCAGCAGCAGCAGCGTCAGCGTGGTTAACCAGGTCCGTTCCCGTCGGCGTTGTGCCTGTATCAATGAATGCATAAATGAAATGAATGGCTTACAGAGAGGGTTGATTCTACGGTGACCTGACGGGCAGGCAAAGAAAAAAGGCCGCGCAATGCGGCCTTTTTAATTACGTCAGATTACTCTTCTTTCGGCGAGGCGTTTTCAACCCGGCTTTTCAACTTTTGACCGGGTCTGAAGGTCACCACACGACGAGCCGTAATGGGAATATCCTCACCAGTTTTTGGGTTACGCCCGGGACGCTGGTTTTTATCGCGCAGATCGAAATTCCCGAACCCGGAAAGTTTAACCTGTTCGCCATTTTCCAGAGCACGACGGATCTCTTCGAAAAACAGTTCAACCAGTTCTTTGGCATCCCGTTTGCTAAGTCCAAGCTTATCAAACAGATATTCTGACATTTCAGCTTTAGTAAGCGCCATAGGTTCAATCCCTCAATGATGCCTGGAATCGCTCTTTTAGTGCCTCTACGCATCTGGCAACGGTAGCGGCAATCTCCTCTTCTTCGAGTGTACGGCTGGTATCCTGAAGGATCAGGCTGATGGCAAGGCTCTTAAAGCCCTGTTCAACACCCTTGCCACGGTACACGTCAAATAAGTTTACGCCAACTATCTGATTTGCGCCAACTTTCTTACATTCGGCTAAAATTTCCGCTGCGGGAACGTTTTCTGCCACCACAACTGCGATGTCACGGCGGTTCGCCGGGAAGCGTGAAATTTCCTGAGCTTGCGGCACTACACGGTCAGAAACCTTGTCCCACAGCAGCTCAAACACCAGCGTACGACCATTGAGATCGAACTTACGTTCCAGTTCCGGGTGAATAACGCCAATGAAACCAATGCGTTCGTTCTTTAAATATATAGCAGCACTTTGGCCAGGATGCAGTGCCGGGTTGGCTTCTGCTTTAAATTCAATTTCAGAAAGTTTACCGGTAAGTTCCAGAACGGATTCCAAATCGCCTTTAATGTCGTAGAAATCGACGCCGGTTTTCGCCTGATCCCAGTGCTCTTCCACGCGGTTGCCGCAGATCGCGCCTGCCAGCATCACATCCTGACGAATGCCCAGCGGAGCCTGGGTATCCGGCACAAAACGCAGACCGGTTTCGAAGATACGTACGCGGCTTTGTTGGCGGTTCTGGTTGTACACCACGGTGCCCAGCAGACCGGTCCACAGCGACAGGCGCATTGCCGACATATCGCTGGCGATCGGGTTCGGCAGGATCAGCGCTTCTTCGCCCGGATGCACTCTCTGTTGCAGTTTCGGGTCAACGAAGCTGTAGGTGATCACTTCCTGATAGCCTTTGTCGTTAAGCAGGGTTTTTACGCGCTTGAGAGACAGGTTGGCCTCACGGTGGTGACCCATCACCAGACCCGCCTGCACCGGCTCGTCAGGGATGTTGTCGTAGCCGTAAATACGCGCCACTTCTTCCACCAGGTCCTCTTCGATTTCCATATCGAAACGCCAGCTCGGCGCAACCGCTTTCCACTGGCCCTCGCCTTCGGTCACATCGCAGCCCAGGCGGCGCAGGATATCGCTTACCTGCTCATTAGGGATGTGATGACCAATCAGGCGGTCCAGCTTACTGCGGCGCAGCGTGATGGTGGCGCGCGCCGGCAGGTGAGATGCGTTGGTGACATCAATCACCGGGCCCGCTTCGCCGCCGCAGATATCAATCAGCAGACGGGTTGCGCGCTCGATGGCTTTGTGTTGCAACGCCGGATCAACGCCACGCTCATAGCGGTGGGATGCATCGGTGTGCAAGCCGTGACGGCGCGCGCGGCCGGTAATCGACAGCGGACTAAAGAATGCGCATTCCAGCAGCACGTTCTGGGTTTCGTCGTTAACGCCGGAGTGCTCGCCGCCAAAGATGCCGCCCATCGCCAGCGCTTTGTGATGATCGGCAATCACTACCGTGTCTTCATCGAGCGTCGCTTCGCTGCCGTCCAGCAGCACCAGGGTTTCGCCCGGCTTCGCCATACGCACCACGATGCCGCCTTCAATGCGATCTTTATCGAACGCATGCATCGGCTGACCCAGTTCGAGCAGCACGTAGTTGGTGACGTCCACTACCGCATCAATGGAACGGATGCCGCAGCGGCGCAGTTTCTCTTTCATCCATAGCGGGGTCGGCGCTTTAACGTTGATACCTTTGACCACGCGGCCCAGGTAGCGCGGGCACGCCTGCGGCGCGTCAACGGTAATCGGCAGCGTATCGTTGATGGTTGCGGCGACTGGCGCGATTTCCGGCTCATTAAGCGGCGCTTTGTTGAGTACCGCCACGTCGCGGGCGACGCCGATAATCCCCAGGCAGTCGGCGCGGTTAGGCGTGACGCTGATTTCGATGGTGTTATCGTCAAGCTTCAGGTAGGCGCGGATATCGGTGCCAATCGGCGCATCCGCAGGCAGTTCGATAATGCCACTGTGATCGTCGGAAATGCCCAGCTCGGAGAATGAGCACAGCATGCCCTCTGACGGCTCACCGCGCAGTTTTGCCGCTTTGATTTTGAAATCGCCCGGCAGCACTGCGCCCACGGTTGCTACGGCCACTTTCAGGCCCTGACGGCAGTTTGGCGCACCGCAGACGATATCCAGCAGGCGCTCGCCGCCCACGTTGACTTTCGTCACGCGCAGTTTGTCGGCGTTAGGGTGCTGGTCGCATTCCACCACTTCACCCACCACTACGCCGTTAAACGCGCCGGCAACCGCCTCTACGCCGTCTACTTCGAGGCCAGCCATAGTGATTTGCCCGGACAGCGCGTCGCTATCAATGGCGGGATTTACCCATTCACGTAACCAGAGTTCACTGAATTTCATTGGATAGTCCTGCCCTTATTTAAACTGTTTGAGGAAACGTAAATCGTTTTCGAAGAAGGCGCGCAAATCGGTGACGCCGTAACGCAACATGGTCAGACGCTCCATGCCCATACCGAAGGCGAAGCCAGAATAGACTTCCGGGTCGATGCCGACGTTACGCAGTACGTTCGGGTGCACCATGCCGCAGCCCAGCACTTCCAGCCACTTACCGTTTTTACCCATCACATCCACTTCAGCGGACGGTTCGGTAAACGGGAAATAGGATGGACGGAAGCGGATCTGCAAATCTTCTTCGAAGAAGTTTTCCAGGAAATTGTGCAGCGTACCCTTCAGGTTGGTGAAGCTGATATTTTTATCAACGATCAGGCCTTCCATCTGATGGAACATCGGGGTGTGGGTCTGGTCGTAATCGTTACGGTAGACGCGGCCCGGCGCGATGATGCGGATAGGCGGCTGCTGGTTTTCCATGGTGCGGATCTGCACGCCGGAGGTCTGGGTACGCAGCAGACGGGTGGCGTCAAACCAGAAAGTATCGTGATCGGCGCGCGCCGGGTGGTGGCCCGGAATATTCAGCGCGTCGAAATTATGGTAATCGTCTTCGATTTCCGGGCCCGTTGCCACGGTAAAGCCCAGTTCGCCGAAGAAACTTTCAATACGATCGATAGTGCGGGTCACCGGATGCAGGCCGCCATTCTCAATGCGACGGCCCGGCAGAGAAACATCAATGGTTTCTTCGGCGAGGCGGGCATTTAGCGCGGCACTTTCGAGATCGGATTTACGGGCGTTCAGCGCTTGCTGGACCTGCTCTTTGGCTTCGTTAATCACCGCGCCTGCTGCCGGACGCTCTTCTGGCGGCAGTTCACGCAGGGTGGTCATTTGAAGGGTCAGGTGCCCTTTCTTGCCCAGATATTCGACGCGTACGTTATCTAACGCGGCAACATCAGAGGCCTGGTCTATAGCTGCCTTTGCACTGGCAACCAGCTCTGCGAGATGTGGCATGGTTTTCCTCATAATAGTGGCGCATACGCCTGAGTAGTGATTGTTCTGTCGACCAAAAAAAAAGCCTCCACGATGGAGGCTTTTGGCGTTTATTTTCCGTTTCTTTCTTACGCGCAAGCCCCCTGAGATCAGGTGCTAAAGTAAAAAAAGAAGCGGAAAATAGCAGCGTTCATGCTTGCAGTTACCTTATTTCTTGAAGCTAATTCGTCTATTGAAAGGCTATCAGGTTGAAATGTCAATAAAACGAAGGCCAGAAAGCAAAAGAGGGAGCAAGCTCCCTCCTTCAAACTGGCTTATGCCAGAGCTGCTTTCGCTTTTTCAACCAGGGCAGAGAATGCCACTTTGTCGAATACGGCGATGTCAGCCAGAATCTTACGGTCGATTTCAACAGAGGCTTTTTTCAGGCCGTTGATGAATTTGCTGTAAGAGATACCGTTCTGACGTGCTGCTGCGTTGATACGCGCAATCCACAGTTGACGGAACTGACGCTTACGTTGACGACGGTCACGGTAAGCATACTGACCAGCTTTGATAACAGCCTGGAAGGCAACGCGGTATACGCGTGAACGCGCACCGTAGTAGCCTTTAGCTTGTTTCAAAATTTTCTTGTGACGTGCGCGTGCAATTACACCACGTTTTACGCGAGCCATAGTGCTCTCCTGTTTCTATTCTGTAAAAAAGTTAAAAGATAAACGGCTTATGCGTACGGCAGGCACGCGATGACCAGACCCAGATCGCCTTTGGAAACCATGGCTTTCGGGCGCAGGTGACGTTTACGCTTGGTAGCTTTTTTGGTCAGAATATGACGCAGGTTAGCGTGCTTGTGCTTAAAACCACCTTTACCGGTTTTTTTGAAGCGCTTAGCAGCACCGCGTACGGTCTTAATTTTTGGCATTTTAATAACTTCCACTTCGCATTGTTGATTAAACGAAACGTAGGGCGAACAAAATCTGTGAAGCCCTAAGGCTCCACAGACGTTGCTACTTGAAGGCCTTACTGTTTCTTCTTAGGAGCGAGCACCATAATCATCTGGCGGCCTTCGATCTTCGTTGGGAAGGATTCGACTACGGCCAGTTCATTCAGATCTTCTTTCACGCGATTAAGCACTTCCATACCGATCTGTTGGTGGGCCATCTCACGACCGCGGAAACGCAGCGTGATTTTGGCCTTATCGCCTTCTTCGAGAAAGCGAATCAGGCTGCGGAGTTTTACCTGATAGTCGCCTTCGTCAGTACCAGGACGGAATTTAATTTCCTTAACCTGGATAACTTTCTGCTTTTTCTTCTGTTCCTTAGAAGATTTACTCTTTTCATAAAGGAACTTGCCGTAGTCCATAATACGACAAACTGGCGGTTCGGCGTTAGGGCTGATTTCAACTAAATCTACTCCAGCTTCTTCAGCTTTTTCGATCGCTTCTCTCAGACTCACAATACCCAGTGGCTCACCTTCCAGACCGGTTAAGCGAACTTCCTGGGCGCGAATCTCGCCATTGATACGATTCGGACGTGCCGTTTGAACTCGTTTTCCGCCTTTAATACCTTATTCCTCCAGTTGTTGAAGACTGCGGCTGCGAATCTCGTGTTGCAGCTTCTCAATCACTTCACTTACGTCCAGGCTTCCCAGGTCTTTCCCGCGGCGAGTGCGAACGGCAACTTTGCCTGCTTCCACTTCTTTATCACCACAGACCAACATATACGGGACACGACGTAAAGTGTGCTCGCGGATTTTAAAGCCAATCTTCTCGTTTCTCAAGTCCGCTTTTACTCGAATGCCCGCATTTTGTAGTTTACGGGTCAATTCGTTAACGTATTCGGACTGCGAATCGGTGATATTCATCACCACCACCTGCACCGGAGCCAGCCATGTCGGGAAGAAACCGGCGAACTCTTCAGTCAGAATACCGATGAAGCGTTCCATGGAACCCAGAATCGCACGGTGGATCATCACCGGCACCTGACGGTCGTTGTTTTCAGCAACATACGACGCGCCAAGACGCTGTGGCAGCGAGAAGTCTAGCTGAACTGTACCACATTGCCAGGCGCGGTCGAGGCAATCGTACAGCGTAAACTCGATTTTCGGGCCGTAAAACGCGCCTTCGCCGAGCTGATATTCAAACGGAATACCGTTTTCTTCCAGCGCTACCGCCAGGTCCGCCTCAGCGCGATCCCACATCTCATCGCTACCGATACGTTTTTCTGGACGCGTCGACAATTTAACCACAATTTTCTCGAAACCGAAGGTGCTGTACATGTCGTAAACCAGGCGAATACAGCCGTTGACTTCGTCACGCACCTGCTCTTCAGTACAGAAAATGTGGGCATCGTCCTGGGTAAAGCCGCGTACGCGCATCAGTCCATGCAGCGCGCCTGATGGCTCGTTACGGTGGCAGCTACCGAACTCCGCCATACGCAGCGGCAGATCGCGGTAGGATTTCAGGCCCTGGTTGAAGATTTGAATGTGGCCCGGGCAGTTCATCGGCTTGATGCAGTATTCACGGTTCTCGGAAGAGGTGGTGAACATTGCATCCTTGTAGTTTTCCCAGTGGCCCGTTTTTTCCCACAGGACACGATCCATCATGAACGGACCTTTTACTTCCTGGTACTGGTACTCTTTCAGTTTGGAACGAACAAACACTTCCAGTTCACGGAAGATAGTCCAGCCGTCGTTGTGCCAGAACACCATGCCCGGCGCTTCTTCCTGCATGTGATACAGGTCGAGCTGCTTGCCGATTTTACGGTGATCGCGCTTCGCGGCTTCTTCTAAACGCTGCAAATAGGCGTTCAGGGCTTTTTTATCTGCCCAGGCGGTGCCGTAGATACGCTGCAACATCTTGTTGTTGCTGTCGCCGCGCCAGTAGGCCCCTGCCGTTTTCATTAATTTGAAATGATGGCAGAAACGCATGTTCGGCACGTGCGGGCCACGGCACATATCTACATATTCTTCATGATGATACAAGCCAGGCTTATCATCATGGGCAATGTTTTCGTCAAGAATGGAAACCTTGTAGCTTTCGCCTCGGTTCACAAAGGTTTCACGGGCTTCATGCCAGCTGACCTTTTTCTTGATGACGTCGTAATTTTTCTCTGCCAGCGCGTGCATACGTTTTTCGAGGGCGTCGAGATCTTCCTGGGTCAGGGTGTTTTCCAGATCAACGTCATAGTAGAAGCCATTATCCACCACCGGACCGATTGCCATTTTGGTATTCGGCCAGAGTTGCTTAATGGCATGACCCAGTAAGTGCGCGCAGGAGTGGCGGATAATCTCCAGTCCTTCGTCATCCTTTGCGGTGATAATAGCCAGTTGCGAATCCTGTTCAATCAGGTCGCTGGCATCGACTAATTCACCATTAACGCGGCCTGCGATACAGGCTTTTGCGAGACCCGGACCAATGTCCAGGGCAACATCCATGGGGCTTACAGCGTGGTCATAATGGCGTTGACTGCCATCAGGAAGAGTAATAACGGGCATTTTTTGTCCTTATTCGCAGTGGTGACCCACACGAAAGATCACATACGAAACAGTAATATTTAATCATTATCAACAGGTTATGGGCTGATTCCCGCTGCACTCTGCGAAATATGGTCCTTACGGCGTACGAAACGCTGCAAACACCTCGGCCCGCCAGTTGATAACACCGCTTGCAATATTACACATCATCTGCAAGGGGTTAAAGGCTCTATCGATTCAAGCCGCAAGAATAAGCCATAACCACGACGGTTAATCACAAAAAAACGGCGTCGGTCAGGACTATTTTGACCAGATTGAATACGGGAAGGGGGAAAGAAAACAGGCCGGCGCAAACCGGCCTGGATAATCACATTTTATAGCCCAGCGTGACAGAAGTGCGGGTATCGGTGTGATCGGGTGCGGTTGACGGCGGATTGGAGTTCCAGGTGACGTTGTAAGCCACTTTTAATCCAAAGTGTTCGTTAATCGCAACGTTCAGTGCGGTTTCAGAGTTCACGGTGGTATCGTCCGCGCCGAACACGGAAACACCCTGGGTGAATTTCGCGTTGTCGGTGAACTGCCATGCATACGCGCCAGAGGCATAGCCCAGCGCCTGAGTTTTGTCAGTGCCATCGGTGTATTCGTCGTAACGCACACCCGGACCGAATTCAAAACGCAGGCTGTGTACCGGCCCGTTCAGGAACTGGCGACCATAACCGGCGGTGACCACATCACGCTCGTGATAACCGTTGTAACGGTCCGTCAACCAGCTGCCCTGACCAAACAAATAGTCGGCGTCGGTCATGTTATAACGGCTACGACCACCGAGCGCGTATTTCTCAGAAGAACGCTCGTCGTTGGAAGAGTTGTTGCTGGCATTCCCCCACAAAGACCACGCGGTGGTGCTGCCGTACCAGGTCAGCGCGCTATCGGCGGTCAGAGAGGAGCTGGTGGTATTACCAGACTGCGCCAGATAACCACCGTTGAGATAGCCTTCGAAAGGCTTTTTCGCACTGGAAGGATCATCCATGACAGTAAAAACGGAATCATCAGCGGTTGCAAAATGACTGAACAACGCGCTCCCCGCCAGCATAACCACTGCGGGTACTGTCTTTAAAAGCTTCATTTAATTTTTAAGGTCCGCACAACAAAAAAAGAGACCATCACGGTCCCGGAAACTCTCCACGGGATCAACGAACCGGTCCGCTGGAAAGGTAACAAATTATAAAAAGCCACGAATGACATAGCAATGAGTTCCTGAATCATTTTTTGTATAAGAGAGATCTGAAAATCGCTTTTAATTCATAAGGATAAAGTGTCAGCCTTCAGTGCTATTCATATTAAAAATCATAGTGTTAATTGACACTTCCTCACGCCATGAGTGCTACGCTTAGGTCAGCCCATTCAAAAGGAGGTCATATGGTTCCGGTATTTACCCTGACGCTCGCCCCGTCGCTGGACAGCGCGACGGTCACGCCGCAAATCTACCCTGAAGGGAAATTACGCTGCACCACCCCGGTATTTGAACCTGGCGGCGGCGGAATTAATGTCGCCCGCGCAATCAGCCATTTAGGCGGCAACGCCACGGCATTATTCCCTGCCGGCGGTGCGACCGGCGAGCATCTCACTGCCCTGCTTGAGGAAGAAAACGTCAACGTCGATACCATCCCGTCACAGGACTGGACGCGCCAGAATCTGCACGTGCACGTCGAAGCCAGCGGTGAGCAATACCGGTTTGTGATGCCCGGCGCGCATTTGTCTCAGGATGAATTCCGCCAGCTTGAGGAAAAAGTGCTGGCGCTGGAATCCGGTTCGCTGCTGGTAATCAGCGGCAGCCTTCCGCCGGGCGTCGATCTCGCTGACTTTACGCAGTTGATAAAGCGCGCCCAGCAAAACGGCCTGCGCTGCATCATCGACAGCTCCGGCGAAGCGCTGGCCGCTGCGCTGGATATCGGCGGCATTGAACTGGTGAAACCCAACCAAAAAGAGCTGGCAGCGCTGGTCGGGCGGGATTTAACGCAACCTGATGATGTGCGCCAGGCGGCGCAAGAGCTGGTGCGCAGCGGTAAAGCCAGGCGTGTGGTGGTGTCTCTCGGCCCGCAGGGCGCACTGGGTGTGGATGAAACGGATTACGTCCAGGTGGTGCCGCCGCCGGTTAAAAGCCAGAGTACCGTGGGCGCGGGCGACAGCATGGTCGGCGCAATGACGCTCAAGCTGGCTCAACAGGCGTCGTTGCTGGATATGGTGCGCTACGGCGTTGCTGCCGGGAGTGCCGCCACGCTGAATCAGGGAACCCGGCTCTGTTCCCATGAGAATACCGAAAAGATTTATCAGTATTTGCAAGGTTAGTCTCAGCACGGTCATTTTTTGCGCAGTCACATAGCGCATCGGCTATGCTGAATTCTTCAGCTATTACAAAGAGGTGACTAATGGCTAGCGGAGATATAAAGCGTTACGTTGTCACGTTCCGTTTTCATGAGGAAAACCTGACGGACATCAATGAGCTCAATAATCACCTGACCCGTGGCGGTTTTACGCTCACCATGAGCGATGACGACGGCAAAGTCCATGAGCTTGGCATCAATACCTTTGGCCTGATCACCGCGCAAGATGAGCAGGACGTCAGAGAGTTGGCGGAAGGATTAGGCGAATCGGCCCTTGGCCAGAAACCGGAAGTGGATATCACCACCTGGGAAGCCTGGCTGGCGGATGATTCCTGATATAAAGGCAGGTTGTCGCGTCGGGATGTGCGCCAGTTCCTGTTTTTAACCGGTAGTAATGCGCTAAGGTAATGAAATATCAGGCAACCTGGGGAGAGACATTATGTGGCAAGCCATCAGTCGTCTGTTAGCAGAGCAGTTCGGCGAGCAGGAACTCACGCAGCGCACTGAATTACCCGGCGGAGAAATCCACGCCGCGTGGCGGGTGCGCTACGGTACACATAACGTGTTCGTTAAGTGTGACGATCGCGAGCTATTGCCGATTTTCACCGCAGAGGCTGACCAACTCGCCCTGCTTGCCCGTAGTCAAACCGTCCGCGTACCTGACGTGTGGGGTGTCGGCAGCGACAGGGATTACAGCTTTGTTTTGCTGGAATACCTCGAAACCCGCCCGCTAGACGCGCATAATGCCTTCCTGCTGGGCCAGCAGTTGGCGCGTCTCCACCAGTGGAGCGACCAACCGCAGTTCGGCCTTGATTTTGACAACGACCTGTCCACGACGCCACAACCTAACGCCTGGCAGCGCAAATGGTCGACGTTTTTCGCCGAGCAGCGCATTGGCTGGCAGTTGGAGCTGGCGGCGGAGAAAGGACTGGAGTTTGGCGATATCGATCTGATTGTCGACGTGGTAGCCGCACAGTTAGCCTCCCACCAGCCTCAGCCGTCGTTATTACACGGAGACTTGTGGTCCGGGAACTGCGCGCTGGGGCCGGACGGGCCTTATATCTTCGACCCGGCCTGCTACTGGGGCGACCGCGAATGCGATCTGGCGATGCTGCCGCTGCACCCTGACCAGCCGCCGCAAATTTACGATGGCTACCAGTCTGTTTCCCCCTTACCCGCAGGCTTTCTCCAGCGCCAGCCGCTGTACCAGCTCTATACCTTGTTAAACCGCGCCATTTTGTTTGGCGGTAATCATCTGGTGGCGGCGCAAAAAGCGCTGGAAAGGATACTGGCGGCTTAACGACAACGCTCCCGGCCGGGAGCGTTTTTTTACATAAAGCCCAACAGCTTAAAGAAGAAATACCCGGCAATAATCACAATGACCGGCAGGATATACAGCGGGAATATCTGAAGAAAAATAGTATGGCGAGGCACAACGATGCGATCTTCTAGCTGCGCTTTGGTCAGGCCGTCAGCCCCTTTCGCCTGTTCCAGAATCAACTGGTCCTGAATGCCCTCGCGCAGGAAACGCGCCTGGCGGCTCATCCGCGCGCCGGACGCCTGTAGCGCCAGCCCGACGAAAATGAATATAAAAATAATCCAGAACGTGACATTCGCCTGATGCGGGAAGTCAGGCAGCGGCGAGTTGTACCAGAAAAAATTCAGGAACGGCGTATTAAAGCGCATCATATCAATCATGATATGGGCGAAATCCAGCATCACGGCATTGATGCCCGGCTGCTTTTCGCTGTGCTCATACATAAATTTCAGTACTGAAATCAGCGTTGAAATAACGGCGGGTATAAAAATAATCCACCCGGCAAGGCGTTTTATAACAGCAATGCGTCCAGCTTGTTGGTACGTCATTCTTTCCCCTTTTAAGACGCTACATTCTCGAAACAAGTCTACCTGCTCAACAGATTCTCCGCCTGAAGTTTACTGCGAAATTCACAAAGCGGTAGCGATAAGCTGATTTTCAGGCTATTGATAACACGACATGTTAACCACAGGAGTGATTACCGATGCCTGATTCGCGCCCGATCCTCGCCGCGATTTTCGATATGGATGGCCTGCTGATTGATTCAGAACCGCTATGGGATAAAGCGGAACTGGAGATCATGGCGACACTTGGCGTGGACGTTTCCCGCCGCCATGAACTGCCTGATACATTAGGTTTACGCATCGACCTGGTGGTAGATCTCTGGTTTATCCACCAGCCCTGGAATGGCCCTTCAAAGGCGGAAGTGACCGATCGCATCATCACCCGGGCGATTACCCTGATTGAAGAGCAACGCCCTGCACTGCCTGGCGTACCCGAGGCGGTGGCGCTATGCAAAGCGCAGGGGCTAAAAGTGGGCCTGGCGTCGGCATCTCCGCTGCGAATGCTGGAAAGCGTGCTGTCGATGCTTGGCTTGCGTGACCAGTTTGACGCGGTCTCATCGGCGGAAAATTTACCGTATAGTAAACCGCACCCGCAGGTTTATCTGGACGCCGCCGCCAAACTGGGCGTCGATCCGCTGTGCTGCGTCACCCTGGAAGACTCCGTTAACGGGATGATTGCCACCAAAGCCGCGCGGATGCGTTCAATTGTGGTGCCCGCTCCAGAAAATCGTGCCGACCCGCGCTGGGTCCTCGCTGACGGTAAACTCGACTCACTGGAACAGCTCACCCTCACCCATCTTCTGGGGTAACTACCCACCATGAAGACGGCTCAGGCCGTCTTTTTAATACCCCCATCATATTTTTGAAACATTGTTTTACTTTAACTTGGTTATTTTATTTTCCCTGCCTATGATTCTGTTGCCAGGCGTGCGGGCGCATGTCGATTACATCCAATGGATAATGAGGTCGTTATGATTCTTGATGCATTTAACCTTGCGGGTAAAGTCGCGATTGTGACGGGTTGTGACACCGGGCTGGGTCAGGGAATGACGCTAGGGCTTGCCCAGGCGGGCTGCGATATCGTTGGCGTCAACCGCAAAATCCCGCACGATACCGAGCAAAAAGTCACGGCGCTGGGACGGCGTTTTACCGCCATTCAGGCTGACTTAAGCCGTCAGGATGATATCAATGCCATTGTAGAGACCGCTGTAGAACGCATGGGCCGGGTGGATATTCTGGTCAACAACGCCGGTACTATCCGCCGGGAAGACGCGCTGAATTTCACCGAGCAAGACTGGGACGACGTCATGAACCTGAATCTTAAATCGGTCTTCTTTTTATCGCAGGCCGTGGCCCGGCAGTTTATCGCCCAGGGCGACGGCGGAAAAATCATTAATATCGCCTCGATGCTCTCCTTCCAGGGCGGCATCCGCGTTCCCTCTTATACCGCCTCGAAAAGCGGCGTGTTAGGGTTAACCCGGCTGCTGGCCAATGAGTGGGCGCCGCACAACATCAATGTCAACGCCATCGCACCGGGTTATATGGCGACCAACAATACCCAACAGCTGCGAGAAGACGCTGCCCGCAACCAGGAAATCCTCGATCGCATCCCCGCCGCGCGCTGGGGCGAACCGGCAGATTTGCAGGGCCCGGCGGTATTTTTAGCCTCCGACGCCTCGGCCTATATCAATGGCTACACTATCGCTGTGGATGGGGGCTGGCTGGCACGCTAACGCGATGAAAATTCAGTGACAAAGAGTTACACCGTCACCGCTTCCGTCTACTGTATAAAAACCCTATACTGGATGAATTGACAGTCAGCTTTTTTCTGGGTTTTTAACATGACGGCGGAAGGCCACCTTTTTTTCTCCATTGCGTGTGCGGTGTTTGCCAAAAACGCCGAACTCACCCCTGTGCTGGCGCAGGGGGACTGGTGGCATATTGTTCCGTCGGCAATTTTGACCTGTCTGCTGCCGGATATCGATCACCCCAAGTCGCTGCTCGGCCAGCGGCTAAAGTGGATTTCTAAACCCGTCGCCCGAGCCTTTGGCCACCGGGGCTTTACCCACAGCCTGCTGGCGGTGTTTATCGCCCTGACGCTGTTCTATCTCAAAGTGCCTGATAGCTGGATTATTCCGGCGGACGCCATTCAGGGTATGGTGTTGGGTTATCTGAGCCATATTCTTGCGGATATGTTGACCCCGGCGGGCGTTCCGCTGCTGTGGCCCTGTCGCTGGCGTTTCCGTCTGCCGATCCTGATGCCGCAAAAAGGCAACCAGCTTGAGCGGGTGCTGTGCATGGCGTTCTTTGTTTATGCCGTGTGGATGCCCCAGGGCCTGCCAGAGAATAGCGCTATCCGCTGGTCATCCCAGATGATCAATTCACTGCAAAACCAGTTCGATCGCTTTATTCATCACCAGACCGAGCGTTAAACCAGCAGAAAACCACTTTTGGATATAATCAATTCCATTTGATTATAAGAACCCCCCGCGTCTTCTGTTACCCTTTGCGCCATAAAGACGGGCCACTTCGAGCCTGTCAGTGAAACAGGAGAACGGGGATGAATTTTCCATTAATAGCGAACATTGTGGTGTTCGTTATCCTCTTGCTGTTGCTGGCGCAAACTCGCCACCGGCAGTGGAGTCTGGCAAAAAAAGTATTAGTGGGTCTGGTAATCGGCGTGGTCTTCGGCTGCGTTCTGCATGCGATTTACGGCGCAGATAGCCCAGTCCTGAAAACCTCTATCCAGTGGTTTAACGTGGTCGGCAACGGTTATGTACAACTGTTGCAAATGATTGTGATGCCGCTGGTGTTCGCCTCGATTCTGAGTGCGGTCGCCCGCCTGCATAACGCCTCCCAGCTCGGTAAAATCAGTCTGTTGACTATCGGCACGCTGCTGTTCACCACGCTTATCGCGGCGCTGGTGGGGGTGCTGGTGACCAACCTGTTCGGCCTGACCGCAGAAGGACTGGTGCAGGGCACGGCGGAAACCGCCCGTCTGAGCGCCATTGAAACTAACTACGCCGGTAAAGTGGCCGATCTGAGCGTGCCGCAACTGCTGCTGTCGTTTATTCCGAAAAACCCGTTTGCCGATCTCACCGGCGCGAACCCGACCTCCATTATCAGCGTGGTCATTTTCGCGGCCTTCCTCGGCGTGGCGGCACTGAAACTGCTGAAAGACGATGCGCCGAAAGGCGAGCGCGTGCTGACCGCTATCGATACCCTGCAAAGCTGGGTGATGAAGCTGGTTCGCCTGGTAATGCAGTTAACCCCTTACGGCGTAATGGCGCTGATGACCAAAGTGGTTGCCAGCTCCAACCTACAGGACATCGTCAAGCTGGGCAGCTTCGTGGTCGCCTCATACCTGGGTCTGGGCATCATGTTTGTGGTGCACGGTCTGCTGCTGGCAGTGAACGGCGTGAGCCCGCTGAAGTACTTCCGCAAAGTCTGGCCGGTGCTGACCTTCGCCTTCACCAGCCGTTCCAGCGCCGCATCTATTCCGCTGAACGTCGAAGCGCAAACCCGTCGTCTCGGCGTGCCGGAATCTATCGCCAGCTTCGCGGCCTCCTTTGGCGCGACTATCGGCCAGAACGGTTGTGCGGGTCTCTACCCGGCGATGCTGGCGGTAATGGTGGCGCCGACCGTGGGTATTAACCCGCTGGACCCGATGTGGATTGCCACTCTGGTAGGCATTGTAACCGTAAGCTCCGCTGGCGTAGCGGGTGTGGGCGGCGGCGCAACCTTCGCCGCGCTGATCGTGCTGCCCGCAATGGGCCTGCCGGTGACCCTGGTGGCGCTGCTGATTTCCGTTGAGCCGCTGATCGACATGGGCCGTACCGCGCTGAACGTGAGCGGTTCCATGACTGCCGGTACGCTGACCAGCCAGTGGCTGAAGCAAACTGATAAAGCGATCCTGAACAGCGACGAAGAAGCCGAACTCGCGCACCGTTAATCGCCCTTCAAAAGCAAAAAAACCGCATTTCTCAATGCGGTTTTTTTTTATTTCAGAAATAGCCAGAAGCTAAACGAGATCTTGCTTAATCTGTGACGCCCAGCGCTGCGCAGACTCCGGTATCGTGAAGGTCGGGGAGCGCAAAAAGCCGTCATTCACCAGCACGAAGGCGACATATTTTCCCCGCAGCATCCAGACGTCTTTGAATCCCTCCATGCGTACCGCGTGTTCCGGCGGCGCAGGTTCAATGCGTGGCGTATACGTGATAACACGACGATTTTGTTGGCGTAAAGGTTTCATCAGCAGCAATCAATATCAAACAATCAGATTCGTGCCTCTATGATAACGGATCTCACGCCTCCCTGCAGCCCGACCTCTGGCCCTAAAAAGCAGCGCGTCGGCATTGTTCTATAGTTAGAAGGGTTTTTACCTAACAACGACCCAATTTTCAGCAATGAAATCAGGAGACGAGTTAAATGTCGCATAACGATAAGCCCTCACACCAGGCGCCGATCCACGACGCCAGTGAATCACAACCCGGAATGGATTCTTTGGCTCCCGAAGACGGTTCGCATCGCCCGGCCCCGCACCCCAGCGCACCCGGCGAATACCCTACCGCTCCCGGCAGCCTGAAAGCCCCGGACACCTCGAATGAAAAACTCAGCGCGCTCGATAATTTCCGTAAAGGCAGCGAAGATTTCCCGCTCACCACCAATCAGGGTGTGCGTATTGCCAACGATCAAAACTCGCTGCGCGCCGGCACGCGTGGCCCGACGCTGCTAGAAGACTTTATCCTGCGCGAAAAGATCACCCACTTCGACCATGAGCGTATACCGGAGCGTATCGTCCACGCGCGCGGCTCGGCGGCTCACGGCTATTTCCAGCCCTATAAGAGCCTGAAAGATCTCACCAAAGCCGATTTTCTGAGCGACCCGGAGAAAATCACCCCGGTGTTTGTGCGCTTCTCAACCGTGCAAGGCGGCGCAGGCTCGGGGGATACGGTGCGTGATATCCGTGGTTTCGCCACCAAGTTTTACACCGAAGAAGGCATTTTCGATCTGGTGGGCAATAACACGCCGGTGTTCTTTATTCAGGACGCCCACAAATTCCCGGACTTTGTGCATGCGGTCAAACCCGAGCCGCACTGGGCTATTCCGCAGGGTGCCAGTGCCCACGACACCTTCTGGGACTACGTTTCCCTGCAACCAGAAACCCTGCATAACGTGATCTGGGCGATGTCGGATCGCGGTATCCCGCGCAGCTATCGCACCATGGAAGGCTTCGGTATCCATACCTTCCGGCTGATCAACGCCGAAGACAAAGCCACCTTTGTACGCTTCCACTGGAAGCCGGTCGCCGGTAAAGCCTCGCTGGTGTGGGATGAGTCGCAGAAGCTGATTGGCCGTGACGGCGATTTCCACCGCCGCGAGCTGTGGGAAGCGATTGAAGCGGGCGATTTCCCGGAATATGAGCTGGGCCTGCAATTGATCCCGGAAGAAGACGAATTTAAATTCGATTTCGACCTGCTCGATCCGACCAAACTCATTCCCGAAGAGCTGGTGCCGGTGCAACTGGTGGGCAAGATGGTGCTCAACCGCAACCCGGACAACTTCTTCGCCGAGAACGAACAGGCGGCGTTCCATCCGGGGCATATCGTCCCCGGTCTGGACTTCACTAACGACCCGCTGTTGCAGGGGCGTCTGTTCTCCTACACCGATACCCAAATCAGCCGCCTCGGCGGGCCAAACTTCCACGAAATTCCGATTAACCGCCCGGTTTGCCCGTACCACAACTTCCAGCGCGACGGCATGCACCGCATGGATATCGACACCAACCCGGCGAACTACGAGCCGAACTCCATCAACGACAATTGGCCGCGCGAGACGCCTCCCGGTCCGAAACGCGGGGGATTTGAATCCTGGCAGGAGCGCGTCGAGGGCCATAAAATCCGCGAGCGCAGCCCGTCGTTCGGCGAATATTATTCCCATCCGCGCCTGTTCTGGCAAAGCCAGACGCCGGTTGAACAGCAGCATATTATCGATGCCTTCAGCTTCGAACTGGGCAAGGTCGCCCGCGCCTACATTCGCGAACGGGTGGTGGACCAGCTTTGCCATATCGATGTCTCACTCGCCAGCGCGGTGGCGGAGAACCTGGGGATCACCCTCACCGACGAGCAGATCCACACCGCCCCGCCGAAAGACGTCAACGGCCTGAAGAAAGACGCGGCGCTCAGCCTGTACGCGGTGCCGAGTGGCAGCGTGAAAGGCCGCGTGGTGGCGATCCTGCTTAACGACCGGGTGCGCGCTGCGGACTTACTGGCGATCATGCAGGGCCTGAAGCGCCAGGGTGTGCACAGCAAACTGCTCTATTCGCGCATGGGTGAAGTCACGGCGGATGACGGTTCGCAAATCACCGTAATGGGCACCTTCGAGGGCGTGCCGTCGCTGACGGTCGACGCGGTCATCGTCCCCGGTGGCGCGGTCAGCGGCCTGCTCGATCGCGGCGATGTACGCTACTACCTGCTCGAAGCGTATAAACACCTGAAGCCGATTACGCTGTTGGGTGATGCCCGCCAGTTTAAATCGGTGTTGGGGGTGGATGCCCAGGGCGAAGAAGGAATTATTGAAGGCGATGATGCGCAGGGCTATGCGGTGGAGACGCTGCTGACGCTGTTACAGAAGCATCGGGTGTGGTCTCGGACCAACAAAATCCCGGCTATTCCGGCATAAATACGGCGCCACGGCGTGAGCGCCGTGGCGTTTATTGCTGGTGTAGAGACATAAAAAAACCTGCCGAAGCAGGTTTTTTTATGCGGGACGCAAAACTTACTGTTTCGCTTTCGGTGCCTGTGGATCGGTATCGTATTCGGCACAGGTCTGGTAGCCAGAGTTGATCACGTGGCCGGTGTCATCCAGCGCCACAAAGTAGGTTTCCGCTTTGCCGTCGCGCTGACCCAGAATGTAGGTCTGGCAAGTACCGCGAGCGTGGATCATGCTCACTTCAGAAGATGGCTGGCCGGCAAGCTGGCGAACCTGTTCACGGCTCATGCCTTTCTTGACGTCTTTTACAACGGGCTGAGTAATTTGGTCTTTGGTACGGTCATACGCCGTACAACCTGCCAGCATTGTCATGACAGCCGCCGCACCCAGTAATCCTGCAAACTTGTTATTCATTATGTCTTCCTCTTGTTTCTGCGTGTGAAGTAAGCCTGGAAGAGAAATTAACCTTTTTCAAGTCGTTAGAGCGTAACGGCATTTTTTAGGACGATTCTCCTTTAGCGGCAAATCGCCTTAATTTGCGCCACTCGGGCGAGGAAACCGCCGCGCGCCTTGTTGTTTCCGGCACATCAGGTTAGTTTTAAGGATTAAACTTTACCGATATGAATTCAAATCAGACAGGCTGTGATCGGAGGGGTAAATGGCTCTACAACAAGACATTATTCAGGCACTCGGCGTAAAACCGCACATTGACGTTCAGCAGGAAATTCGCCGCAGCGTGGATTTCCTTAAAGCGTATCTACAGGCGCATCCGTTTATCAAATCCCTGGTATTGGGCATCAGCGGCGGTCAGGACTCCACCCTGGCCGGGAAGCTCAGCCAGCTTGCCATTACCGAACTGCGCGACGAAACCGGCGATGCCAGCTATCAGTTTATCGCCGTCCGTCTGCCTTACGGCGTACAGTTCGACGAGCAGGATTGCCAGGACGCGTTGGCGTTTATCCAGCCGGATCAAGTATTAACCGTGAACATTAAAGCGGCCGTGTTGGCCAGCGAACAGGCGTTGCGCGATGCGGGCATTGAGCTAAGCGACTTTGTACGCGGTAACGAAAAAGCACGCGAGCGTATGAAAGCGCAGTACAGCATCGCCGGGATGAGCAAAGGTGTGGTTATTGGCACCGACCATGCGGCGGAAGCAGTGACCGGCTTCTTCACCAAATACGGCGACGGCGGCACCGACATTAACCCGCTGTTCCGCCTCAATAAACGCCAGGGCAAACTGCTGTTGCGCGAACTGGGTTGCCCGGAGCATCTCTATACCAAACTGCCAACGGCGGATCTGGAAGACGATCGCCCTTCTCTGCCGGATGAAGTGGCATTGGGCGTCACCTACGAAAACATTGATGACTATCTGGAAGGTAAAACCCTCGATGAGAGCATCAGCAAAACCATCGAAGGCTGGTATCTTAAAACCGAGCACAAGCGTCGCCCGCCGATTACCGTGTTTGACGACTTCTGGAAAAAATAACGCCAGCCATGGTGCGTAAGGTTCACCTTTTATCAGGCGGCGCTGCCGCCTTTTTCACGGATTGACTATGCAAACCCCCGTAGCACGCGCCACGCTGATTGGCCTGATCGCGATTTTACTCTGGAGCACTTCCGTCGGCCTGTTTCGCAGCATCGCCGAACATTTCGGTGCGGTGGGCGGTCCTGCCCTGATTTACACCCTCAGCGCCTGCTGTTTGTGGCTGGCCCAGGGACGCCCGCGCCTCGAAGGTTTACCGCTGCGCTATATGCTGGTCGGTGGTGGGCTGTTTGTGGCGTATGAAATGTGCCTGGCGCTGTCTATCGGTTTTGCCCATAACCGCAGCCAGTCGCTGGAACTGGGGATGATTAACTACCTGTGGCCGAGCTTAACGGTGCTGTTCGCGCTGTGGTTGAATAACCAGCGCAGCACCTGGCTTATCTGGCCCGGCCTGCTGTTAGCCATCGGCGGCGTGGCGCAGGTGATGAAGGGCAACGGCGACTGGTCGCCAGTGATGATGTGGCGCAACATTCTCGATAACCCGCTGGCCTATAGTCTGGCGTTTGCGGCGGCGATCACCTGGGCGCTGTACTGCAATCTTACCCGCCGCTGGAGCAATGGGAAAAGCGGCGTCACGCTGTTTTTCTGCGCCACCGCGCTGGCGCTGTGGGTCCACTATGCGTTGTCCAGCGAAGGGCCGATCGCCTTTACCCTTTCCGGTACTCTGCAACTCTGTTTTATGGGGCTGTCTACCGCCGTGGCCTATTCGGCCTGGAACCACGGAATTTCTCATGGAAACATGACGTTGCTGGCTACTGCGTCGTACTTCACGCCAGTCTCTTCCGCGCTGCTGGCCAGCCTCTGGCTGGGCCTGACGCCGGGTATCAGTTTCTGGCAAGGGGTGGCGATGGTGGTGGCCGGATCGCTGCTTTGTTGGCTCGCCACGCGGCGCTAAGGTAAATTGCTGCTTTTTCAACCCATAATCCCTTGTTATACTGGACAGGCAACCAGTATCAGGAGTTATATGTGGTCCGACGCAGCATGAGCCCGCGCCTCGACTTTGAAGCCGAAGCGATTTATCAGTATCCCGAACATTTACGCCCGTCGCTGGCTGAATTGCCCCGCGCGCCTGGCGTGTATATTTTTCATGGCGAAAGCGAGACCCTGCCGCTGTATATCGGCAAAAGCATCAACCTGCGCGCCAGGGTGATGTCGCATCTGCGTACCCCCGGCGAAGCGGCGATGCTGCGCCAGGCGCGGCACATCACTTTTACCCGCACGGCGGGCGAACTGGGAGCGCTGTTGCTCGAAGCGCAGATGATCAAAGCTCAGCAACCGCTGTTTAATAAGCGGCTGCGGCGCAATCGTCAGCTCTGTTCCCTGCTGCTCAGCGGTTCCCGCCCTGACGTGGTGTACGCCAAAGAAGTTGATTTTTCCCATACCCCGCACCTGTATGGTCTGTTCGCCAATCGCCGGGCAGCGCTGGAAAAGCTAAAAAGCATCGCCGATGAGCAGCGGCTGTGTCACGGTCTGCTGGGGCTGGAAAAGCTCAGCGCAGGGCGCGCCTGTTTCCGCGCGGCGCTGAAACGCTGCGCCGGTGCCTGCTGCGGGCTGGAACCAGTGGACGATCATAATGCCCGCCTGCTGGAATCGCTGTCCCACCTCCAGGTGGTATGCTGGCCGTGGCGCGGGCCGGTGGCAGTGAAAGAGCAAACTGATGAGATGATCCAGTATCTGATTATCGATAATTGGGTGTGGCTGGGTACGGTGGATAATCTTGACGATGCGGCACGCTTAACCCGGGCATCGCCGGGCTTCGACCACGACGGCTACAAGATTTTGTGCCGTCCGCTGATCCGCGCCGAACATGACATTATCGATCTGTTAGATCATAAATAGGTAATTTCGCTGAACAGTAAGCGCCCTTCCGCTTTTAATAACCGTAGCGTGTGGGGTCCGGCTTCCCACCACGCGCCCTGATCGCTGGTAAGCAGCTTATCGCCCAGTTGCCACGCGCCGCTCAGCACGTAAATAATGCCGCCGCGCGGCGCAAACGTCGTGAAGGTGCGATCGGCAACGCGCACCTGGGCACGGCAGCGATCGCGGTGGGTAATAATATTGAAGTCCATCGACATACGTCCGTCGCTCAGCTCGGCGCGGACCGACTGCTCGCCAGAAAAACTGAACGGTTGGTAATGCTTCAGGGTATGGCGAAAGGCATTGCCGCCATCTAAAGTCAGCTCGCCGCCTTCCAGCAGCGTGACGGTGCGTTCCACCTGAGGGATTTGGCTAAATTCGCCGTTAGCGGAGAGTGAAGCGATACTGGCGCGCCAGTTAAAATCCCGGGTCGCGGGCGGAAAGCAGCAAATTTCCCGGGTTTCCCCTGCGCCGTTTCGCCAGAGATTGACCTGCATTTTCTGTAAATCGAAATACTCCATCATCACTCCTGAGCGAGCTAAAAGACCGAACGTCACGCACGCAAAAAAATGTCACCCCCTTGTTATCGGCAATAAACGCGCGGGCTTCAGGCCTGCACGTTCACGTTATAAGGATATTGGGGTAACGTTCTGATTAGACGTGTGAAGTTATCACTACGCGCGGTCGGAAGGAAGAGGATCGAAGGGAAGTCGTGACGGGAAAAGTAAAACCGCCGGTACTGTCCAGAGCAACGCAATTGCGCTATGGACAACACCGGCGGTCTTGTGTGGATTGGCTACGTTATTATTCAGCAGCCTCTGGCATCTTACCCGCTTTGGCCGGACGTTCTGTCAGACGCTTCTCAAAATTGGCATTAAACTGTTTTTTCTGTTCCGGCGTCAGGATGTTGTAGATTTTGTTCTGGGTTTCCATACGCGACAGCATCATCTCTTTATGCTGTTCCGCCATCTTGTTCACCGCCTCTTCCGCTTTGGCGCGGTCAAAGGTGTCGGAGGCAATCAGCGAATGCATGGCGCGGCGGTCGTCAAGCGACGGGCGTTTCATTTTATCGCGCTGCGCTTTCATGATTTCGCGGATTTGCTGTTTCTGCGCATCAGTCAGGTTGAGATCTTTAAACATCATGTCATGGTGCGGACCACGGACGCCTTTATGGTGCGGCTGTAGGGTGGTTGCATCCGGCGCGGTAGCAGTGGTTGCGGTTTCTGCCGCATGCGCCAGATTCGCTGCGCCCAGCGCCAGAGTGGTAGCCATTACAATCGCAGTTAATTTACGCATATCACTATCCTTTATTTCAGTTTATTTTTCGGCACGTTTGCCGTGTTGACGAGAATAAGTGTACGTGTTGCAACGTCAAGTATTCAGAGTCTGGGTAAAGCATTGAAAGTGTAAAAAACAATAATCGATCAATTATGGAGGAAATATGAAAAAAACAAGGAAAGTGGCAAGAAAATAATACAACTCTATGATAAAGCAGTAAATGTGCAGAGAGTATACGTATTGCCCGCCGATAAATAAAGCGCTTACCAGGATAAATCTGGATAAATTGATGAGCCGTTGATAATTATAAAATGCTTAAGGCTGAACCGGTGCGCAGCAGGTATTCGCACCGGCAGAAATAATCCCGTCAGGTTATTTCTTTGAGCATTAACCCGGCCCGCAGGCCGAGCGCCACGTTGGGATTCGGGAACAGGACATATTCGGTGTCGTTTTCCACTTTGTATACCGTCGCGCCATCCTCCGCCAGCACGGTGCCTTGCGCAAAGGCGGTAAAGTTCTGGGTCTGGGCTGACATATGCAGCACAAACGCCTCGCTTTTCCGGGTGATCTGCTGGGCTACTTCATAGCGCAGCGGCTCGGCGTTGAGGTGTTCGGTCGGTTCACCCGCCAGTAACGCCCGCAAGGCGGCTTTGGTAACATCAAACTGGGTAAGATCGTTTTGCCCAAACGGCTGCGCTTTGCCCAACTCCAGCGTGCAGCTTTGCGCGTCAAAATGATCGCTGCTGAAATGGGTGAAGGTCCCGCCGGGGGTGCGATGAAAAACCAGCGCCTGCAATCCGGCGTCGGCCATCCAGTCTAAAAAATGTTTATCGTAAGGCGTTTTACGGGCCGGAAAAACGCCGAAGCGCGGGTGGTATGAACTGCGGATGGCGGTATGCATATCCAGATGCCAGGCGGGTCCGGCGCAGGTCAGAAAGCGCTCCACGCAGTGCTCAAGCACGCAGGCGCGGCGGGTTTCGCCGCTTTCCGGGAAATGCTGCCAGCGGCCGCTGAACATGCGGTTCATATCGTCCGTGAGATAGCGCTTACCCGCGCGTAAGGCTGCCGGATTACCTAAAATCACCAGCAGCGGGCGCGCAAGGGCGATATCGCCGTGATGCAACTCTTCCATCAGGGCATCGAGCATTTCCACCGGGGCGGTTTCATTGCCGTGAATGCCCGCCGACAGCACCAGCGCCGGTAACGTTGCCTGAAGCGGCACCAGCTCTACGACCCCTTCGTCCCACCACCTCCAGCGAAAGCGAGCCGTTTCTCCACCCCGCCTGGCAGGCGTTTCCCCTGCCAGCGTAAACGCCAAAAACTCCTGCATAACTTCACCTTAACGCTGGAACGGATACACCGGCCCCAGCTTTAATATCTGCGTTAATTCATCGAGCGCCTCGCGCCCTTCGCGTAACAGTTGCGGATCGATAAGGTCGCTCTGGGTTAACCGGTCGCGATAATGTTTGTCGACCCACTGGTTAAGGGTAGTAAAAAGCGCGTCATTCAGCATTACGCCGGGGTTGACCGCTGCCCGCTCTGCGTCGGTGAGCACGACCCGCAGACGCAGGCAAGCCGGGCCGCCGCCGTTGGCCATACTTTCCCGCAGGTCGAAAACCTTGAGTTCGTTGATGGGGTTATCTGGCGATCCCACCAGTTCGGTCAGATAGTGCCAGACGCCCGCATGCTCGCGGGACTCCTGGGGCAGCACCAGCAGCATATCGCCCTGCTCGCGGCTGAGCAGTTGGCTGTTGAACAGATAGGTTTCCACCGCGTCCGCCACGCTGACGCGATCGGCAGGCACTTCGATGGCCTGAAACCCGTCCAGCTTCTGCGCCAGAGTCTGGTATAAACCCGCCTGATTAACAAACGCCGACTGATGGGCGAACAGCACCTGGCGGTTGGTGACCGCAATCACGTCGTTATGAAATACCCCCTGGTCGATCACTGCCGGGTTTTGCTGGGCAAACACCACCTGCTCCGGGTTGACCTGGTTGAGGCGCGCCACGGCCTGAGACGCCTGCAACGTCTGGCGCGCCGGATAGCGCTCGGGCGTTTGCCCGCCGATGGCATTGCGGCCATAGACGAAAAGCTGAACGCCCGGATCGCCGTCATCATGGGATAAACGGTTGTGGTTCGCCGCGCCCTCATCGCCCAGCATCGCCACCTGCGGCAGCGCATCGTGCACGCTGAAGCGGCGCGGGTCATTGAAAATCGCCTTCAGTACCCGTTCGGTGGTCACCGCTTCGCTGGCGCGATGGAGTTTGTTATTCAGGTTGGCAACGGTGAGATGCACCCGCCCGTCCAGCGCATCCGCAGATGGGCACACCGTCGCGGCGTTGGCGACCCACATTGACGAGGCGGAACAGGCGGCGGACAGCAGATCCGGGGCCAGCTTCCAGGCCTTTTCCACCACCTGCTGGTCGGTACCGTCAAAGCCAAGCTGGCGCAGCAAGCCGATATTCGGGCGTTCCTGGGGCGGGATGACGCCCTGCGGATAGCCCATATCCGCCAGCGCTTTCATCTTTAACAGCCCCTGCTTCGCCGCCAGTTTCGGGTTAGAAACCTGAAAACGGTGTTTGGTGGAGGCTTCGTTACCAAACGATAGCCCGGCGTAATGGTGGGTCAGGCCCACCAGTCCGTCGAAATTAACCTCGCGTGCGTTCATGCCTGCTCCTCACGACCAAAATCCAGCCCCGGACTGAGCGTGTCCGGCAGGGAAAATGTCGGGCTTTCCAGCGTTGCCATCGGCCACGCGCAGTAATCCGCCGCATACCAGGCGCTGGGGCGATGGTTGCCCGATGCCCCCACGCCGCCGAACGGCGCGGTGCTGGCGGCCCCGGTCAGCGGTTTATTCCAGTTGACGATCCCGGCGCGCGCTTCCAGCAGTAGCTGGTCAAAATGCTCGCGCTGCGGAGATATCAGCCCGCTCGCCAGCCCGTAGCGGGTGCGGTTAGCCAGCGCGATAGCCTCGTCGAAATCGTCGTAGCGATACACGCACAACAGCGGGCCAAACACCTCTTCATCCGGCACATCCGCCACGCCGGTTAGCTCGACGATACCCGGCGTCAGTAGCGAGGTGCCGGGCCGTAGCAGTTCAGGCGTGAGCAGCGCTTTACCGCCGCGCGCCAGGTGCGCTTGCCAGGCAGTTAATACCCGCTCTGCCGCCTGGGGTGAAATCAGCCCACCCATAAACGGCTGCGGTTCGGCATCCCATTCTGCCGGACGAATACGCGATGCCACTTCTGTTAAGCGGGCCAGGAATGCATCGCCCTGTTCGCCGCGTTTGACCAACAGACGGCGAGCGCAGGTGCAGCGCTGCCCGGCGGTGACAAACGCCGACTGAATGGTTAAATGCACCGCCCCGTCGATATCCGCCGGATCTTCCACAATCAGCGGGTTATTGCCGCCCATCTCCAGCGCCAGAATTTTTTCCGGCTGTCCGGCAAGCTGGCGGTGCAACTGATAGCCAGTGTGTGCGCTGCCGGTAAACAGCAGCCCGTCAATATCCGGGGATGCCGCCAGCGCCTGGCCGGTTTCCCGCGCCCCCTGCACCAGGTTGAGTACGCCCCTGGGCAATCCCGCTTCCTGCCAAAGCTGGACCACCCGCTCGGCAATCATTGGCGTCAGCTCGCTGGGCTTGAAGACCAGGGTATTACCCGCCAGCAGCCCCGGTACGATATGTCCATTCGGCAGATGTCCGGGGAAGTTATACGGACCGAATACCGCCAGCACGCCGTGCGGGCGATGGCGCAGCGAGGCCGCGCCGTCCGCCATTGGCGTCACCTGCTCGCCAGTACGTAAGTGGTACGCTTTCACCGAAATGGCGATTTTGTTAATCATCGCCGTGATTTCTGTGGCGGCTTCCCAGCGCGGCTTGCCGGTTTCCCGGCTAATGATGTCGGTGAGTTCGCTTTTATGGCTTTCCAGCAGCCCGGCAAAGCGCTCGACAATCGCCTGGCGGGTGCTAAACGGCTGGCGCGCCCAGTCAGGAAAAGCGTTACGCGCCGCGTAGCAGGCCTGCTGGATCTGTTCAGCGCTGGCGGCGACGCCCTGCCACAGCCGCTCGCCCGTCACCGGGTTATGTTTTTCCAGCGTTTCGCCGTGGCCTTCGATCCACTCGCCATCAATCCACAGACTCATCATTTTTTCTCCTCAGCGCATAAACGCACCAGCCGCACGGTATCGCCGGGCTGGCATTTCAGGGCGTCCAGGGTGGCGGCATCCAGCACCAGGCGCGGTGTATCAGGGTTAGCGCGGATCAGCATCACGCGGAACATGTCATATTTTTCGTTGGAGACCATACAGGCGGGTAAATCGTCACCCACCGCAGGCTGGCCTTCCGCCACCTCAACCAGCCGGCTTTTGCGGATCGCCCGCACCCGGTCGATATCGCACTCCAGCGTCGGGCCGCCGTCGAAAATGTCGATGTAGTCGCGATAGCGAAAGCCTTCTTTTTCCAGTACTGCGCGGGCAGGCGCAGTGTGTGGATGCACCTGGCCGATCACCGCCTGGGCTTCCGGGGTCAGAAAATGGGTATAGATCGGGTGTTTCGGCATCAGTTCGGCAATAAAGGCTTTTTGCCCGGTGCCGCACAGATAATCGGCGCGGCTGAACGCCATTGAGAAAAAGCGCTGGCCGAGGCTTTCCCAGAACGGCGAGTAGCCGTGTTCATCAATCACGCCGCGCATCTCGGCCACCACTTTGTCGTTAAAGCGATCGCGAAACGCGGCCATAAACATAAAGCGCGATTTGGAGAGCAAGTAGCCGTTGCCCTCTTTGCGCCACTCCGGGTCGAGAAACAGCGAGCACAGTTCGCTGCTGCCGGTATGGTCGTTACTTAAAAACAGCGTCGGCAGCGCATTGTAGACGTTGAGCTCTTTGGAGGCGTGCACCAGCGTACCCACCCGGTAGTTATACCAGGGATCGTTGAGGCCCACCGCCACTTCTATGGCACAGATGCCCACCACGTTGCCGGTCGTCGATTCCTCCAGCACGAAGACATAACCCTGGTCGCCCTTCGGCAAGGTGCCCTGCCAGGTGGCGAGGGAGCGCTCGATGCGCGCGCTCAGGGTGGCTTCGTCCTCCGGCAGCGAGGTCAACCCGCCGCCGGTTTTCCCGGCCAGTTTCAGCAATGGCCCCAGGTCATTGCGCTCAATGGGGCGGATCACCATCATGATGGCGTCTTCGCAATCAGGCGCTCGCAGGCGCGGGCAACGCGCTCCAGGCCAGTGCTGATTTCGTCATTGCTGATAATCAGCGACGGCGCAAAACGCACCACGTTGGCCCCGGCGATCAGCACCATCGCGCCCTCTTCCGCCGCGAGTTGAGAAATCTCTTTGGCGCGCCCGGCATAGTCGTCGCTCAACACGCAGCCAATCAGCAATCCCACGCCGCGCACGGCTTTAAACAGGCCATGCTTGCGGTTGATGGCGTCGATTTGCTCAACAATGGCGTCGTGGCGCTGTTTTACGCCGTTCAGCACCTCAGGGGTGTTGACGATGTCCAGCACTTTCCCGGCGACCGCGCCCGCCAGCGGGTTGCCGCCGTAGGTGGTGCCGTGGGTGCCGACGGTCATTGAGCGTGAAAACTGTTCGCGGGTCAGCATCGCGCCAATCGGGAAGCCGCCGCCGAGCGCTTTGGCGGTGGAAAGGACGTCCGGGGTCACGCCGTAGTGCATATAAGCGTACAGCGAGCCGGTACGGCCTACGCCGGTTTGGACTTCGTCAAAAATCAGTAACGCATTATGACGGTCGCACAGTTCGCGCAGCCCTTTCAGGAACGCTGGCTCTGCGGGTACAACGCCGCCTTCGCCCTGGATCGGTTCGACGATCACGGCGCAGGTGTTGTCATCAATCAGCGCGGCGGCGGATTGCAAATCGTTATACACGGCATGGGAGATGTCCGGCGGCAGCGGCGCGAAGTCCTGCGAATAGGCAGGCTGACCGCCTGCGGTCACGGTAAATAAGGTGCGCCCGTGGAAGGCATTTTTGAAGGCAACGATGCCGCTTTTTTGTGGGCCATAGTTATCGTGGGCATATTTACGCGCCAGCTTGAGCGCCGCTTCATTGGCCTCGGCCCCGGAGTTACAGAAGAACACCCGGTCAGCGAAGGTGGCGTCGATCAGCTGTTTCGCGAGACGCAGGATCGGTTCGTTGGTGTAGCCATTACCGGTGTGCCACAGCTTACCGGCCTGCTCTTCCAGCGCTTTGCGCAGTTCAGGATGGGCGTGGCCCAGGGCGTTTACCGCAATGCCTCCGGCAAAATCGATATAGGATTTGCCCTGCTGATCCCACAATGTGGATCGCTCTGCCCGAACCGGAACAAAAGGCGCCGGCGCGTAAACCGGAAGCATCCATTCATCGAAATTCTGGCGGGTGATTGACGAAGACATAGCGACCTCACTGGTAAATTAATGGTTGTTTAAATGTTAATAAATATGACGTGTTTGCACCCTGAATGTAGATTGCAGACTTCGTGCCAGCCAGCGGTAAAAATGCATAACGAGGGATTAAAGAAGTAATATCAACAACTTAAAAACCAGCATTATTCACTTAAACTGCATAAATAGTGAATAATTATCTATAAAGCGGCCTGCGCGCCACGATTTGCCGAAGGATTATTCATTGGTAAAATATAATTCTGGATTTGTGATCGCAGAGGGGATTTGCTCAGGCATCGAGCGCTTTTACAGGGCAATCTGCGCCATTTTGGTGCTTTCGGTGGCGTAACGCTGTCTTATACAACAGCAGGCATGCGGCCTCGATTTCTGCTACCATCCAGCCACTTATTGCTCTTGTAATGGCAGCGACTATGAAATTCGTCTCTTTTAATATCAACGGCCTGCGCGCCCGCCCTCATCAACTTGAAGCGATTGTTGAAAAACACCAGCCCGATGTGATTGGTTTGCAGGAAACCAAAGTCCATGACGATATGTTCCCCCTCGAAGAGGTGGCGAAGTTGGGCTACAACGTGTTTTACCACGGCCAGAAGGGCCATTACGGCGTGGCGCTGCTGACCAAAGAGACGCCGATTGCGGTGCGCCGCGGCTTCCCGGATGACGATGAAGAAGCCCAGCGCCGCATTATTATTGCCGAAGTGCCGTCGCCGCTCGGCAATCTGACGGTGATCAACGGTTACTTTCCCCAGGGCGAAAGTCGCGACCATCCGACCAAATTCCCGGCCAAAGAGAAGTTTTACCAGAACCTGCAACAGGTGCTGGAAACGGAGTTAACCAAAGAGAATCCGGTATTGATTATGGGCGATATGAATATCAGCCCAACGGATCTGGATATCGGTATCGGCGAAGACAGCCGTAAACGCTGGCTGCGCACCGGCAAGTGTTCCTTCCTGCCGGAAGAGCGCGAATGGCTGGGCCGCCTGCTCAATTGGGGCCTGGTGGACACCTTCCGCCACGCCAACCCGGAAACCCAGGATCGTTTCTCGTGGTTCGATTACCGCTCGCGCGGCTTTGATGACAACCGCGGCCTGCGTATCGACCTGCTGCTGGCAAGCCACCCGCTGGCCCAGCGCTGCGTGGAAACCGGCATCGACTACGATATCCGCAGCATGGAAAAACCTTCCGATCATGCGCCGGTGTGGGCGACCTTCAAGTTTTAAGGGTTCGGGATGGCTGAGTCAGCGATGAAAGAAATCGATGTGGTGGCCGCCATTCTGGAGCGCGACGGGAAAATCCTGCTGGCCCAGCGCCCGCCTGAAGGCGACCAGCCTGGCCTGTGGGAATTCCCCGGCGGGAAAGTCGAAGCCGGTGAAAGCCAGCGTGAGGCGTTGGTTCGTGAGCTGCGTGAAGAGCTGGCGATTGAGGCCGTACCTGCCGGTTACGTAGCAAGCTACAGTTGGCCGGTCAGCGGGCGGATGATCCATCTCCACGCCTGGCATGTGCCAGTCTGGCAGGGAGAGTTTCAGCAACTGAGCCACAGCGCGCTGGTGTGGTGTATGCCTGAACAGGCCAGCGATTACCCGCTGGCCCCGGCGGATATTCCGCTGTTAAACGCGTTTATGGCTTCACGCGCCGCCACACCAGCGGATGGGTACTGATGGTTTTGTCATCCCGCTGGCACTGCAACAACACGCCTTCCGCTTTGATTACCGCCCCTTCGGAGTAGTTTTGATCCTGATAAACGCAGCACTGATTGCAGGGCTGCGGCCGCTGGCCGCCGGAGCTGAACACCTCGGCGGGCACGTTGACATCCACATCCGGGCGATAACGCTCCGCCGCTGCGGGTAGCGCTATGGTCAGCATGAAAGCTGCCGCTAATAGCCGTTTCATGTTTTGCTCCTTGTTAAGCACCCGGTTAACTCCGCGATATTATTCATAATATAGCCGCTGGCTCTGCGCCTCGTTCGCCGAAAAGCCGTGTTTTTTGTCATCATTTTTTCTAATGGCAGGCTGAAAAAAATCCCGCTCGTGGTTAAATTTTTGCTTGATTTAAGGCCAACCGTCGATGGTATAGTCTTTTGTGCTGCATTTTTATGCATGAATATTACAAATAAAATCAATCTTCATAGCAGGAGCTTATGGTTTATGGGACAGACTTTATCATTGGCGCAGTTTCTCAATACCGTTGCCGCACGCGATCCGCACCAGGTTGAATTTGCACAGGCCGTTCGGGAAGTCATGACCACGCTGTGGCCGTTCATTGAACAGAACCCGCGCTATCGCAACAACGCGCTGCTGGAGCGCCTGGTAGAGCCGGAGCGTGTGATTCAGTTCCGCGTGGTGTGGGTGGACGATCGTAACCAGGTGCAAGTTAACCGCGCGTGGCGTGTGCAGTTCAACTCGGCTATCGGCCCGTTCAAGGGTGGAATGCGTTTTCACCCGACGGTGAACCTGTCGATCCTCAAATTCCTCGGCTTCGAGCAAACCTTTAAAAATGCCCTGACGACGTTGCCTATGGGCGGCGGCAAGGGCGGCAGCGATTTCGATCCGAAAGGTAAAAGCGATGGCGAAATCATGCGTTTCTGCCAGTCGTTGATGACCGAACTGTACCGCCATCTTGGCGCGGACACCGATGTGCCAGCGGGGGATATCGGCGTGGGCGGTCGCGAAGTGGGTTATATGGCGGGGATGATGAAAAAGCTTTCCAACAACACCGCCTGCGTGTTTACCGGCAAAGGCCTGTCGTTCGGCGGCAGCCTGATTCGCCCGGAAGCCACCGGTTACGGATTAATTTATTTTGTCGATGCGATGCTGAAGCAGCACGGTCTGGGCATGGAAGGGATGCGCGTGGCGGTGTCCGGCTCCGGTAACGTGGCGCAATACGCGATTGAGAAAGCGATGGCGTTTGGCGCGCGCGTGATCACCGCGTCGGACTCCAACGGCACCGTGGTGGACGAAGCCGGTTTTACCCAGGAAAAACTCGACCGCCTGTGTGAAATCAAAGCCAGCCGCGATGGCCGAGTTGCCGATTACGCCCGCGAATTTGGTTTGACCTATCTGGAAGGTAAGCAGCCGTGGGGCGTACCGGTGGATATTGCCCTGCCGTGCGCCACCCAGAACGAACTGGATACCGACGCTGCCCGTACCCTGATCGCCAACGGCGTGAAAGTGGTAGCCGAAGGCGCGAATATGCCAACCACCATCGAAGCCACCGATCTGTTCCTCGAAGCGGGCGTGCTGTTTGCGCCGGGCAAAGCCGCTAACGCGGGCGGTGTGGCGACGTCGGGTCTGGAAATGGCACAAAACGCCGCGCGGATGGGCTGGAAGGCGGAGAAAGTGGACGCCCGTCTGCACCACATCATGCTGGACATTCACCAGGCCTGCGTGGCGTGGGGCGAGCAGGACAAGCAGGTTAACTACGTGCGCGGCGCGAATATCGCCGGGTTTGTGAAAGTGGCCGACGCGATGTTCGCTCAGGGTGTGATTTAAACAAAAATGCCGCCTGCATTACGCAGGCGGCAGTTTAACGATCAGGCTGGCTGCCATTTGCAGCGAACCGGGGAAACGATTTTCCCCTGCTCTTTCAGGCTTTTAAATGCCTTATCAATGACCTTGCGTTCAAGGTCGCACAGCTTTTCAATTTCGCCTGCCGAAACCGGTTTACCGGCCTGCGCCATCAGTTGCAGCACCTTTGCTTCGTTATCCATTTGTTCACTCCATGTGGTGATAATTTGCCGCGCCAGTATACCGATGTGCGGTCACGGTAAAATTAGCCTGCCGCATTTTGAGAAGAAGGCGCGTCCGGTTTCTTTTTGCGTTTGGCGTAGCGGGGTTTCCCCTCACCTTTGGCCTGGGGCGCAATCAGTCCGCGGAACTGGCGGACCGGCGTTACCCGCGCCTGATCGATAAGCGAATACAAGGTTTGCACCAGCGGCTCCATAAAGTCCTGGTAGCGGCGCTGCTTTTCGCTGATTTGCGTCAGCACCGACTCCCAGTGCGCGGTCATATCCGGTCTGGCGGCCTGTTCGGGCAGTGAGTGAATTAACGCACGCCCTGCTTCGGTAGAGTGAATGTAGCGGCCCTTTTTCACCAGGAAACTGCGTTTAAACAGCAGTTCGATAATCCCGGCGCGCGTTGCCTCGGTGCCTAATCCATCGGTAGCGCGCAGGATCTTCTTGAGATCTTTATCCTGCACAAAGCGCGCGATACCGGTCATGGCCGACAGCAGCGTGGCATCGGTGAAATGGCGCGGCGGCTGAGTTTGCCGCTCCACCACTTCGCCGTGTTCGCACAGCAGCCGGTCGCCTTTCGCCACCACCGGTAGCGGCGTGCCGTCGTTATCTTCATCACGCTCTTTCGCGCCCAGCAGCGTACGCCAGCCCGCTTCCGCCAGGAAACGCGCTTTGGCGATAAACTTGCCGCCGGCGATATCCAGCTCAATGGTGCATTTGCGAAACACCGCATCGGCGCAGAACTGCATCAGATACTGGCGGGCGATCAAGTTGTACACCTTCGCTTCATCCTGGGACAGCGATACGTTAGAGCTACGCGCCGTGGGGATAATGGCGTGGTGGGCATCGACCTTTTTGTCGTCCCAGCAGCGGTTACGGATTTCGGTATCCACCGCCGGCTGCGGCAGTAAATCCTTTGCGTGAACGCTGATGGCGTTGATCACCGCGTGGCGTCCGGCAAAGTGTTCCTCTGGCAGGTAGCGGCTATCAGAACGCGGATAGGTAATCAGCTTATGGGTTTCATACAGCTTCTGGCAGATATCCAGCACGTTCTGGGCGCTCAGGCCGAAGCGTTTGGCGGCGTCAATTTGCAGCGCTGACAGCGAAAACGGCAGCGGCGCGGGTTCACTTTCGCGTTTATCGGCGTAGGAGGTGACGTCCGCCGGCTGGCCTGCGATGCGCTTTACCACATGTTCGGCCAGCGCCCGGTTGAGCAAGCGACCCTCTTCATCCTGGTGCGGCTCGCAGGCTTCGCTGGGTTGCCACACCGCCACAAAGCGCTCATCTTTTAGGGTGACGATATGCGCTTTGACTTCGAAATAATCTTTAGCGACAAAGTTTTCGATCTCTTCGTCACGCCGCACCACCAACCCAAGAACCGGGGTCTGGACCCGGCCCACCGACAGTACGCCCTGATAGCCCGCGTTACGGCCCAGCAGCGTCCAGGCACGGGTCATGTTGATGCCGTACAGCCAGTCGGCGCGGGCGCGGGCCAGCGCTGAGACGCACAGCGGCACAAACTCGTTGTTAGAACGTAAACGGGAAATCGCCCGTTCTACCGCCTGGGGGTTGAGATCATTGATCAGGCAGCGCTGCACCTGCTTACGTTTCTCCGGGGAGAGCGCCAGATAATCCAGCACTTCATCCACCAGCAATTGCCCTTCGCGATCCGGGTCACCGGCGTGAACCACTTCGCTGGCGTCGCTGAGCAGCTTTTTGATCACGTTGAGCTGTTTCGCCACCGACGGGCGCGGCTGGAGCTGCCATTTCTGCGGGACGATGGGCAAATCAGCCAGGTTCCAGCGGGCGTAGCGGCTGTCATACGCATCCGGCTGCGCCTGCTCGAGAAGGTGGCCCACACACCATGTCACCACCTGATCGTTACCGCAGGCGATAAAGCCATCGCCGCGTCGATGGGGCTTAGGCAGTACATCGGCAATCGCGCGGGCGAGGCTGGGTTTTTCGGCAATAAATAACCGCATTGTGTTAGCGGATCTCAATCATCGGGCGGCCACCGCGTGCGGTTTTCAGTTCGCCAATCGCGGTCAGGGTGATGCCGTGGCGGGCAGCGACTTCTGCCACGTCCCTTTCGCAACCCGGCTCTACTGCCAGCAGCAGACCACCGGAGGTTTGCGGATCGCACAACAGATCGCGCCAGTGCGGCGGCATGTCACCCATCAAATGGCCATAGCTGGCGAAGTTGCGGCCGCAACCGCCCGGCGCACAGCCTTTGGCGATGTACTCTTCCACGCCCGGCAGCTTCGGCACGTCCTGATACCAGATTTCCGCCTGGAGCCCTGCGCCCTGGCAAACTTCGCTCAGATGGCCCAGCAGGCCGAAGCCGGTGACGTCGGTCATGGCTTTTACGCCGTCGATTTCCGCGAAATCTGCGCCGGCTTTGTTCATCTGGCACATCACTTCCGTCGCCAGCCCGGCGTGCTCTTCGCGCAGCAGGTTCTTTTTCCCGGCGGTGGTTAGCACGCCGATACCCAGCGGTTTGGTGAGATAGAGTTTGCAGCCCGCCGTGGCGGTGCTGTTGCGCTTAACGCGTTCAGTCGGCACCACGCCGGTGACCGCCAGCCCGAAGATCGGCTCCGGCGCGTCGATGGAGTGCCCCCCCGCCAGCGCGATACCCGCCTGCTGGCAGGCGTGGCGACCCCCTTCAATCACCTGGGCGGCGATTTCCGGGGCCAGTTTATCCACCGGCCAGCCCAGAATGGCGATGGCCATAATCGGTTTGCCGCCCATCGCGAAAATGTCGCTGATGGCGTTAGTGGCGGCGATGCGGCCAAAATCGAACGGATCGTCAACGATCGGCATAAAGAAGTCGGTGGTGCTAATCACGCAGGTGCCATTCCCCAAATCGTACACCGCCGCATCGTCGCGGGTTTCATTGCCCACTAAAAGTCGCGGATCAACAAATTTGGCCTGGTTGCTATGCAGAATGGTTTCCAGCACTTTCGGGGAAATTTTACAGCCGCATCCTGCACCGTGGCTGTACTGGGTTAAGCGAATGGCTTCTTTCATGGACATCTCCTGTCGATAGTTGACGCTTCATGTCATACAGGCTGTCTATACCCTAAATAATTCATGTTACAAGACTCAGGAGCTTACATAAGTAAGTGACTGAGGCGAGTAAGGAAGCCAACGCGCCTGTAGCATGAAGTATGACGGGTATATGGTAGCGCCAGAAGTATCAGGAGGTAAGTAGCTCCGTCTGAATTGCGAGGCTTTCGCTCACAATCCAGACAGATTGGTCAAAAGTGGCGGACGAAAGGAGAGGTGTCGGGGATGTTGGTGGTAGTAGAGGCTTTTAATTGCGGCGTGCCGAGATACAGGAAACCGACAATTTTGTCCTGCTCGCGGCATTCAAAGGCTTCACGCACCTGCGGGTTGTCGGTCATCGGGCCGCTGCGCCAGATGCCGTTAAAGCCCTGCGCCAGCGCCGCCATCTGCATTGCCATGACCGCGCAGCCAGCGGACAGCAGTTGCTCCCACTGCGGCACTTTATGATGCTCTTCGCATTTCGCGACTACGGTGACGATCAGCGGCGCGCGAAACGGCCCGCTGCGCGCTTTCTCAATGGCTTTATCGTCGAGCCCGCTATCCCGTGCTGCCTTTTCGAGCAGTTGGCTGAAGCGCTCGCGGCCTTCGCCTTCAATCATAAAGAAACGCCACGGCTGTAGCGTGCCGTGATCCGGCGCGCGCATCGCGGCGCGGATAATGTTTTCACGCTGCTCGCCCTGCGGGGCGGGCTCCGCCAGGCGGGAAGCGCTGCGGCGGTTAACTAACAGGTCTAATGCGTCCATTTTCCGGCTCCATCAGTGATTTTCTTACACAAAATTAACACACACCCTCAGTTTGTTACAGCTTAGCGGCTGATTGCTGCTGACAAGCGCGAACTCAAAATTTAGGATACCCTTCTTGCTATGCGTTACGCATAGTGCGAACCGAGATCTTGTTAATCACCTTCAGGGAGAATACATGCGCACCCTTTGGCGTATTTTTGCCGGTTTTTTCAAGTGGACGTGGCGTCTGCTTAATTTCATCAGGGAACTGGTGCTCAATCTGTTCTTTATTTTACTGGTGATGGTGGGCGTTGGGATTTGGCTGCAAATGAGCAACTCCCCTGCCGAACCGTCGCGCGGCGCGCTGCTGCTGGATATCAGCGGCGTGGTGGTGGATAAACCCTCGGTGAGCAATAAGCTCGGCGTGATTGGCCGCCAGCTGTTTGGCGCGTCCTCCGACCGGCTTCAGGAGAACTCGCTGTTCGATATCGTCGACGCCATCCGCCAGGCGAAGGATGACCGCAACATTACCGGCATCGTGCTCGATTTACGTGATTTCGCGGGTGCCGACCAGCCGTCGATGCAGTATATCGGCAAGGCGTTGCGCGAGTTCCGCGACAGCGGTAAACCGGTGGTTGCCACCGGCGACAGCTACAGCCAGGGCCAATATTACCTGGCGAGTTTCGCCAATAAAATCTGGCTGTCCCCCCAGGGCACCGTGGATTTGCACGGTTTCGCCACCAACGGCCTGTATTACAAGTCGTTGCTGGATAAGCTGAAGGTCACTACGCACGTGTTCCGCGTTGGCACTTATAAATCGGCGGTGGAGCCGTTTATCCGTGACGATATGTCGCCGGAAGCCCGTGACGCCGACAGCCGCTGGATTGGCGAGTTGTGGCAGAACTATCTGGCGACTATCGCGGCGAACCGCCAGATCCAGCCGAACCAGGTATTCCCCGGCGCAGCGGCGCTGCTGGCAGGCTTGCAACAGAACGGCGGCGATACCGCGAAGTACGCGCTCGACAATAAACTGGTGGATGCACTGGGTTCGAGCGCCGAGGTGGAAAAAGCGCTGACCAAACAGTTCGGCTGGAGCAAAAAAGACAAGAATTACAGTGCCACCAGCTTCTACGATTATCAGTTGAATAAGCGTTCGGAACAGGGTGATGCGATTGCCGTGGTGTTCGCTAATGGCGCGATCATGGACGGTGAAGAAACGCCGGGCAACGTCGGCGGCGACACCACCGCCTCGCAGATCCGCGAAGCGCGTCTGGACCCGAAAGTGAAAGCAATTGTACTGCGGGTCAACAGCCCTGGCGGCAGCGTTTCGGCATCGGAAGTGATTCGTGAAGAGCTGGCGGCGGCGAAAGCGGCGGGCAAACCGGTAGTGGTTTCCATGGGCGGTATGGCGGCATCCGGCGGTTATTGGATCTCCACCCCGGCCAATTACATTATGGCCAACCCCAGCACGCTCACCGGCTCCATCGGCATCTTCGGGGTTATCAACACCGTGGAAGACAGCCTGAGCGCCATCGGCGTGCACACCGACGGCGTGGCAACGTCAGCGCTGGCGGATGTGTCAGTGACCAAAGCGCTACCGCAGGAAGTGCAGCAGTTGATGCAGTTGACTATCGAAAATGGCTATCAGCGCTTTATCTCCCTGGTGGCCCAGTCGCGTAACAAGACGCCGCAGCAGATCGACAGCATCGCCCAGGGCCACGTCTGGACCGGCCAGGACGCGAAAGCTAACGGTCTGGTGGACAGCCTGGGTGACTTTGACGATGCGCTGCACAAAGCGGCGGAGCTGGCGAAACTGAAGCAGTGGCATGCGGATTTCTATCAGGACGAACCGACCTTTATGGATACCGTGTTCGCCAGCATGACCGGCTCGGTGCGCGCCATGCTGCCTGAAGCGTTGCAGGCCTATCTCCCTGCGCCGGTGGTGCAGGCGGCCAGCGCGGTGAAAACCGAAACCGATAAACTGGCGGCGTTTAACGACCCGCGCCACCGCTACGCGTTCTGCTTAACCTGCGGCGACGTTCGCTAAACTCAACAAGCCCGGCGCTGCCGGGCTTGTTTTCGCGTCCTATCCTGAGCGCGCATCGTATATACTTCGCGTGTTTATCCTTAACGAACTCAAGACCATGTCCAAGAAATCCATTTACGTTGCCTATACCGGCGGTACGATCGGTATGCAGCGTTCTGAACAGGGCTACATTCCCGTCTCCGGACACCTGCAACGCCAACTGGCGCTGATGCCCGAGTTCCATCGCCCGGAAATGCCCGACTTCACTATCCATGAATATCAGCCGCTGATGGACTCATCAGATATGACGCCGGAAGACTGGCAGCACATCGCCGATGACATCAAAGACAATTACGACCAGTACGACGGTTTTGTGATCCTGCACGGCACCGACACCATGGCGTTCACCGCGTCGGCGCTGTCGTTTATGCTGGAGAATCTCAGCAAGCCGGTGATTGTCACCGGGTCGCAAATCCCACTGGCGGAGCTGCGCTCTGACGGGCAGATTAACCTGTTGAACGCGCTGTACGTGGCGGCGAACTATCCCATTAGCGAAGTGACGCTGTTCTTCAATAATTGTTTGTATCGCGGCAACCGCACCACCAAAGCCCACGCCGACGGTTTTAACGCTTTCGCCTCCCCTAACCTGTCGCCGCTGCTGGAGGCGGGCATTCATATTCGCAAACTGAACACGCCTGCCGCGCCGCACGGCGATGGGCCGCTGGTTGTCCACCCGATTACGCCGCAGCCGATTGGCGTGGTGACCATCTATCCGGGGATTTCCGCCGATGTGGTACGCAACTTCCTGCGCCAGCCGGTAAAAGCGCTGATCCTGCGTTCTTACGGCGTCGGCAACGCGCCGCAAAACCAGGAATTTTTAAAAGAGCTGCACGACGCCAGCGAGCGCGGCATCGTGGTGGTCAATCTTACCCAGTGTATGTCCGGGAAAGTGAACATGGGCGGTTACGCCACCGGCAACGCGCTGGCTCAGGCGGGAGTCATTGGCGGTTTTGATATGACCGTGGAAGCGACACTGACCAAATTACATTTTTTATTAAGCCAGGGATTAAGCGCATCGGCCATTCGGGAAGCGATGATGCAGAACCTGCGGGGAGAACTCACGCCTGATGAATAACGTCACCATCATGACCCAGCGCGCACTGCTGCTGGTGGATTTACAGAACGATTTTTGCGCCGGGGGCGCGCTGGCAGTCGCGGAAGGCGATAGCACAATGGATATCGCCAATCGCCTAATCGACTGGAGCCGTACACGCGGCGACGCGATTGTAGCCAGCCAGGACTGGCACCCGGCGGATCACGGCAGTTTCGCCAGCCAGCATAACGCTGAGCCTTTTACCCAGGGCGAGCTGGACGGTTTTCCGCAAACCTGGTGGCCGGATCACTGTGTACAGTTGACCGAGGGTGCGGAGCTGCATCCGCTGCTCAACCAGAAAGCCATCGACGCGGTGTTTCATAAAGGTGAGAACCCGCTGATCGACAGCTATAGCGCGTTTTTTGATAACGAGCATCGCCAGAAAACCGCCCTGGATGAGTGGCTGCGACATCACGGTATCAAAGAGCTGGTGATTATGGGCCTGGCGACGGACTACTGCGTGAAGTTTACGGTGCTGGACGCGCTGAAGCTGGGTTACACGGTCAATGTGATCACCGACGGCTGCCGTGGGGTGAATCTGGCTGCGCAGGACAGCGCCCATGCGTTTATGGAAATGGCGGCGGAAGGCGCGACGCTGTATACCCTGGACGACTGGCTGGAAACGCAGGTTTGATAACCGGCCCGGAGATCTTCCGGGCCTGGTTTATATTTAATCTTAGTCGCCACCGCTGATGTCGGTGTGTGTATGAGCACTGTCCGGTTCTGATGATAATGCTTCATCGAAAATATGCTCATAACGTTCAACTTTTGCGTATTGATATTGCCCGACCCAATAGGGTTTGTCGCTGTTATTGCGCATCAGTTTTTCAACCGTCTTGCTCCATGTGCTCAGATAGTCATGACTAATCGCATAAGGGAGTAATGTTTCTATCTCAGGGAATGGCTCTTTCGGCGAGTTGGGTTTATAGCAATGCAGATGATAAAACTGTCTGGCAAAGTACGCCTTAATGCCCGGTAAAATTCTCTTTCCTTCATCAGTATGGGTTACCTGATATGTCTGAAAATAACTGCCCATCAGCGTACAGATAAATGAAATATAGACGCTGCCTGGCGGCAGAATAAAATCAGCGTTATTGATAAAATAGATGGCAAAGGCAGTGAATGGACCTGATATCAGCAGCGGAATGATAACCATATTAAGCGTGAATTTTTCATGGTGCGGATTGCGGTCGTTAAGCGTAGAAATAATGATAAGTATGAACGGGATAACGAAAATATAAAGGAAGAACACGACAAAACCCAACCCTTGTTCTGTACTTATCCCCAGCCAACATGCCATCGCCAGTGTGCACAGGTATCCCAATATAAGGGATATGGAGCCGGGAATCACAAACCGGGACGCTGCATTTTTATACATTGTTGAAACATGCCTGTGCAGATCCACTAATGGCTGAAATTCATGCCCGCTAATTTCAATTTCACGCGAACCTGGAAAGAGGTGGTTTTGCATCGCCAAAACAAAATTACGCTTCATTGCAGGCAATGATTCCGGCGTTCCCCCCCACTTGATATGCAGCGCAATGTTCTTTTCTTCAAGAACCGATTTATTGGTTATGAATAGAGAAATGCAGTCGGCAAAAAAATGTTTATGGGAATAATAGCCCCCATTTAAAATGTACGCCAGAAATCCCTCTGGATAGTGTTCAGGAATAAATTCACTTTTAGTCACCTGGCCATTTCGTCTGTCGCGCCGACGACGGTAGGGAAACCATACAAAACAGTACATCAGCATTCCCAACCACAATAAATTAATCCATGTTACAGAGAGTGCCGGGATTAACAGGTACTTCCATGTTTCAGACATAAACGCTCCTCCTGCGGGGTAGAGTATCTACTCATGAAGGAAAAGCGATTACGGAAGAAAAAAATAAGAATTAACTAACGCTAACAGGGCACGCGACCCACTAAAGCTTTAGATGCCGGGACGCAACCGCGTCGCCTTGCTATCAAAACCGATTAATAGCAAGGCGCTTATCACTGAGGCTTAAGCTTCGCAATCGTCGGCGGAACAATCCCGAATTCTTCTTTGAACTGCTGCTTGCTCTTCATCACAATCTGGCCGTCTGTGCCAATCGACATATGGTCCGGGTTGTGGTTGTGGCGCGTCTGCCACAGCATCACTAACTGCATGCTGTTGGCTTTTTGCTCGTCGGTTAACGCGACGCCGTCGGGCCATTTGCCCAGTTCCACGGCGGTGACCAGACGTTGATACACTTCCGGCGTCATGCTGTTAATCAGGTCATCAATGTTCATTTTCGCACTGCTCCACTGGAATAGTTTGCTGAATCGATTTTTCAGCCTTTGGTTTGCGCGCCGTTTTCCTCATCGGTAAAGCTCAGCGAGGCGGAATTCACGCAGAAGCGCTCGCCGGTGGGCTTTGGCCCGTCCGGGAAAACGTGCCCCAGATGGGCGTCGCAGTTGCCGCAGCGGATTTCGGTGCGTTGCATACCGTGTGAGTAATCATTCAAATAGCGGATCGCGTTTTCGCTCACCGGTTCGAAAAAGCTCGGCCAGCCGCAGCCCGAATCATACTTGGTTTGCGAGTGAAACAGCGCCGCATCGCACACCAGACAATGGTAAACGCCCTCGCGCTTATTATGCAGCAAACGCCCGGTAAATGGCGCTTCGGTGCCATGTTGCTGAGTAACGTAAAACTGCACGTCAGTCAGCGTTTTCTTCAAATCTTCCGGGGACATGTTGTTAGCCATAGGTTCACTTCTCGGCAGGGTTAAACAGATCACATTATCTGCCAGATTCTAACAAAACATTAACAGTACGGTGCTAACTTTTGATCTAAACTTAGTGCCAGGTAAACGGCAGCGGGTTGTTTGTGACTCACATCACAATTTTGATCTCGCTGTTCTTTAAAATGTCCCGCGGCGTCCCCATGTGGGATGGCAGCACAAAAGGAAATGTTTGACGTGTTATTCGCGCAAAGGTTGTTCAGCAGATTGATTTGTCGCAATGATTGACACGATTCCGCTTGACGCTGCGTAAGGTTTTTGTAATTTTACAACCAACCTTTTATTCACTAACAAATAGCTGGTGGAATATATGACTATCAAAGTAGGTATCAACGGTTTTGGCCGTATCGGTCGCATTGTTTTCCGTGCTGCTCAAACGCGTTCTGACATCGAAATCGTTGCAATCAACGATCTGTTAGATGCTGAGTACATGGCTTACATGCTGAAATATGACTCCACTCACGGTCGTTTCGACGGCACCGTTGAAGTGAAAGACGGTCACCTGGTCGTTAACGGCAAGAAAATCCGTGTTACCGCTGAAAAAGATCCGGCTAACCTGAAATGGAACGAAGTCGGTGTTGACGTTGTTGCTGAAGCAACCGGTATCTTCCTGACCGACGAAACCGCACGTAAACACATCACCGCTGGCGCGAAAAAAGTTGTGCTGACTGGCCCGTCCAAAGACGACACGCCGATGTTCGTTAAAGGCGCTAACTTTGAAAAATATGCTGGCCAGGACATCGTTTCCAACGCGTCCTGCACCACCAACTGCCTGGCTCCGCTGGCTAAAGTTATCAACGACAACTTCGGCATCATCGAAGGCCTGATGACTACCGTTCACGCGACCACCGCGACTCAGAAAACCGTTGACGGCCCGTCTCACAAAGACTGGCGCGGCGGCCGTGGCGCAGCTCAGAACATCATCCCGTCCTCTACCGGTGCGGCTAAAGCTGTGGGTAAAGTTCTGCCGGAACTGAACGGCAAACTGACGGGTATGGCGTTCCGCGTTCCGACCCCGAACGTATCCGTAGTTGACCTGACCGTTCGTCTGGAAAAAGCCGCTTCTTACGAAGACATCAAGAAAGCCATCAAAGCCGCTTCTGAAGGCGAAATGAAAGGCGTTCTGGGCTACACCGAAGACGACGTTGTTTCTACCGATTTCAATGGCGAAATCTGCACTTCTGTGTTCGATGCCAAAGCCGGTATCGCACTGAACGACAACTTTGTGAAACTGGTTTCCTGGTACGACAACGAAACTGGCTACTCCAACAAAGTACTGGACCTGATCGCTCACATCTCCAAATAAGTTGAGATGAACGATTGATCCTGAGAGGGCGACGATGGTCGCCCTTTTTTTTGGTCTGAACAGAGGATGATGGACATGATAAATCGTATTTTCGCGCTGCCGGTTGTAGAGCAAATCACGCCAGCGATTTCGCTGCGCAAGATGGACGAGCTGGATGTTGTGGTGATTGAGCATCCGAAGGCCCGCGCATCGTTGACGTTACAGGGCGCGCATCTGCTCTCATGGAAACCGGCTGGCGAAGAAGAAGTGCTGTGGCTGAGCGACAATACGCCGTTCAGCAAAGGCGTGGCGATCCGCGGCGGTGTGCCGATTTGCTGGCCGTGGTTTGGCCCGGCAGCGCAAAAAGATCTGCCGGCTCACGGGTTCGCCCGTAACCTGCCCTGGACGCTACAGGCCCATAACGAAGATGAAAACGGCGTAGTGGTTACCTTTGAATTGCAGAGCAGCGAAGTCTCGAAGCAGTACTGGCCGCACGACTTCACTCTGTATGCGCGCTTTAAGCTGGGCGCAACCTGCGAGATGGAGTTGGAAGCGCACGGCGAGTTTGAAACCTGGTCCGCGCTGCATACCTACTTCAACGTGGGCGATATCAGCGCGGTGAAGGTGAGCGGCCTCGGCGATCGCTTTATTGATAAAGTGAACGACGCTAAAGAAGACGCGTTAGCCGACGGCGTGCAAACTTTCCCGGATCGCACCGACCGCGTGTACCTGAACCCGGAAGCGTGCAGCGTGATCCACGACGGCGCGCTGAAACGCACTATCGACGTTGTCCATCATCACCACTGCAACGTGGTGGGCTGGAACCCAGGCCCGGCACTGTCTAAAGCGATGGCGGATATGCCGGACGACGGTTACAAAACCTTTGTCTGCGTTGAAACCGCCTGCGCCACCGTAGCCCAGAAAGCCAGCGAAGAGAAACCGTCTCGCCTGGCGCAATCTCTGCGCGTCGCCAAAAAAGCCTAAGCTAAACGCCCTCCCCTTGCCCGGCGGTAAGGGGAGCGGTGTTACACCACATCCAGCGGCATTTTTCTGCCCGGCGGCGGAAATGCGGTATCCAGTTGTTCAATATCCTGCGCGGTTAATTTCACATCCAGCGCGGCGGCGTTTTCTTCTACATGTTTAATCGTCGAAGCTTTCGGAATGGCCAGCACGCCTGGACGACGGATAACCCACGCCAGCAGCACCTGGGCCGCCGTCACGCCTTTCTCCTGCGCGAGGGTATTCACGACGGCGTTATTCATCAGGTCGTCACGCAACCGCCCGGCCTGAGCCAGCGGGCAATAGGCCATGACCGGCATATGGCGCTCGGCGCACCACGGCAGCAAATCGTATTCGATACCCCGCGAGCCGAGATGGTACAGCACCTGATTGGTTGCGCACTCCTGGCCTCCTTTCAGCTTCCACAGGGTTTGCATATCGTCAACGTCCAGGTTCGAGACGCCCCAGCGGCCAATTTTGCCCTGCGCCATTAATGACTCCATGGCGGCAAGAGTTTCTTCAAAGGGAATGTTGCCGCGCCAGTGCAGCAAATAGAGATCGAGATAATCGGTACCGAGGCGTTTCAGGCTGGCTTCGCACGCCGCCTGGTTTTTTTGACCGCCCGCGTTCCAGGGATACACTTTTGAGACCAGATAGACCTCATCGCGCCTGCCGCGAATCGCCTCGCCGACCACTTTTTCCGCGCCCCCCTCCGCGTACATTTCTGCGGTATCGATAAGCGTCAGCCCCAGGTCGATGCCCCGTTGCAGAGCAGCGACTTCCTGGCGGCGCTGGGCGGCGTTTTCACCCATATACCAGGTGCCCTGCCCAATTGCCGGTATTGGCGTTGAATGAGAAAAAAAATGCGTAAGGTTAGCCATGGTTTCCTCCGCTCATTAAAGGTTTGCACCACAGTAAGACAAACGGGGCGCAAGCGCCCCGTGAGTATGCACGAATCACACCTTTAAAAACTGTAGGTGATCCCGGTGGAGAACACACCGCTCCAGTTTTGCCCGACCATCGGGCTGTCGGTGACTTCGCTGTCCAGGCGGGTGTAACGACCGGTGCCGTACACATTCCAGCTGTCGGTCAGCTTGTAGTTCACCGTCAGCTCCAGGTACGGGTTCCAGCCGCTGTCCGCATCATAGGTTTTCAGCCCGCTGCGGCGCGACTCAGCCTTGCTGACGCCATAGTAGTATTCATTGTGGTTGTCGCTGGCCCACTGCGCGCCGATACCCGGCGTCAGGGTTAATGCCCCGTTGGTGTAGCGGTACAGCCATGCCAGATCCCACAGCACACCGTTGCTGTTATCAAGGGTATCCCCGGTCAGCGCGGTACGCAGGAAACCGTACTGGGTGTGATGCACGTAAGAAAGACCCGCCATCAGGGTCGCTTTACGTTTATCAAGCTGGCGCAGTTGGTTGTTATCGCTGTTTTTCGGTTTGAAATACTGCGGGGAGTAATAAGCCATCACAGACAGTTTGTCAGACTCATCATTCCACAGGTAATAACCAGCGCCTAATGCACGGACCCAGACATTTTCGCCTTCATAGCCGATCACCGGGATCGGTATAACATTGTTGTCGTATTGCTTATACGGGCCTTCTACATAGCCCGCACCCGCGCCCAGCGTCCAGGGCCCTTCGGCGTGAACAACCGATGCAGCAGAGGCCAACGCCATTCCCAATGCAAGAAGTTTGAATTTGGTCACAGTCCATTTCTTCCTTAATCAAATAATCAGCGCCACGAAGTGTAACCGCCTTTAACCATCACCCCAAATTTTTTACTTAAGTCTTACAAAGCAAATCATTTACCCTGGCGCAGTAACATGACGTAAGTTTTGCATTTTTTTGGCGTCGTCATGACAGGCCGACAAATGCCTTATGTAAAAAACAGGAAATTAAGGATGAGTGATTGATATGTCATTGAAATTCGCAATTTGCTTCAGCAAGTTTTCTAAATGCCATCTACGCTTAATTTTGAGAAGGCAAATACCCTGACCGCAGTAGCGCAGTGCAACGCGCGTTCACGCAAGAGTTGGCATAAGGGTTGCTGTATCAGAAATGTCTTCCGGGGGCCTCTACTACTCATATGAACGGCCCTTATCCTGTGCTAAAAAACGAAAGGACGGCATGCCATGAATATATTCGATCACTATCGCCAGCGTTATGAAGCTGCCAAGGACGAAGAGTTCACACTGCAGGAGTTTCTTGCTGTTTGTAAGCAAGATCGCAGTGCCTATGCTAACGCGGCAGAGCGGCTATTGACGGCCATTGGTGAGCCAGTGATGGTGGACACTGCCCAGGAGCCTCGGCTTTCCCGTCTCTTTTCGAATCGGGTGATATCCCGTTATCCAGCGTTTGAAGAATTCTATGGGATGGAAGAAGCCATAGAGCAGATCGTCTCTTATCTGAAACACGCGGCTCAGGGTCTGGAAGAGAAGAAACAGATCCTCTATTTGCTGGGTCCAGTGGGCGGCGGTAAATCTTCACTTGCCGAGCGCCTGAAGTCTCTGATGCAGCGCGTACCGATTTATGTGCTGAGCGCCAACGGCGAACGCAGCCCGGTTAACGACCATCCGCTTTGCCTGTTTAATCCCCGTGAGGATGCCCAGATTCTGGAGAAAGAATACGGCATCCCAAACCGGTATCTCGGCACCATTATGTCGCCGTGGGCGGCAAAACGGCTGAATGAGTTTGGTGGCGATATCACCAAATTTAAAGTCGTCAAAGTGTGGCCGTCGATTCTGGCGCAAATCGCCATCGCCAAAACAGAACCAGGCGATGAGAACAACCAGGACATCTCCGCGTTGGTGGGTAAAGTGGATATCCGTAAGCTGGAGCACCACGCGCAAAACGACCCGGACGCCTATGGTTATTCCGGCGCGCTGTGCCGCGCCAACCAGGGCATCATGGAATTCGTCGAGATGTTTAAAGCACCGATTAAAGTGCTGCATCCGTTACTGACCGCGACTCAGGAAGGTAACTACAACGGCACCGAAGGCATTTCCGCCCTGCCGTTCAACGGTATTATTCTGGCGCACTCCAACGAATCGGAGTGGGTGCAGTTCCGCAACAACAAAAACAACGAGGCGTTCCTTGACCGTGTATATATCGTCAAAGTGCCTTATTGCTTACGGATCTCCGAAGAGATCAAGATTTACGAAAAACTGCTTAACCACAGTGAACTGACCCACGCGCCGTGCGCGCCGGGCACCCTGGAAACGCTGGCGCGTTTCTCAATCCTGTCGCGCCTGAAAGATCCGGAAAACTCAAGTATCTACTCGAAAATGCGCGTGTACGATGGCGAAAGCCTTAAAGACACCGACCCGAAAGCCAAGTCCTACCAGGAATACCGCGACTACGCTGGCGTGGACGAAGGGATGAACGGGCTGTCGACACGTTTCGCGTTCAAAATCCTCTCCCGCGTATTCAACTTTGACCACGCTGAAGTGGCAGCGAACCCGGTTCACCTGTTCTACGTACTGGAACAGCAGATCGAGCGCGAGCAGTTCCCGCAGGATCAGGCGGAGCGTTATCTGGAACACCTCAAAGGCTATTTGATCCCGAAATACGCGGAGTTCATTGGCAAAGAGATCCAGACGGCGTACCTCGAATCCTACTCGGAATACGGGCAGAACATTTTCGACCGTTATGTCACCTACGCCGACTTCTGGATCCAGGACCAGGAATACCGCGACCCGGATACCGGCCAGCTCTTTGACCGTGAATCCCTGAACGCGGAACTGGAGAAAATTGAAAAACCGGCGGGCATCAGCAACCCGAAAGATTTCCGTAACGAAATCGTCAACTTCGTGCTGCGCGCCCGGGCGCATAATAGCGGCCGCAATCCGAACTGGACCAGTTACGAGAAGCTGCGCACCGTGATCGAGAAGAAAATGTTCTCGAACACCGAGGAGCTGCTGCCGGTCATTTCGTTTAACGCCAAGACTTCAACCGACGAGCAGAAAAAGCACGACGATTTTGTCGATCGCATGATGGAAAAAGGATACACCCGCAAACAGGTGCGCCTGCTGTGCGAATGGTATCTGCGGGTACGGAAATCCTCATAACGACAACGCTGACGCCGCAGGTTCGCCTGCGGCCTTTTCTGCGCGGCATCTATGCAGTCTGGGGGAAATATGGCCTATTTCATTGACCGGCGACTGAACGGCAAAAACAAGAGCACGGTGAACCGCCAGCGCTTCTTGCGCCGTTATAAATCGCAAATCAAGCAGTCGATTTCCGAGGCCATCAATAAGCGTTCGGTAACCGACGTGGAGAGCGGCGAGTCGGTCTCCATCCCAACGGAAGATATCAACGAACCGATGTTTCATCAGGGGCGCGGCGGCCTGCGCCATCGCGTGCATCCCGGCAACGACCACTTTGTGCAAAACGACCGTATTGAGCGCCCACAGGGCGGCGGCGGTGGCGGCGGCAGTGGACAAGGCCAGGCGAGCCCGGACGGAGAAGGCCAGGATGAATTCGTGTTCCAGATATCAAAAGATGAGTATCTCGACCTGCTGTTTGAAGACCTGGCGCTGCCGAACCTGAAAAAAAACCAGCACCGGCAGCTAAACGAATACAAAACCCACCGCGCGGGCTACACCGCCAACGGCGTTCCGGCCAATATCAGCGTGGTGCGTTCGTTACAAAACTCGCTGGCGCGGCGTACCGCCATGACCGCCGGTAAGCGGCGCGCGCTGCATGAGCTGGAAGCGAATCTGAATATCGTCGCTAAAAGCGAACCAGCACAGCTTCTGGAAGAGGAGCGACTGCGCCGCGAAATCGCCGAGCTGCGCGCAAAAATCGAACGTGTGCCGTTTATCGACACCTTTGATTTACGCTACAAGAACTACGAAAAACGCCCTGAGCCTTCAAGCCAGGCGGTGATGTTCTGTCTAATGGACGTCTCCGGCTCGATGGACCAGGCCACCAAAGACATGGCGAAACGCTTTTATATCCTGCTGTATCTGTTCCTCAGCCGGACCTATAAAAACGTTGAAGTGGTCTATATCCGTCACCATACCCAGGCGAAGGAAGTGGACGAGCATGAGTTCTTCTACTCCCAGGAAACCGGTGGGACCATTGTTTCCAGCGCCCTGAAATTGATGGATGAAGTGGTTCAGGAACGTTATGACCCGGCGCAGTGGAACATTTATGCCGCGCAGGCGTCCGATGGCGATAACTGGGCCGATGACTCCCCGCTGTGCCATGAAATCCTGGCGAAGAAAATTCTGCCAGTAGTGCGGTATTACAGCTATATCGAAATCACCCGTCGCGCGCACCAGACGCTGTGGCGGGAATATGAAAACTTACAGGCGCGATTTGATAATTTCGCTATGCAGCACATTCGCGATCAGGATGATATTTATCCGGTGTTCCGCGAGCTATTTCACAAGCAAAATGCCGAATCGCACAGTTAATATAAAATCAGCCAGTCAATCTGGCTGATTTTTTAACCTTCCGGGTTTTTTATTTCGCTGCCAGATTTGCTGCGTTGATTAATTACGTCTGTAATAAAACTATGCACAATGCATTCCCCTCCTCGCATGAGGGTTATTCCGTTATTAATAAGCTCGCTATGTTTTTTCAAATGAAAGTATTATGGAAAAATTAATTTTCAATATTTCATATATTTTTCATAGTCTTACTTTAAAAAATCTCATTGCGACGCGTTAATATAAAGAAAACTCTTGATAATTAACGCAAATAAAACAACTATTTCTAAAATTAATCCGTCATTCCCCATACTTCCCGAGCCTAACCGTCAGGGCAGAATTCACTTTGCATTACAGATGTGATTCATATGAAAGCATCGCTGTTATTTTTTAAAATTTACAAAATTAATTATCAGGAGTCGCAAATATGAGAAGCCCCTGGCGCAGTCTATTATTCATTACCGGCGTGACGAGTGGCCTTGGCGTATTAATGCCATCGGCTGCGTATGCCGTCTGTGATCCGGCATCCGCCGCAGACATCACCGTAACCTGTAGCGGAACGGAGACCAGTAATCTGGATTATACGGTTAACGATCGCCTTACCCTGATACTGGACGCGACAAGCCAGGTGACCTCCGCCACGCCTGAAATCCCGGCAGTGGATTTCCGCTCCCTGAACGGGAGAGTAACCAACCAGGGCACACTTGAAACCAGCGCGTTTTACAATGACGGGATTTATATTTCTTCAACCTCTGGCGTACTGCTGGACAACCAGGGTTCAATCACCGCGCTATCCAGCCAGTCCAACGCTATTCACGTTACGGAATTGCGCGATAGCCTTATCGCTAACCGGGGGACGATAACCACGGAAGGCAGTCTGGGGAATGGCATTCTGATTGGCTCGGGCGGCGGCGTGTTTATCGGAAATGAGGGGCTGATTACCACCTCAGGACCGGAAGCGCACGGTATTTTCGATGAGAACGGGATTAACAACAGCATTACCAACAGCGGCACCATCAATACCACAGGCGAAAACAGCGATGCTATTAATCTGGCGGATTCTGCCAATGCCACCCTTATCAACAACGCTGGCGGGCAACTGTTAACGGAAGGCGGCAGCGGTATCGCCCTGACGGGCGATACCGCCGCGACCATCAATAACCAGGGCATTATCAGCAGCGAAATCTACGGCATCTACCTTGGGGATGATGCCGCCGCGCAGCGTATTCAGAACAGCGGCATTATCGTCGGTGGGCTTGGCGGTATTGTGGCGGAAGACAATAGCAGCATTACCCAACTCACTAACCAGGGCATTATCGGCTCGATTGAGGGCGACGCTATTTCCGTTAGCCCCACCAGCACGGTTGTCAGTGGCATTGATAACCAGGGCATTATCATCGGCAGGGTGAACGCGCCGGGCGTCAGCATGAGCAACAGCGGGTTGTTCGATTTGTTGAACAGCAATCAACCCTCACAGGTGCGCGATTACGTGCAGTCCAGCAGCGGCATTTTGGCGTTGCAGGCGGATAACACCAGCAACTACGGCCAACTCCAGGCTTCCGGCACCGCCGTACTCAACGGCAATACGGTCGTGATGACCCGTGGCAGCACCAGCTTCGCTAATGGCGATGTGTTAAGCGATGTGGTGAGCGCGGCTAACCTCGTCGGTACGCCAGTCGCGGTGGTTGATGACTCCACGCGCTATCAGTTTGCCCAGGAGCTCACCGGCACCAGCTACTCGCTGCGGATTATCGATACCGGCATCGACAACACCACCGCTGCGGTAGTGCAGACCGGGTCAACCACGCTGACGGGTATCGCCTCGACGCTCGATACGCTTATTGCCAACAACAATGCCAGCGCGGGGGATGGCAGCGCCAGCAGTTCTCTGCAATGCGGTACAGCGTTAACCAGCGCGCTGTGCGCCATCACCTCCTCGGCCACCGCCGCGCAGATGACGCGTACCCTGAACCAGCTATCACCGCTGATGTTCGGCAGCATGCCGTATATCGAACTCAATAATTTGCAGGCTTTCGGGGATATCGTCGGCTCGCGCCAGGACGCCATCCGCACTTTCGGCCAGTACAATGCGTTCAATCCTGAGAAATACCTGTGGATCCGCCCGGTGGGGCGGTGGGATCACCAGACGCAGCGCGATGGCGTCACGGGTTATCAGGCCGATACCCGCGGTATCGCCATCGGGACCGATGTGCCGCTTCACGAGCAAATCCGCGCGGGCCTGGCCTTTGGCGTTAGCCGTACCGACGTCAATGACGACGCCAGTGATGTACGCCATGACGCGCAGATCGAAAGCTGGAACCTGCTGGCCTATGGCGGTGTCGATTTCACTCCCGATACCGCCCTCACCTGGCAAACCGGGCTGGGGCGTAATAAAACCGAAGGCAACCGCTATCTTTCCATCACCAATCCTGCTACCGAAGAGCAAACCTACAGCGGCGTGGTGCGTTCCGATTACGACAGCCACACCTTCCAGGCGGGGCTCGGCCTGCAAAGTACCTTCTATCCGGCGGAGAAATGGTCGCTGACGCCGGTACTGCGCACTGATTATTATCGCGTGAAGGACAAGGGATACCGTGAAAGCGGCGCGGATGACGCCAGCCTGAATATTAACGGCAACACCCTGGATGCGCTGATTGTGTCCACCAAAGCCAAAGTTGGGCTACAGCTTTCCGACGTGGTTAACGTTCACGCCCAGGCAGGCGTGGGGTATGACACGATTAATGACCGATCGACAACCCGGGCGCACTTTGTTGGCAGCCCGGACACGCCTTTCACCTATCGCGGCATGGAGCAGAGCCCGTGGATTGCCACGGCGGGTGTGGGCGTGACGGCGAAATTTACTCAGGTGTTAGACGGCACCGTACAGTATGACGCGCAGCAACGTTCTGACTTCACCAGCCAGAGCGTCAGCCTTAAAGTGCGTTACGCTTTCTAATGATAATGACCAGGCAAACCCACGCGGATGGGTTTGCCTGTGGTTTTACTGCTTCGGAATGATCAGTACCTGGCCGGGATAAATTTTATCAGGATGGCTGAGCATTGGTTTGTTAGCTTCGAAAATCACAGTGTATTTATTCGGGTCGCCATAGACCTGTTTAGAAATGGCGCTCAGATTATCGCCAGATTTTACCGTGTAATACGTTGCCTCTTCACGCGTATCGTTGGCGGTCGCGTTATTTTCTACGCTTGCGATCCCTTTGATGTTACCCACCGCGACCTGGATTTTTTCTTTCTGCTCCTGGGTCAGACCGTCACCGCTTACCACCGCCTTGCCGTTTTCTACTTTGACGTTGACTTTATCCGCCCCCGGCACGCCGCTCTTTTTAAGATGTTCCTCGACCTTACTGCCCTGGTCATGGTCGTCCCCTTTCAGGGTGTCCCAGAGTTTCTCACCTGCGTCTTTGACAAAATCAAATAAACCCATGGTTATTCCTCCTGTTGAATAGTGCACTGTAAGCCTGGCAAAGCGGGAACGAACTGACCAGGAGAATCGGATTCCTCTTGCCGGTTTGTGGTTTCAGCGTTGCAAAGTCACTGTGTCGTCAGTATCGTAAACCGCGCAACTATAAGGCTGTTTTATATCTTAAGGATTGAAGATGACTCAGACCAAAGGCCATACCGTTCATCAGCAACTCGTCGCCCTGCTGGATCACCAAAACGCGACGTTTCGGGTCATGGAGCATGAAGCAGTCGGTAAATGCGAGGCGGTCTCGGAAATTCGCGGAACGGCGCTGGGCCAGGGGGCAAAAGCGCTGGTCTGCCACGTGAAAGGTAACGGGATGCGCCAGCACGTCCTCGCGATTATCGCCGCCGATAAACAAGCGGATCTAACCAAACTCGCTGTCGCGCTTGGCGGATTGCGGGCGTCACTGGCCAGCCCGGCGGAAGTCGATAACCTCACCGGCTGCGAATTTGGCGCTATCCCGCCGTTCAGTTTCCATCCCGAACTGAAACTGGTCGCCGATCCGGTGCTGTTCGAGCGCGTTGATGAGATCGCCTTTAACGCCGGGCTGCTGACCCATTCAATTATCATGAATACCCAGGATTATTTGCGGATCGCCGCCCCGACGCTGATTGATTTTCACCGCCCGTGATAACGGCGAGCCCAAACCCATAAAAATGAAAACCGTCGCAATCCCCCTTTTTTCTGGCAAGGAGTTTTAGATGTTCGACATGACGTTGCTTATTCTGCTGGCGCTGGCCGCACTGGGGTTTGTCAGCCATAACACCACGGTAGCGGTTTCTATCCTGGTCTTGATTATCGTGCGCGTCACCCCGCTGAATCAGTTCTTCCCGTGGATTGAAAAACAGGGGCTGACCATCGGGATCATCATTTTAACCATCGGCGTGATGGCTCCCATCGCCAGCGGCACGCTGCCGCCCTCAACCTTATTCCATTCGTTTCTCAACTGGAAATCGCTGGTGGCGATTGCGGTGGGCGTGTTTGTCTCGTGGCTCGGCGGGCGCGGCGTCACGCTGATGAGCAGCCAGCCGACGCTGGTTGCCGGGTTACTGGTTGGCACCGTGCTGGGCGTGGCGTTGTTTCGCGGCGTACCGGTGGGGCCGCTTATCGCCGCCGGGCTGGTTTCGTTGATAGTCGGAAAACAATAACGCGGTTACAGCGCATCGAGATAACGCCCCGGGGTTTGGCCCAATCCCTTTTTGAACATGGTGATAAACGCGGTTGTCGAGTCGTAACCCAGCCCCTGCGCCACCTGTTGAACGTTCTTGCCATCCACCAGCATGTGCAGCGCCTGAATAAGCTGTAGCTGGTGACGCCAGCGCCGGTAATTCAGGCCGGTTTCTTTGACGATCAGGCGCGATAAGTTACGTTCGCTCATGGCTAATTGCGATGCCCACTCGGCAAGCGTGCGGTTTTGCTGGGGATGGGCGGCCATAAAATTCACCATCATGCGGATTTTAGGATGCGCAGAAACCGGCAGCCGCAGCGGCTCGACGGGCAAGCCCGGTAATTCGTCAAATAACACCTGCACCAGCCGATCTCGCTGGGGGTTACGCGTCTGACACTCCGCCAGTTTTAAGATCAATTCGCGGATAAACGGCGTGACTTTTAGCGTGCAGCACTGCTCGGGCATCGCCAGCGCGCCCGGCTCAATAAACAAAAAACACAGCCGGGCATTGGCCGTGGCGCGGTTATGATGCGGCATGGCGCCCGGGATCCAGACGGCGTATTGCGGCGGCACCATCCACATTGCCGCGGCTACTTCGCAGGTTATGCCGCCGTGCAACGCCAGGATTAGCTGCCCTTTACGATGATGATGAAGCGGAATTTCTTGCTCGTGCGCGGTAACCCGTACCCGAAAGGCCACGGCGTCATCGTCGTGTTCGTCAGGGTGATAACCGTCAAGGCTTAAGGGCTGCTCCATGATGTTGTCCGAATTTAGCGATAATCTGGCATTCTAGCTTGATTCATTCGGTCGTTATACCCGTTAACCTTTACGCCCCTCAGGCACAAAGAGATGACTATGACGATTTCCACTCCATCACGCGGCCAGACGCTGCTGATGATAAGCGGCCTGCTAATCATTGCCGCCACCCTGCGCGTCACCTTTACCGGCGCGGCGCCGCTGCTGGATATGATCCGCGCCAGTTACGCGCTCACCACGGCCCAGACCGGGCTGTTAACCACCCTGCCGCTGCTGGCGTTTGCGGTCGTTTCGCCGCTGGTTGCCGGCATTGCCCGGCGCTACGGCATGGAACGCAGCCTGGCAGGTGCGATGCTGCTGATGTGCTTCGGCATTGCAGTACGTTCGCTCGAGGGCAGCATCTGGCTGTTTACCGGCACAGCCATTATCGGCTGCGCTATCGCGCTGGGTAATGTGCTGTTGCCGGGATTGATTAAACGTGATTTTCCCGGCCAGGTAGCGCGCCTTACCGGGGCGTATTCACTGACGATGGGTACCGCGGCGGCGCTGGGCTCCGCGCTGGTGGTGCCCGTGGCTGACGCCGGATTCGGCTGGCGCGGCGCGTTGTTAAGCGTGATGATTTTCCCGCTGCTCGCCTTGCTGGTGTGGTTGACGCAGTGCCGCCGCCGCGTCTCAGCCAACGTGACCGGCTCAGGCGCGTTGCGTCAGCAATCCCTGTGGCGGTCGGCGCGGGCATGGCAGGTGACACTGTTTTTAGGGCTAAACTCGCTGGTCTATTACGTGATCATTGGCTGGCTGCCGTCGATTCTTATCAGCCACGGCTACAGCGAAGCCCACGCCGGTTCATTGCACGGCCTGCTGCAACTGGCAACTGCCGCACCGGGGATCCTCATCCCACTCTTGTTATATCGCCTTAACGATCACCGGGGGATTGCGGTACTGGTGTGTCTGATGTGCGCATTAAGCGCGCTGGGTCTGTGGCTGAACCCCGGATACGCCAGCCTGTGGGTGGTTATTTTTGGGCTTGGCTCTGGTGCCACCATGATTTTGGGGCTGACGTTTATCGGCCTGCGTTCCGGTTCAGCGCACCAGGCGGCGGCGCTTTCCGGGATGGCGCAATCGGTAGGCTATTTATTAGCGGCCTGTGGTCCGCCAGCGATGGGCAAAACGCATGACCTGAGCGGCGGATGGGGCCTACCGCTCGTGGCCGTGGCGCTAATCTCCGTTGCCATGGCCATAACGGGCGCACTGGCGGGCCGTGAAGGTGAAATCAGCCCGCATTAATTTACGGTTTGGCGGCGAACAATAACGCCTGAACCAGCGGCGCAGGTTTACCGACCAGCGCCGCACGTTCATGTTGAAACAGCGTCGCGACAAAGAAGGGATGCATCACCAGTTCCACGGCCCGGATAGCGCCGTCATCATCCCATCCGGTCACTTTCAATGGCTGATCGGCCAGCGCCCGAGCAAACGCGTCTGATACACCATAATTGCAGTGATAACCTTCGACGATCTCGGTTTTGCCATAGGCTTTGGCAATCAGGGTGTTCGGGCGCAGTTCGATAGCGTCGGTTTTTTCCACCAGCGGGCACGTTAAAGGGGCAATCACCCTTCTGCCCTGCTGTGCCGTCTCTGCATGGGCGGCATCTTCCCATCCCATCACATTCCGCGCATATTCCACGATGGCATGCTGGAAACCGCCACAGGTACCCAGGAACGGAATACTGTTTTCGCGGGCGTAGCGAATGGTAAGCAGCGCGCCGTCTTCGTTTTGGTACGGGCTGGCAGGCACTACCCAAATTGCGTCGTACCCCACCAGGTCTTCACTACTTTTGATTTCTGTGGTGTGCAACCAGTCATAATCAACATCAAGGTTCAGCACGGCGGCGGCATCGTCAATCGCCAGCGGGATCGCTTTATGCGCCAAAACCGAAGCATTGTAATCGCCGACCAGCGCGATCCTGAGGGGAGTAGAAAGAGGGAATGTGTCCATAAGAAATCCTGTGCAAGGAGGAAGGTAACTACACAAGGATCCTCACACTACAGATAGCCCATTGATTTTACAACACCCGATTCTGGCGGTTGCCGGAACTGTGCCCGGCGTTAAAAGCGCCGTAATATAGCGTGATAGAGGGTCAGCGCAGGCCATAACCCGGAAAAGGAGAGTTTATGATTATCTGTAAACGTGTTTATGACGAGGCCCACAAGGACGACGGTTACCGGATACTGGTGGATCGGTTGTGGCCCAGAGGGATTAAAAAAAGCGATTTGCTCCATGATGAGTGGAACAAGACTCTGGCTCCGTCCACCGCGCTACGCAAAGCGTTTCACAGCGAGGCCATCGATTACAACGAATTCACTCGCCGATACCGTGAAGAGTTATCTGCGCAACAGGATGAACTACGAATAGTCGCTGACCGCGCCCGCAACGGCAAAGTCACCCTGCTCTTTGGCGCGAAAAACAGCGAACAGAACCATGCGCGGGTCCTGGCCGACGTTTTAAAAGAAATGAAGTAAGCCAAAAGCAGAAAGGTTATTCGGGGGCATGGCCCGGCTGTTCAGCCGGGCTGCCTGGCACGCAGGATTAATGTGCCGTCATTTTCTCCAGCCGATAACGCAGATCTTTGGTTGCATTATTGATAGCGACGGTACGCAAATGGCGGTTGCAGATAAACCAAATCTCGTTTCGATCGTTCGATAAAATGTAAAATGCATCCGAGGTTTCGGAAGGATTGAAACAGCCAATGGCCCGGTAGGCGGTTTCCGCATTAAATCCGCTTTGTAGCGGAAATGGTCGCGGGCCATTCTCTAATTCGTGAATACGCACATAGAGCCCTTCTTCCATCCAAATCATTGTTATTCTCCTGAGGTCATCGCCTGAAAGAAGTATAAGCACAGGCTGGCGCTTTGTGCTGTGATGTAAAAAAGATATCTCTTTGTTGGTAAAGTTAAAACGCATGCCGAAAGCAACAATGCGCCCTTTTGCAGGAAGCACAGCAGAGGCTTTTACAAAGGAAGGGATTTATTGACGAACGGGAAGCGAAGCGCCTTCCCGTATGACGCCAGGTTAAATGGCGATCTTCTGGAATTCACTGTCTTCACAATGTGCGACATAACGCTGTAAATCATAAATCAGGCTTTTGGCCATTGAAGGCGTCATGGAGAAAAAAGGCGAATCAAACGTGGTCGCGTTCAGATTATATGAAGAGGTGCAATAGCCTATTTTAAAGACTAAGACATTTTGATCCGATTTGGGCCCAACCTGCCAGCCGATGACGGGAAACACAGGAAAATCATTATCGCTGTTCATTCTTATTCCCTTATGACTTGTGTGATTATCCGAGAATAGCACTGCTTAATCGGACTCACTAGCCGATACTGAGTTAAATTTTTCATTAGCATTCACAATTAGGATTAACCTGAAAGTCCACCCAATATATATACTTAAATTAAATTTTTTTAATTTTGAGTGAGAGAATATATTGCTGTATTAATAATGAGTTACCAACAAAATATATTCTCACATCCTTTAATTCTATTTCACATAATATCATAAAGAAATCAAAACCCCTGCGAAATGAAAGATGTGATTTCAGGGTGCTTCAATAAAGAATAGTGTGCGGTTTTCCTCGCATAATTTTGCGCTCAGCCCTGTTGTCACCGCCCGTTTAAACGGCTAACATACTGTACAAACACACAGTAATCTTGAGGTAGTTATGTTCGTCGAACTGGTTTACGACAAGCGCAATGTGGCGGGCTTGCCTGGCGCACAAGAGATCATCCTCGCGGAGTTAACGCGCCGCGTACACAGAATTTTTCCCGATGCGGAAGTGAAGGTTAAACCTATGCAGGCGAACGGGCTTAACAGCGATGCCAGCAAAAACGATCGCGAAAAGCTAAACCGCATGCTGGAAGAGATGTTCGACGAATCGGATATGTGGCTGGTGGCCGAGTAGCCTTGTAGCCGCGTGGCGGGATGGTAATAATCCGCCATTAAACGGGAGCGCGAGGTTCCCGTATTGTTTGTGCTGTAGCGTGATCGACAGGCCACTATACCTGCTCAACCAGCGGGTAAAACTGGGTATTTTCGCGCTGCATCCGTTCATGCACTTTGCGCAGCACCGTATTGGCGTCGCGGCGAAAATCCTCATCATGACCCGTTATTTTACTCGCCGTGTTCCAGCGGCGGGAAAACATCTCATACTCCACGACAATATCAGCCATTTCACGCTGGAATTGCAGGCTCATTCTTTTCAGCTTTTGGTCTTCAACCTTTTCCAGGTAAGGGTATAAAAACTGATCTTCCGCCGATAAATGCACTTTGATTACCGAACTCATACTCACCACGGTTTGCGCAATTTCCTGAGCGTTATCAGTGATCCCCCTACGGCTATACTCGCGGAGTTGATTTATTTTTTGAATAATCTCGTTATGCTGGCTTTTCATTTTATCGATATTCACAGGCTGATCCTTTTATTGCCTCACCGCTTTTAAGATACATCTTAAATACATATTTAGCGAGAAGCAATCAATGCAGGAATTTATTAAATACCGATAATTTCGTTTATGTAAAAAATATATATACCACTAGCACAATTAAACTTAAAAATATTGGGCCAGTGGCAAAAGCCCAAATGTTTTTATCCTGTTCAGCGCGAATATCATGAAAGCGTTTTAGTGCGGCTTGCGAGGTTGCCGCCTCCACTTCTTCAAACTCTTTTTGGTAACCCTGCTTCAGCCAGCCCGCATGGGCGGATGCGTCCTTCTCAACTGCAACGACCTTGCCCGCTTTCGAGTAGAAAAAGTAAATCGCCATCGCAAACAACCCCTTATGTGGTATCTCAACCACTCTACTCTGCCGCTATCCTTACTCTCAATGATAAATAGCAATAAAGGTGATCGGAGATGAATAACATAACGCAGGAACGGTTAATGGCGCTGGCGGCGGGTGAAGGCGGAACGCAGGAAGAGTCCGCCAGTATGGCAAAAGCACTGTTACAGGCCAGGCGGCAGATTGCCCTGCTGGCGGAGCAACTGACGGCGCAGATCCGCCTGCCGGTTTGTAGCGCCAGCCCGGTATGCGAAATCGAAGCGGGCTATGCGGCGGGGGTAAATGACTGCAAAGAAGCCATTCGACGGGCGGGTTATCCGATTGACGGCGATGAATAAAAAACGGGAGCACTCAGGCTCCCGTTTTAGTTTCAGCGTTAACGGATTACATGTTCGCGATAATCGCGTCACCAAACTCTGAGCATTTCAGCAGTTTAGCGCCTTCCATCAGACGTTCGAAATCATAAGTCACGGTTTTGGCGTTAATTGCGCCTTCCATGCCTTTAACGATCAGGTCTGCGGCTTCGAACCATTCCATGTGACGCAGCATCATTTCAGCGGACAGGATGATAGAACCTGGGTTCACTTTATCCTGGCCTGCGTATTTCGGCGCGGTGCCGTGGGTTGCTTCGAACAGGGCGCACTCGTCGCCGATGTTGGCACCCGGTGCGATACCGATACCGCCAACCTGTGCTGCCAGGGCGTCGGAGATATAGTCGCCGTTCAGGTTCATACAGGCAATGACATCGTACTCAGCCGGACGCAGCAGGATCTGCTGGAGGAACGCATCGGCGATCACGTCTTTAACGATAATGTCTTTACCGGTGTTCGGGTTCTTGATTTTCACCCACGGGCCGCCGTCGATCAGTTCACCGCCGAACTCTTCACGCGCCAGCTGGTAGCCCCAGTCTTTAAATGCGCCTTCGGTGAACTTCATGATGTTGCCTTTGTGAACCAGCGTCACGGATTCACGCTCGTTGGTGATCGCGTATTCGATAGCCGCGCGAACCAGACGTTTGGTGCCTTCTTCAGAGCACGGCTTGATGCCGATACCGCAATGTTCCGGGAAGCGAATTTTCTTCACGCCCATTTCATCACGCAGGAATTTGATCACTTTATCCGCTTCAGCGCTGTCGGCTTTCCACTCGATACCGGCATAGATGTCTTCAGAGTTTTCACGGAAGATCACCATGTCGGTCAGTTCCGGGTGTTTCACCGGGCTCGGAGTGCCCTGGTAGTAACGCACCGGGCGCAGACACACATACAGATCCAGCTCCTGACGCAGGGCCACGTTCAGAGAACGGATGCCGCCGCCAACAGGCGTGGTCAGAGGGCCTTTAATCGCCACGCGGTAATCGCGGATAAGATCGAGAGTTTCTTTCGGCAGCCAGACGTCCTGGCCATAAAGCTGGGTGGATTTCTCACCGGTGTAGATTTCCATCCAGGAAATTTTTCGCTCGCCTTTGTAGGCTTTCTCAACAGCGGCATCAACCACTTTCAGCATAGCCGGAGTCACGTCAACACCGATGCCATCACCTTCAATGAACGGGATAATCGGATTGTTAGGCACAGACAGTTTGCCGTTTTCTACCGTGATCTTTTTACCTTCGGCCGGAACAACTACTTTGCTTTCCATTCACCTCTCCTTCGAGCGCTTAGGGTGGATACGCATTTTTGTTAATGATTTGTAATAGGCGGGTCAATACTACCTGAATGTTTTGTCCCATGCTATGCCCTTATGATTCCGTTATAATGCGTGAATCTGTCACATCTGAAAACACTATGCCGAAAACTTCTTATAGAAATCACCAGCTTGACCGATTCAGCCCGCGTAAGGCTCCACGCAAACCGAAACCCACCGGTCCGAAGCAGCTGATCCTGTTTAACAAACCTTACGATGTCCTGCCGCAGTTTACCGATGAAGCTGGCCGCAGCACGCTGAAGGACTATATTCCGGTACAGGGCGTCTACGCCGCAGGTCGTCTCGACCGTGACAGCGAAGGCTTGCTGGTGCTGACCAATGATGGCGCGTTGCAGGCGCAGCTGACTCAGCCCGGCAAGCGCACCGGGAAAATTTATTACGTGCAAATAGAAGGCGAACCGGACGCGGCATCTCTGGATGCACTGCGCCACGGCGTGGCGCTTAATGACGGACCCACGCTGCCCGCTGGCGTCGAGCTGGTCGAAGAGCCAGAGTGGCTGTGGCCGCGTAACCCGCCGATCCGCGAGCGTAAATCGATCCCCACCTGCTGGTTGAAGATCACCCTTTATGAAGGACGCAACCGCCAGGTACGACGCATGACTGCGCACGTCGGGCACCCGACTCTGCGCCTGATTCGCTATGCTATGGGCGAGTACACTCTTGATAATCTGGCTAACGGTGAATGGCGCGCCATCCCGCTTAAGGAGTCCTGATGTTTAAACCGCATGTCACGGTAGCCTGCGTCGTCCAGGCACAGGGTAAATTTTTAGTGGTTGAAGAGACCGTTAACGGCAAAGTGACGTGGAACCAGCCTGCCGGGCACCTGGAGGCCGATGAAACCCTGCCAGAAGCCGCAGCGCGCGAGCTGTGGGAAGAGACCGGCATCAGCGCGCAGCCGCAAACGTTTATCCGCCTGCATCAGTGGATCGCGCCGGACAAGACGCCGTTCCTGCGTTTCCTGTTCGCCATCGATCTGGATGAGCAGTTACCCACCACGCCCCATGACAGCGATATTGAACGCTGCGTCTGGGTCAGCGCCGGGGAAATCCTCAACGCCACGCATCTGCGCTCGCCGCTGGTGGCGGAGAGCATTCGCAGCTACCAGACCGGCATACGTTATCCGCTTGAGGTGGTCGGTGATTTTAACTGGCCGTTTACAAGGGATGCCTAAGCCGCAACTGCGTGCTAGAATACGCCGCCTTAGATTTTTGTCGTGAGTACTTCCATGTCTGAAAGCCCAAAAAAAGTGATCGTCGGGATGTCCGGCGGTGTCGATTCCTCGGTTTCTGCTTACCTGCTGCTTAAGCAGGGGTATCACGTAGAAGGCCTGTTCATGAAGAACTGGGAAGAGGACGACGGCGAGGAGTACTGCACCGCAGCCGCCGATTTAGCGGATGCCCAGGCCGTGTGCGATAAGCTCGGCATTGTGCTGCATACCGTGAATTTCGCTGCGGAATACTGGGATAACGTGTTCGAGCACTTCCTCGCCGAATACAAAGCGGGCCGCACGCCGAACCCGGATATCCTCTGCAATAAAGAAATTAAATTTAAAGCCTTCCTGGAATTTGCCGCCGAGGACCTGGGCGCGGACTTTATTGCGACCGGCCACTACGTGCGCCGCGCCGATATCGACGGCAAAAGCCGCCTGCTGCGCGGCATTGATGGCAATAAAGACCAAAGCTACTTCCTGTATACCCTGGGCCACGAGCAAATCGCCCAGAGCCTGTTCCCGGTGGGTGAACTGGAAAAACCGGAAGTGCGCCGCATCGCCGAAGAGCTTGATCTGATCACCGCGAAGAAAAAAGACTCCACCGGCATCTGCTTTATCGGCGAGCGCAAATTCCGCGAGTTTTTGGGCCGCTATCTTCCTGCCCAGCCGGGTAAAATCGTGACCGTAGACGGCGATGAGATTGGCGAACACCAGGGTCTGATGTACCACACCCTGGGCCAGCGCAAAGGCTTAGGCATCGGCGGCACCAAAGAAGGCAGCGAAGACCCGTGGTATGTGGTCGATAAAGACGTCGCCAACAATATTCTGGTGGTGGCCCAGGGGCACGACCATCCGCGTCTGATGTCGGTCGGTTTGATTGCCCAGCAACTTCACTGGGTGGATCGCGAGCCGGTTCGTGAGACCGTGCGCTGTACGGTGAAAACCCGTTACCGACAAACCGACATCCCCTGCACTCTCGTTCCGCTGGACGATGACCGTATTGAAGTGCGTTTCGACGAGCCGGTCGCGGCGGTCACGCCAGGCCAGTCGGCGGTATTTTACCAGGGCGAAATCTGCCTCGGCGGCGGTATCATTGAGCAACGCTTACCGTTGCCGGTTTAAACGGATGCAGCCGATAACGCTGCCATATTGAAGATACAGGGTATACAAGGAGTGGTTTAACGTGGCGAAGAACTATTACGACATCACCCTGGCGCTGGCAGGCGTCTGCCAGTCGGCGCGTCTGGTGCAGCAACTGGCGCACCAGGGGCACTGCGACAGCGACGCCATGCACGTGTCACTGAACAGCGTTATCGACCTGAACCCGGATTCCACGCTGGGCGTATTCGGCGGCAGCGAAGCGAACCTGAAGCTGGGTCTGGAAACCCTGCTGGGCGTGTTGAATGCCAATAACCGCCAGGGGCTTAATGCCGAGCTGACGCGTTATACCCTGAGCCTGATGGTGCTGGAGCGCAAACTCAATTCCGCCAAAGGGGCGCTGCAAACCCTCGGCGACCGTATCGACAGCCTGCAACGCCAGCTTGAGCATTTCGATCTCGAATCGGAAACCCTGTTAAGCGCCATGGCGGGCATTTATGTCGACGTGGTCAGCCCGCTGGGCCCGCGTATTCAGGTCACCGGCTCCCCTGCCGTGTTGCAAAGCCCGCAGGTGCAGGCCAAAGTTCGCGCCGCGCTGCTGGCCGGTATTCGCGCCGCAGTATTGTGGCATCAGGTTGGCGGAGGCCGCCTGCAATTAATGTTTTCTCGTAATCGTCTGACTCATCAGGCGAAACAAATTCTTGCTCATTGTTAACCTCCCAGGAGTCACTGATGGAATTATCCTCCCTGACCGCCGTATCTCCGATTGATGGACGTTATGGCGATAAAGTCAGCGCTCTGCGCGCTATTTTCAGCGAGTTCGGTTTGCTGAAATTCCGCGTACAGGTCGAAGTACGTTGGCTGCAAAAATTGGCCGCGCACACAGCGATCAAGGAAGTTCCTGCTTTTGACGCAGACGCAAACGATTTCCTTGATGCGATCGTGGCGCAGTTTACTGAAGCCGATGCCGCGCGCATCAAAACTATCGAGCGCACCACTAATCACGATGTGAAAGCGGTGGAATATTTCCTGAAAGAGAAAGTGGCGGATGTCCCGGCGCTACATGCCGTGTCCGAGTTTATTCACTTCGCCTGCACCTCTGAAGACATTAACAACCTTTCGCACGCGCTGATGCTGCAAACCGCCCGTCAGGACGTTCTGTTGCCGTACTGGCGCCAGGTGATTGACGCCGTTAAAGCGCTGGCGCACGAATATCGCGATCTGCCGCTGCTGTCCCGTACCCACGGCCAGCCGGCAACGCCGTCCACCATGGGTAAAGAGATGGCAAACGTGGCGTACCGTATGGAGCGCCAGTACCGCCAGCTTGAGCAGGTGGAAATCCTCGGCAAAATCAACGGCGCGGTCGGCAACTACAACGCCCACATCGCTGCCTACCCGGAAGTGGACTGGCATCAGTTCAGCGAAGAATTCGTCACCTCGCTGGGCATTCAGTGGAACCCGTACACCACCCAGATTGAACCGCACGACTACATCGCGGAACTGTTTGACTGCGTGGCGCGTTTCAACACCATCCTGATCGACTTCGACCGCGATGTGTGGGGCTACATTGCCCTGAACCACTTCAAACAGAAAACCATCGCCGGTGAAATCGGCTCGTCCACTATGCCGCATAAAGTGAACCCGATTGACTTCGAAAACTCCGAAGGCAACCTGGGGCTGTCCAACGCGGTATTGCAGCACCTGGCGAGCAAACTGCCGGTATCCCGCTGGCAGCGCGACCTCACCGATTCCACCGTGCTGCGCAACCTGGGCGTAGGTCTTGGCTATGCGCTGATTGCTTACCAGTCCTCCCTGAAAGGCGTGAGCAAACTGGAAGTGAACGCCGATCGCCTGCTGGACGAACTGGATCACAACTGGGAAGTACTGGCTGAGCCGATCCAGACCGTGATGCGCCGCTATGGCATCGAAAAGCCGTACGAGAAACTCAAAGAGCTGACTCGCGGCAAGCGCGTGGACGCCGAAGGCATGAAACAGTTTATCGACAGCCTGGATCTGCCGGAAGACGAGAAAACCCGCCTGAAAGCCATGACGCCAGCGAACTATATTGGCCGCGCGGTCAATATGGTTGATGAGCTGAAGTAAGCCTTGTCAAAAAATTTGCGAGTTACGCCGCCTTCGGGCGTAATGCCGATCAGTTAAGGATCGGTTGACCGATCCGGCAGTTGTGCAAAAA
>NZ_DAMBQK010000010.1:0-151926 GCF_032062175.1 Atlantibacter sp.
TCCCTGCGGGGCTGACCTGGCTCGTCAATTGCGCCTCGGCGATTTTGATGCCGGACTCACCCCCCAACTTTGAGATTTTTATTTTTTACTGAGCTGTCGTTGCCGCTGTGAGTATTTTTCATACTTTCAGCGACACGTTGGTTTCATTGAAAACCTGAACGTATCGCGGGGGTTTTTACTCCCCATCGAAATCGCCGAGGCGTTCGCGGGAGGCCGGGGCTGGCGGCATGGATGCCGCCAGAGGGGGCGAGCTACAGGATGTAGCATCGCGCCCGACCCGGAGCCGGACGCGATAAGCCGAGGGCACCGCGAAGCGGCGATTTCGCTCGGGGGAGCCGGGGGTGTTGGGGGCGCGGCGGCGAGCGCCCCCAACCCGTTCGCGTACTACGGAGCCAAAGATTGACTCGAAAGCCCAGGCGAACGGAACAATTCCACTAAACGGAACAATTCCACTGAACGGAACAATTCCACTGAACAAACTGAACGGGACAACTCCACTGAACGAAACAATTCCACTAAACAAAAACAAACACGCCCAAAAGCGTAACACCTACTTCTGCGTCTGAATAAACGCCGCCAGCCCCTTAATCTGCTCATCCGTAAGCTTCGCCTTCGCCCGCGCCGCCGCGCTATTCCCCCCGCCATCGCGGATCGTCGTCATCCCTTCCACCGCCTGCTCCTCGCTGAGTGTGATCAGCGGCGGCGCTTTATTAAACGCCGTTTTATCCGCCTTACGCCCGTGACAGCTTGAGCAATCGCGCTGGAATTGCCGGCCATAATCCTCGGTGGCAGCAGCACTGGTGGAAATGAACGCCAGACCACACAACATCAACATCCGACGCTTCATCACCCTTCCCCCGCCAGTTTGCGGAAGGTCGCGGTCAGCGCCTGTTCATCCCGTGCGCCCTGGTGCATATCAATCACCCGGCCTTTAGGATCAATCAAAAACGAGGTCGGCGTGCCGATCACCTGATAACGCTCCTGGGTGATTTTCATCTGGTCGCGCACTACCGGGTAGCTTATGTGGTGCTGCGCCAGCAGCGGCGCGATATCCACCGCGTCGTTATCGGTATTCACTGCTACCACTACCAGCTTGTCGCCCCACTGCTGGCTGAGTTTTTCAAGCGATTGCATCTCCGCCAGGCAGCCGCCGCAGCTAGCGGACCAGAAATTCAGGTACACGCCCTTGCCCTGCCACTGTTCCAGTTTCGCTTCGTGGCCCTGGCTGTCGAAGGCTGCCAGTTGGGGTGCCGGTTCGCCCAGCGCCAGTTTTTCCTCTTTGCAGCCCGCCAGCGCCACCAGCAGGATGAATAACAGGTTACGCCAGCGCATGGTTTCGCTCCTCGCTCAGGTATTTGCCGTGTTGCAGACGGATCACCCGGTCAGCAAACTGACCCAGCGCCGGGTTGTGGGTCACCATCACAATGGTGCGGCCCTGGCGGTGCAGATCCTTTAACAGCGCCAGCACCCGGCTTTCGTTTTCTTCGTCGAGGTTGCCGGTAGGCTCATCGGCGAAGATCACCGGTGGCTCGTTGACCAGCGCCCTGGCGATGCACACGCGCTGCTGTTCCCCGCCGGAAAGCTGGCTCGGCAGGTGCGTCATACGGTGCTCCATGCCGACCTGCGCCAGTACCGCTCTGGCGGCGTTTTCATCCACCACGCTGTGGTAATGCTGCGCCAGCATCACGTTTTCCAGCGCGGTAAGAAACGGGATCAAGTGGAACTGCTGGAACACCAAGCCGATTTTCTCGGCGCGAAAGCGGCGGCGGCCCTCTTCGTCCAGCCCGGCGGCGTCGGTGCCGTCGAGAAACACCTGGCCGTCGCTCACCGTATCCAGACAGGTGAGAATGTTCATCAGCGTGGTTTTCCCGGAGCCGGAGGCGCCCATAATCGCCACAAACTCGCCGCGCGCGATACGCAGGTTGATGTCATCCAGCGCGGTTACGTCGCCGAAGCGTTTATACAAATGGCGGGTTTCAATCACCGCCTGCGGAATGCGCGATACAGACATAGCGCTACTCTCCTTTGAGAACTTTTGCCGGTTCGACGCTCACCGCGCGGCGCACCGGGACAATGGCCGCCGCAGCGGCGACCAGAAGCGATAAAATTAAGGTGATCGGCAGGACCGGCAGGCGCAGCGCGATAGTGGCGTTAAACACCGTCATGCCCAGCAGTTGGGCCAGTAAATAACCCAGCACCCAGCCGCAGGCCACCGCCGCCAGGGCAATCAGCCCGGTTTCCGCCAGCATCTGGCGGATGATGTCCCGGTGGGTTGCGCCGAGCGCTTTTTGCAGGGCGAACTCTTTGGCCCGCTCGCCGACGATCGCCATCAGCGTGGTATTCACGCACAGCGACGACAGCGCGAGGATCACGATCGAGACAAGCCCCATCAGCCCTTTGATTTTGTCCAGCACCTGGCCTTCGGACGCCGAGACTTTGCGGATCGGGCGGATATCCAGTTGTGGATACTGTTTTTGCAGGGTGTCGGCGTACTGGTCCACCTGCCCGAGATCGTTATTCACGCTGAGCAGCGCGTGGTTCAGTTCGCCGGTTTTGTGCAGCAGGGTTTGCGCCAGGTCGACGTTGACGATCAGCATGTTGTCAGTGGCGTCGCCCGCTTCCACCCGCCCCTTAATGCGCAGCTTTTTCTTGCCGTCATCGGTCATCACGGTGACGCTGTCGCCGACTTTCAGGTTCAACCGCTCGGCCAGCTTGACGCCCACCATAGCGTTGCGATCGTCAAAGTTAACGCCCACCCAGTCGCCGGTTACCTGCCAGTACGGGGCCAGCTTCGGCATTGATTCGAACCACACACCCATCACCACCACTTTTTCCAGTTCGGTGCGGGCCATGCCGTAGAGCATCGGGCTGGCGGCGTTGATTAAGCCCGGCGGCGCGTCGGCGATAATTGGCTCCAGCTCGCGCTGTTCCATGCTTTTGCCGTGGCCAGGGCCGATGTAAAAGTTGGCGCCGAAAGTGCGCAGTTCTTCGCTCATCTTGGCGTTGATATCGAAATAGACCGCCGACAGCGCCGTGACAATCGCCGCGCCGACGGTAAGCGCCGCGAACACCACGCTGACGCGCTGCATCCGCAGGCGCAGCGCGCGCCACACCAGCAGCCACAGCATGGAATGCTTACCGCCCATACAGCACCTCCACCGGGTAGAGGCGCGCAATGCGCCGCGCCGGAAACCAGGTGCCGATCAGCGAAATCAACACCGCCACCACCAGCACGCAGGGCACCACCACCCAGGCAAAATTCAACGGGGCGTCAAACAGCATCAGGCCAATGGACTTCGCCAGCCCCCAGCCCGCCACGCAGCCCGCCGCGCCGCCCAGCAATCCGCTGCTGGCCGCTTCGAGATAAAACAGCAGCATGATTTGCCACTGGCGCGCGCCGAGGGCTTTCATCAGGCCGATCTCGTTGGCGCGCTCCATGATGGTGCTGGTCATCAGCGAGGCGATGCCCATCGCCGCCGCCACCAGCGCCGCGAGGGTGACTACCGCCAGCAACAGTTGGATTTTGTCGATCACCACGCCTTCCGAGGCCGCCACCTGCCAGATCGGGCGCACCACCGAGCCAGAAATCGCCTCTTCAAGCTGATGAGCAATCGACGAGACAAACGCGGTGCAGTACCACAGGTCGTACTCTTCGGCGTTCAGCGCGTCGAGGTTTTCCCTGGCGCGGCGCGACAGTTCATTTTCCGGCACGGTCAGCGCCGACACGCGGATCGCCTGCACTTTACCCGGCAATCCCAGCAGCGTTTGCGCGATGCTCAGCGGCATCACTAACTGGTTGTCTTCATCGCCGCCGCTGGCCAGGAGCCCGCTCACGGTGACGGTCTGGACGGTTTTCTCGCCCTGTAATGTCAGAACGTCGCCTGTTTTCAGACCCAGGCGCTTCGCCAGGGTCTGGCCGACCAGCGTTTGCGGCTGCGCGGCCACCGGCTCCTGCGGCCACGCGCCGGTCACTTGCCAGTACGGGCTCACCGCCTGCTGGCCGATGCGGTAATCCTCTTCATCCGGTACATCCACCGGCTGGTTGAAGAAGGTGCCAAGAATATTCACCGGCTTACCGTTGAGCATCACCTCACCGCCCAACAGCGGGGCGAAGCCGACGATGTTATTGCGCCAGAAGATGTCTTTGATATTTGGCAGCTCTTTCTCATCGAGAAAATCCTGGCCGGAAAGCGGATTGCTCTGCTCGCTGAACAGCGCAGGCAACGCCGCCTGGCCCGCCGGTTCGATCAGGATATTCGCGCCGTAGGATTTCAGCTCCCGGGACATTTTGTCGCCGATATCAATCGACACCGCCAGCAGCGCGGAAATCAGCCCGGAGGCCAGAAATACCGTCAACACCGCCAGCAGTTTCCGGCGCAGATTTCGTCCCCAGGTCTGACGCAGCATTCGCCACAGCATGGTTACTCCTCCTTCTCGCCCGGCACGAACTGCTCCGGCGCGTCGCGAAAGCGGTTGTAGTTGGCTTCGGAGGCAAAGAACCAGGTTTTGCCGCCATAGCTGAATTTGTATTCGGCTTTGTCGTTGGTCAGGGTCGCGCCGTTCACCGGATCGGTGACGTTCATGCTGATCACGGTAGAGAAGTAATTGACGCCCGCTTCCAGCGACGCTTTGGTCAGGGTCAGCTCTTTGTCGTCACTCTGCCAGTCCTCAATCGGCACCGGGTTGCAGCCGCCCGCTTTGCCAATGGACGGGATAAAGATATGCACCCCGCAGGCCACGCAGATCACCTGGTTACCTTCCATTACGTAGCCCTGGTCACCACACAGCAGGCAGGCGTCAAATACCACGCCGAGACGCAGCTTATCCGGGTAGCGGTTGATCACAAAGAAGCGCACCGCTTTGCCGTCGTCGGCGACCCAGACAAAGCGGTGAAGTTTACCGTCGCGCACCTGCTCGATGGGAATATGCACTTTGCCGTCTTTTTCCAGCATCACCGGTTGGGCTTCAGAGAGGCGCGGCGGCTGAGAGGCGACCAGATCCCAGTACAGTTGCCCGGCGGCGATCAGCACTGCGGCGCATCCGGCGGTAAGCAGCAAACGGCGCGCGCCCAGATAACGGGCGCAGGCGAGCCGATGGGGGATCGGCTCGTTGGTTTGCGCCAGGGTTTTACGGCGGCGCTGCAACTCCGGCAGCCAGCAGGCCGCCAGCGCCAGCAGCAGCGCGGCTCCCGCCCAGTTAAACCACGGGGCGTTATTGGTGACGCGCGAGACAAAGCTCAGCAGCGCTTTGGTCAGCGGCAGCACCTGCAATTTCATTAACAGCAGCAGCAAATCCCCCGCCAGCGGCACCAGCAGTAAAACGGTGACGGCGATAACGGTCGGCCACTGGGCGCGCGGCATCCGGCGCAGCAGCATAGCGCACAGCACCGCCGCCAGCGCCAGTAGCGCAAATGCCCCGACCAGCGCGGTGATGTTGAGCAGCAAATCGGTATTGAGCACATGGGTGGTGGTGACCGCGCCAAGATTCGGGTCCTGCACCCAATGGCGGGCCGCGCCGAAAATCAGTACGCCCTGCCAGAGATAACCGAGCCGAGAGGAAGGGTGACGCCAGGTTATCAGGAACAGCAGCAGCGCCCCGATTTCCACGCCGGTCAGCGTGAGCGGGATCGTCTGATTATTCGGCAGTTGCAGCCCCAGCCAGCCGCCCAGCGCCACGGCCAGCAGGCTTACCCACACCAGCGGACGCAGCGTCGCCGTCCGCCGCACCCCGTTCACCCCGCACAGCAGCGCAATACATAAAAACGCCTGCAGGGTCGTGACAAAAAAGTAACTCATAACGTCAACTCAATGCGCTCAAAACCGCCGTAGCGTAAAACCAGAAAAGGGCGGCGGCATAGCCGACACCCTGGTCACATCCTGTTGCATCTTGTGCGATGGTGGCGATCAGTTCAGCCCGACGTATTTAAACTCGTAGCTGACGTCAAACGGCTTCCACCAGCGACCTACGCCGGTTTCACCATCGGTATGGCGATGCATGCCCGCTTTTGACGGCGGATCGATGTGATAGGTGACTTTATAGTTGCCCACGCCCATCATTTTAATGTTCGCGCCATAGTGCGGGCCGTCGCTCGCCACCATCGGCATGAAGGTGCCTTCCTGTTTCGCGCCGGTATCGGTGTTCACCAGGGTGTAATTAATGGTCAGGAACGGGATCCACTCACCCGCGCCGAAGCCGTTTTTATTGCCTTCCACCGCGTGAATATCCGCTTCAAGGTGAATATCCGCTTTGGCTGCCGGCAGGCCCATGCCACGCGGCTCCATGTCGATCGGCTGGAGGTAAACTGCCGCCAGTTCCATTTCATTCATGGTGATCGGCTCGCCCGCCGGGTACTCTTTAAAGGCAAACGCCGCAGGTGCGGTAAAAATCCCGGCGATCACGGCACTGGCAATCAGGCTCTTCTTGATGGTCATCAGACTTATCCTCTCGTCTCAAAGAAAAATTCAGTTAAGGTTTGCTTTTAATGATGTCTGGCCCGGATACCGTCGCCCCGCGCCGTTGCATCACCCACAGGGCGATCAGCGCGGCGACCAGTAAAGCGGCCTGCGGCAGCAAGGTTTCAACATAGGGATAGATGCCAAGCCAGCCGATTTCCGGCACACCTGGCAATAACGTAGGCTGGAACAGCTTGCCCTCGATCAGCTCCAGTACCCCTTTCCCGGCGAAGACAAACGCCATTAGGTACATAAAGCTGCCGGTAAACATAAAGAACGGTTTAAGCGGCAGTTTGACCACCGAGTAACGCATCACCAGCCAGGCCACCAGCAGCACCACGCAGCCGATGGCGAAGCCTGCCAGGATCGCCAGATGGCCGGAGACGTTGCTGGCATCGCCCACCAGTGCGTAATAAAACAGCACGGTTTCCGCGCCTTCGCGGTAGACCGCCAGGAAGCTGGTCATCCACAGGCCAATCAGCGACCCACGGCTCAGGGAGTGAGAGAGTTTGCCTTCCAGCCAGGCTTTCCAGTGGCGGGCTTCCACTTTGGAAAGCAGCCAGTAGCTCATGGAGAACAGCATAAACACGGCGATCAGCATGGTGATGCCTTCGAGCAGTTCGCGGCTGGCCCCGGAGTGGGTAAACACCGCCTGGAAGATCGCGGCGGTGATCACGCTGCACACCAGCGCCACCACTACCGACTGGCGGATCAGCGGCAGCTTGTCCTGATGGTTATTTTTCACCATGTAGGCCACGATGGCGGCCACGATCAGCAGCGCTTCCAGCCCTTCACGGACGATGATCATCAGGCTATAGAGCAGCAGGCTCCACTGGGTTTGTTCGCCTTCGCCAAGCAGAGAAACCGCTTTTGCCAGATCCTGCTCCAGCGCCTGCGCTTCGGCATTCAGCGCCGCTTCAGGCTGCCCGGCTTTCATCAGGCTAACCAGGCGGGTGAAGTGGCCTTCGAGCTGGGTTTTAAAGGCGGCATCCCGGGAGCCGACTTTGTTTTCCATGCCGCTGGCTTCAAACAGGTCAAAGTAGGTGTCCTGCACCGCCATCATGCCGTCCTGGACGTTGCCATCCTGATAAACCGCAATGGCTTCTTTCAGGCTGCTGTTGATGCTGGCGGAGACCTTGCCCCAGTCGGCCTGGGCGGGGGTATCGGCTTGGGCGGGCGCATCGCCGCGTTGCGGGGCGCTCACGGCCTGGGTCTCGCGGGTCGTCGGCAGGCCCGGCAGCACGTCCTCGATATCCTGCAACAGCGTGGTGACGCCGTAAGCGACATCGTTAAGATTGTCCGGTTTGGCGGTCAGGGCGATAAGCGTGGTGAACTGCTGATTGATCGACGCGGCCCGTTGCGCAGAGCGGTTCTTGCGCACCGACATTTCCATTTCCGAGTTTTTGAAACCCTGATAATGGGCCTGCTGTACGCTCTGGCTGGCTGCGGCAAACTGCCCTTGCTGATACTGCGTAACCGCCTGGGCCAGTAGATCGTCGATGGTCTGGAAACTCTGCTGCCAGTAGTGGGCGATTTCCCCGTTGCTGTACGCGCCGTGCTGCTCTTCCGCCACCAGCTTATGGCCGCCGTCCAGCACCGGTTCAACCTGATCCAGCTCGTGCTTCAGCCAGTCGATTTTACCCTGCACGTCCGCCACGGATTTGCCTTCGCCGATCATCTTGCGGATTTCGCCGAAGGTGCTCTCCATCTGGTAGCTTTTCTGGGCAGAAATATTAATACGGATCGGGCCTTCGAGATTTTCGAACACTTCGAAATAGGCCATCTGCACTTCGCGGCGGGCTTCACTGACCTGCTGCTGCTGATACAGCGTGGCGGTTTTATCGAGGCGAGTTTTAATGTCGTTGATATAAGGGGAATAATCGGTGGCTGCCCACGCCAGTGAACTCACCAGTAAGCAGCAAACGGCAAGCAAGAATGAACGCATGTTGAACACGGTACGCCCTGATAATCTAAATAATATTCATTATCATTACCTGTTTTGTCAGGTTTTGTACATGATTAAGATCATATAAGTGACAATTATTGACGTTACCTTTCAAAAACTGCGATGAATACATCCTTTTTGATTGAATTTTGTGCTACCCGGCGAATTTTCCTCCGCAATGCCCTTTACGTGACACCAATCCCAAATTCCAGCTATTGAATTCAGGAATTGATATTTCATTTTCAAATCTTCGCAACGTTATGCTCTCAAAACGTTAACAAACACGTCTGCGAAAATGATGGAGATGAACAATGACAAGACAAATTAAACTCGGCGCATTTCTTCCTGGCGGCGGCCAGCACGTGGCGGCCTGGCGTCATCCCGATCAGCCCGCTGATGGCGCAACCAGTTTCGAATTCCACAAACAGCTGGCGTTGACCGCCGAACGCGGCCTGTTTGACGCTTACTTCCTGGCCGACGGCCTGGCGGTCCCGGCTAAAGGCGGCACCGAAGGCGGCCGCGCAAAAATCGCCGGGTTCGAACCGGTGACGCTGTTTTCCGCACTGGCGCCGTTAACCAAAAATATCGGTTTTATCGCCACCGCCTCCACCACTTACGAAGAGCCCTACAACACGGCGCGTAAATTCGCCTCGCTGGATCTGATTTCCCAGGGCCGCGCGGGCTGGAACGTGGTGACGACCGCCACCGAAGCGGCGGCGGTGAACTTCAACCTCGACCAGCAGCATCCGCATGATTACCGTTACGAGCGCGCCCAGGAGCACGTTGACGTGGTGAAGAAGCTGTGGGATAGCTTTGAAGACGACACCTTTATTCGCGATAAAACCTCCGGGCAGTTTATCGACCCGGACAAAGTGCATACCGCCGATCACGTCGGTAAGCATTTCAAAGTGAAGGGCCCGCTCAACGTGCCGCGCTCGCAGCAGGGGCACCCGGTAATCGTCCAGGCCGGGCAATCGGATAACGGGCGTGAACTGGCTGCCGCCACCGCCGAGGTGATTTTCACTTCCCACCAGCATATTTCCACCGCCCAGGAGTTTTACCGCGACATTAAAAACCGCGCCAGAGCGTTGGGCCGTCGCCCGGAGCATATTCTGGTGATGCCCGGCGTCGCACCGTTTGTTGGCCGCACCGAAGAAGAAGCCCAGGAAAAATACCGTGCGCTGACTTCATTAATCGTTGAGGAAGACGGGCTGGCGCTGCTCAACGGCCTGACCGGCGGCACCCTGAATTTCGCCGATTACGATCTTGATGGCCCGCTGCCGCCGCTGCCTGCTACCGAAGGGATGAAGTCGCGCCAGGCGCTGATCCGCCAGATTGCCGATGAGCACCAGTTCACCATCCGTGAGCTGTACCAGTGGATCGCCACCGCGCGCGGCCACTTCACCATCGTGGGCACCGCCGAACAGGTGGCCGATACCCTGCAAGCGTGGTTTGAAAACGAAGCCGCTGACGGTTTCAACATTCTGCCGCCGTACCTGCCGGGCGCGCTGAACGATTTTATCGACCTGGTGATCCCGGAACTGCAAAAGCGCGGCCTGTTCCGTACCGCCTATGAAGGCACCACCCTGCGCGAAAACTTAGGATTACCGTATCCAGAAAACCGTTATTCCATTCTCCGCAATAACAAAGTGGCATGAGGGGTTCACGATGACTGACTTCAGCAAAGTATGGGTGCGCCCCCGGGCGCGCAGCCCTGGCGTCAAGCTGACGATTAACGGGAAATGGCGCAAGCGCGCGCTGGCGTTCAGCGCCGATTACGGCCTGCTGGTGTTTTTCTTCGCGGGCTGGCAAATCGCCAGCACTCAGGGATGGCTGAACCCGGCGGTGATCCCGCCGCTGGATAAGGTGTTTTTTGCCCTGTGGAACGGCATCACCTCCGGCGCGTTGCTGGACGATATCACCATCAGCCTGCAACGCGCCGGGCTGGCGTTCTTCTCGGCAGTGATTATTGGTATTCCGCTTGGGCTGTTTATGGGGCAAATCCGCCCGCTGGAGCGCGCGCTGGACCCGCTGTTGCAACTGTTCCGCCAGACCTCAGCGCTGGCGTTGTACCCGGTGTTTATCCTGCTGTTCGGGCTCGGCGAAGGCTCTAAAGTGTTCGTGATTTTCTGGGCCGCGCTGTTCCCGGTGCTGTTGGCGACCATCAGCGGCGTAAAAGAGGTGGATCCGAAGCTGTTGGAAATGGCGAAAACCTTTGGCGCACGCCGCTTGACGGTGTTCCGCCGGGTGATTGTGCCGGCGTCGGTGCCGTCGATTTTCGTCGGTTTGCGTCTGTCTGCCACGACCGCCCTGCTGCTGCTGATTGCCGCCGAGATGATTGGCGCCAATAAAGGCATCGGCTTCCAGGTGATGAATGCGCAATACAACTTCCAGATCCCGGTGATGTTTGCCGCCATTTTCCTGCTGGCATTCTTAGGGCTGATGGCGAACCGCATCCTGGTGGTCCTGCAACGCCGTCTGTGTCGTTGGAATACTCATAACCATTAATTAGCCGTTCACTTTTCGATTATCGATTGTCTTATTTGGGAATTTCAAAAATGAAAAAACGCATCGCCTTGTTTGCCGCATTCGCCTTTGCCAGCCTGAGTTTTACCTCACTCGCCCAGGCGCAGGACAACGTTACGTTACGTTATCTCGCCAGTTACGGCGGTATTTCCGCCCATGAACTGGCCGACGCGCTGGGTTATTTCAAAGGCACCGGCGTGTCGCTGGAAAATAAAGGCTATGCCAGCGGCGGCCCGGAATCGTTATTCGCGCTGGCCTCCGGCAGTGTGGATATCGGCTCTGCCGCCACCCCGGCGGTGCTGAATTCCATCGCCAGCGGCAATAAATTCGTGGCGGCCTACCCCACTAACGGCATCGATAACACCACCAAGTCCATCTTCTACGTGCGGGAAGACAGCCCGATCAAGACCGTAAAAGATCTGGCCGGTAAATCCGTGGCGATCAATACCCTGGGCGCGCATCTGGATTACACCCTGCGCGAAGCGTTACGCCAGGCGGGTTTACCGCAAAACGCCGCTAAGCCGGTGGCGGTCCCTGGCCCGCAGCTTGAGCAGGTGCTGCGTTCCGGGCAGGTGGATGTCGCCGCGTTCGGCTACTGGCAAACCACCTTTGAAGGCGTGGCCCGCAGCCACGGCGGCCTGCGTCCGGTGTTCAACGATACCGCCGTATTAGGCGAAATCGCGGGCGGCTTTACCGTACTGCGCGAGGATTTCGTGCAGGAGCACCCGGAAGCGGCGAAAGCCTTTGTTCAGCAATCGGCCCGCGCGCTGGACTATGCCCGCGAACACCCGCAGGAAGTACGCACAATTATGGCGAAAATCCTTAAGGAGCGCGGTGAAAACCCGGACGTCGCCCAGTACTTTACCGGCTACGGTGTGCGCCCTGGCGGCAAGGCGGAAACCCGCGATGTGCAGTACTGGATCGATATCCTTGAGCGCGACGGCGCGCTGGGTAAAGGCCAGATCCAGGTGACTAACGTCCTGTTTAAAGCGCAGTGAGGTGAATGATGACGACAGCAACCGATATCCGCCGGGGTGAAGTGTCCGTACAGCGCGTCTATAAATCGTTTTCCCTGAACGGCGAGCAGTTTGATGTGTTCCGCGATTTGAATCTGCATATCAGCGCCGGGCAAAGCATTGCCATCGTCGGGCCGAGCGGCTGTGGCAAAACGACCCTGCTGCGCATCCTGGCCGGGCTGGAAGAGCCGAATGCCGGCGATGTGTTGATTGACGGCAACGCGGTTCACGGCCTGAGCCGCGAGCGGGCGGTGATTTTTCAGGAGCCGCGCCTGCTGCCCTGGCTGTCGGTGCTAGATAACGTCAGTTTTGGCCTTGATGTGCAGGGCGTGTCGACGCGCGAAGCCCAGCAGCGCGCCCGCAAGGCGCTGGCGCTGGTGGGGTTGAGCGAGTTCGAAAAAGCCTGGCCACGCCAACTGTCCGGCGGAATGGCCCAGCGCGTCGGTATCGCCAGGGCATTAACCGTGCAGCCGGAGATTCTGTTGCTGGATGAACCGCTGGGGGCGCTGGATGCGATGACCAAAATCACCATGCAGGAAGAGCTGGCGCGCATCTGGGCAGAAGAAAACGTGACCATGATTCTGGTGACGCACGATCTGGAAGAGGCCATTTATCTCGCCGACCGGGTGCTAGTACTGCCGAAACATAAAGGCGGGGAAATCCGCTTTATCGACGTCACCCTGCCCCGCCCGCGCCTGCGCAGCCAGAGCGAGTTTGTCGCTTTACGCCAACAGTTGATGGCGGAGTTCGGGTTACACTAAGCCGCTGTATTTACATGGCTTACCGCGTCCTGGCAAAAACCAGGGCGCTTTTTTTTGCCCGATTGCCAGGGAATTCGTCTGTAAACCTCAGATTTGCCACCTCAGATACCTCGGTTCGCCAATATTCGTCTAAGGTTTTTCTATGGTTGTTTTCAGCCCCTGCGCTGAACGCCCTATATGGAGAATCATTGATGACAAAATCAGCTATGCGTCAACCCCGTACCCTGCTGTTCGCGATCCAGACAGCGCTGGGTAGCGCCTTCTTACTCTTCGGCCCGCAGACCGCGCTGGCGGAAGATCAACCCAAAGCCGCCGTGCAGCCGCCCGATGTGCTGTTAGGCCCGCTGTTTACTGATGTGCAGAGCGCCAAACTGTTTCCCGATCAGAAAACCTTCGCCGATGCGGTGCCGAAAAGCGATCCGTATATGATCCTGGCGGATTACCGGATGCAGCGGAACCAGTCGGGCTTCGATCTGCGCCACTTCGTGAACCTGAATTTCGACCTGCCAAAAGCGGGCGAGAAATACGTACCGCCCGCCGGGCAAAGCCTGCGCGAGCATATCGACGGGCTGTGGCCGGTGCTGACCCGCACCACCGATAAAGCCGCGAAGTGGGATTCACTGCTGCCGTTGCCGGAATCCTATGTGGTGCCGGGCGGGCGCTTCCGCGAGGTCTATTACTGGGACAGTTATTTCACCATGTTGGGGCTGGCGGAGAGCGGTCACTGGGACAAAATCGCAGATATGGTGAAGAACTTCGCTTATGAAATCGACACCTGGGGCCATATCCCCAACGGCAACCGCAGCTACTATCTGAGCCGCTCGCAGCCGCCGTTTTTCTCGCTGATGGTCGAGCTGCTGGCGACCCACGATAAAGACGCTCTGAAAACTTACCAGCCGCAGCTGACCAAAGAGTATCAATACTGGATGGAAGGCGGCGACAGTCTTGCGCCAGGCAGCGCCAGCAAGCGGGTAGTGAAGCTGGAAAACGGCGCGCTGCTTAACCGCTACTGGGATGACCGCGATACGCCGCGTACCGAATCCTGGCTGGACGACGTGACTACCGCGAAGAACAACCCGGATCGCCCGGCTACCGAAATTTACCGCGATCTGCGCGCAGGGGCGGCGTCTGGCTGGGACTTTAGTTCGCGCTGGATGGATAACCCGCAGCAACTGGGCTCGATCCACACCACCTCGATCATCCCGGTGGATCTGAACGCCCTGATGTATCAACTGGAAAAAACCCTTTCCCACGCCAGTAAAGCGGCGGGCGATGAGGCGGGCGCGGCACGCTATGACAAACTCGCCAGCCAGCGCCAGCAGGCGATGGAATCAACCCTCTGGAATGACAAACAGGGCTGGTACGCCGATTACGATCTACGCCGCAAAGCGGTACGCGATCAGCTCACCGCTGCGGCATTGTTCCCGCTGTTTGTTAACGCCGCCGCCCAGGATCGTGCCGATAAAGTAGCGGCCGCCACCCAGTCTCAACTGTTAAAACCGGGCGGCGTGGTGACTACCACGGTGAATACCGGCCAGCAGTGGGATGCGCCAAACGGCTGGGCGCCGTTGCAGTGGGTCGCCGCCGAGGGGCTGGAGAACTACGGTCATAAGGATTTGTCGATGGAAGTGACCTGGCGATTCCTGACTAACGTGCAGCATACCTACGACCGCGAGAAGAAACTGGTGGAGAAATATGATGTGTCTTCAACCGGGACCGGCGGTGGCGGCGGGGAGTACCCGTTGCAGGACGGGTTCGGATGGACTAATGGGGTTACGCTGATGATGCTGGATAAGCTGTGCGCGGCACAGAAACCGTGTGATAGCGTGCCGCAAACGCGGCCGGGGGCGGGGTCGTCGGCTCCGGCGGATTCGGATTCGGGGTCTGAACCCGCGAAGGTGGCGGAACCTGAGGCGGCGAACGCACAGTAAGATTTTCTCTTGGGGGATGTCCGGTGGAATGTTCCGTTCGCTCAGGCTACGTCCATCTATGCGGCTTCAGTGACGGCGAACGTGTCAGGGGCGCGGCGGCGAGCGCCCCCAACCCGTTCGCGTACACTGGCGCACGAGACTGACTCGACAGCCCAGGCGAACGGAACAATTCCACTAAACAGAACAATTCCACTAAACAGAACAATCCCCCCGAAAAACGCATAAAAAAAACGGCCCATCAGGCCGTTTTCTCATTACTGAAAAAGCTTAATCCCGTCGTAGCATACGGTAGATCAACAGCACCACAATAGCACCCACTACCGCGACCAGGAAACTCTGTAGGTTAAAGCCCGTGACATCTCCGCCAATACCGAAGAAAGTCGCCAGCCAACCACCCACAACCGCACCCACAATCCCGAGAACACAGGTGAGGATAAATCCGCCCCCGTCCCTACCCGGCATAATGAACTTGGCAATCACACCTGCTATCAATCCAAAAACAATCCAGGACAAAATACCCATCGTGCGGCTCCTTTTTCTTCGCTGAAAAACATCACCCGCCACTGGCGGGGTACTCTTGATGAAAGACAGATCAAGTATAGGCAACTTTTGGAAAAAGGTGAGGAAGGTCACACGCTTAATCGTCATTTTGCCGATTCCCCCCTGGAATTTGTATTAAGTTTTTTGCCGCGTTGCCGATATTCTTGCCATCACTTTGTACAGAGCAGGTATCGGGGACGTGAGTAGCTATAATGAGCAGTTTCTGAAACATCATCCGCTGGCGGTGCTGGGCGTTTTACGGGATTTGCACAAGAATCGCGTGCCGATCCGCATTTCCTGGGGCAGCCAACAGCTGATCAGCCGCATTCTCGACGTGGATGCCAGCAAGCTGGTGATGGACTTCGGTAGCCAGAGCCATGAAAACAAATCGGTGCAGGAAGCCAGTGATATCCAGATTTCCGCCGAAACCCAGGGCGCGAAAATCGAGTTCAATTTGCCGCAGCTTAAAGCGGGCGATTTTCAGAGTCTTCCGGCCTTTGTCACCCAGCTTCCCCCTTCCCTGTGGTTTGTGCAGCGCCGCGAGTATTTCCGTATTCCTGCCCCCCTGTCGCCCATTTTCTATTGCGAGGCGACGCTGAACAGCGGCAACGCCTTTCGTTTTCGGCTGGCGGATTTATCCCTCGGCGGTATGGGCGCGCTGGTCGACGGCCCGGTGCCCGAGGGGCTCCAGGAAGGACAGCTGTTTTCCCAGGTGAAAATCGAGCTGGGCGAATGGGGAACGTTTCACTTTGATATGCAGTTGATCACCATTTCAGAACGCCTGACGGTGAGCAATAAAAACGAGACGATTGTGACGCCCCGCCTGAGTTTCCGTTTTCTCAACATCAACCCGGCGGCGGAGCGGGAATTGCAGCGGATTATTTTCGCGCTTGAACGTATCGCGCGCGAAAAAGCCAATAAAGTGCGCTAATTACATCGCGTCCATGGCCTTCTGCATTTTCCAGATATAACGAGGGGCCTGCGGCGACGGGTGATTTTTTTGCACGTGTTCGACAAACTCATCCGGGCTGAGATCGTTAATCTTATCAATCGCCTTTTTACGATCCGACGAGAAGGTGCGCAGCAGCGCGCCTGCACCGTTGGCATACGATACCATTAGCGCGTATTGCATGGTCGTGGTGTTCTCAATGCCGTTTAACGCGCCATGTTCGAGAATGCTCAGGTACGCCGTTCCCATCGAAATATTGCGCTCCGGGTTTTTGAGCTCGCTGGTGGAGGGCTGCCCGCTCCAGCCCATATGGCGATAAACGTCACGCCCGGAGGTAGAGGCTTTGAGCTGCATCAGGCCGACAGCGTTCGATTTACTGACTGCATTGGGATTACCGCCTGACTCAATCGCGATGATGGCGGTAATCAGACGCGGGCTGACGCCCCAGGCCTCGCCCGCTTTTTCGCTAATCGGATACCACTGCATGGCGCGTTTGACCGGAACCTCAGGGTCCCACGGTTGACTCTTGTAGTCGGGTGTTGAGGAACAGCCTGCCAGCAACAGGACCAGTACAATCAGCCATTTAAAATTCACGCAAACTATCCTTATCGTTTCGCCAAACCGGCATGAAAACCCCGTCGCGCTGGCGAGCCGCAAACCACACGACGGATGACAACCCTCAATGTTAGCGGCATGATAACCATTCTATGTAATAAATCAGCAAGGAAATGCCATGTCTCGCATCCATCTTATCGCCCCTTCCGGTTACTGTATTGCGCAGGAAGCCGCGCAACGCGGCGTGCAAAGACTCACTGAAGCGGGCCATCAGGTGAACAACCAGGCGGTGATTTCCCGGCGTTTTCAACGGTTTGCTGGCGATGATGCGGCGCGTCTTCACGATATCAACCATCTGGCGGCGTTAACCAATTCTGATATCGTGCTGCCGGTACGTGGCGGTTACGGTGTCACGCGGCTACTCGAAAATATAGATTATTCCGCAATCGCGGCGCGCCAGCGCCGGGACCCGTTGGTGATTTGCGGGCACAGCGATTTTTCCGCCGTTCAGCTACAGTTGCTGGCGACCGAAAATGTCATCACCTTCTGCGGGCCAATGCTGGCGGGCAATTTTGGCGCGCCGGAAATGAACGCCTTCACGTGGGACCATTTCTGGCAGGCCATTACCTCGCCGGAGTTTACCCTTCACTGGCAGACACGCGCGCCGGCCTGCCAGGCCAGCGGCACGATTTGGGGCGGCAACCTGGCGATGCTGTGCTCGCTGCTGGGCACGCCGTGGATGCCGGACATTGACGGCGGCATTCTGGTGGTGGAAGACATCAACGAACACCCGTACCGCATCGAACGGATGCTGTTGCAGCTGCATCAGGCGGGCATTCTGAACCGGCAGCGCGCGCTGGTACTCGGTAGCTTCAGCGCCAGCAAACCCAATGATTACGACAACGGCTACGACCTGGATGCAATGGTAGATGCCCTGCGCCAGCGTCTGGCGATCCCGGTGATCCCGGGTCTGGACTTCGGCCACGAGCAACGCACCGTTACGCTACCGCTCGGTGCCTCCGGCACGCTGAACTGTGATGTGAATCAGGCGTCGTTGACCGTCAAAGGTCATCCCGTTGTGAATAATTGCGCAAATAATCATTCACATCGTTAATTAGTCCATCACGCCCACCGTAATTGTGGTATACCAAAAATAGGCCCGGCGGCGTTGCGCCGCCTTGATGAGAGCATGATAAAGGAGAACGATAACGTTGGACGGCGGGGCGATTTTTAGTCTTTTTATTCTGGGTTCGGTGCTGATTACCTGTAGCATTTTATTAAGTTCGTTTTCTTCCCGTCTCGGTATCCCTATTCTGGTTATCTTTCTCGCCATCGGCATGTTGGCGGGCATCGACGGCGTTGGCGGCATTCCTTTTGACAATTACCCTCTCGCCTATCTGATCAGTAACCTGGCGCTGGCCGTGATCCTGCTGGACGGCGGGATGCGCACCCAGGCGAGTTCATTTCGCGTGGCGCTGGGCCCGGCGCTGTCGCTGGCGACTGTCGGGGTGCTGATTACTTCCGGGCTGACTGGCATGGCGGCGGCGTGGCTGTTCGGTTTGCCGATGATGGAAGGCCTGTTGATCGGCGCGATTGTCGGCTCGACGGATGCGGCGGCGGTGTTTTCCCTGCTTGGCGGTAAGGGGCTGAACGAGCGTGTCGGCGCGACGCTGGAAATCGAATCCGGCAGCAATGACCCGATGGCGGTGTTCCTGACCATTACCCTGATTGAGATGATCCAGCACCACACCAGTACGCTGAGCTGGATGTTCGCCTGGGAAATCGTCCAGCAGTTCGGTCTGGGTATTCTTATTGGTCTGGGTGGCGGCTTCCTGCTGTTGCAGATGATCAACCGTATTTCCATGCCCCAGGGGCTGTATCCGCTGCTGGCGCTCAGCGGCGGGATTATGATTTTCGCCATTACTACGGCGATGGACGGCAGCGGCATTCTGGCGGTGTACCTGTGCGGCTTCCTGCTGGGCAACCGGCCAATCCGTAACCGCTACGCCATTCTGCAAAACTTTGACGGCCTGGCCTGGCTGGCGCAAATCGGTATGTTCCTGGTGTTGGGCCTGCTGGTTAATCCATCAGATTTACTCGCTATCGCCATTCCGGCCCTGTTGCTGTCGCTGTGGATGATCCTGTTCGCCCGCCCGCTGTCGGTGTTCCTGGGCTTGCTGCCGTTCCGTGGCTTTAATCTGCGCGAGCGGATTTTTATTAGCTGGGTGGGGCTGCGTGGCGCGGTGCCGATCATTCTGGCGGTGTTCCCGATGATGGCGGGCCTTGAAAATTCGCGGCTGTTCTTCAACGTGGCGTTTTTTGTGGTGCTGGTGTCGCTGCTGTTGCAGGGGACCTCTCTGGGCTGGGCAGCGAAAAAAGCCAAAGTGGTGGTACCGCCGGTAGGCGTGCCGATTTCCCGGGTTGGGCTGGATATTCACCCGGAAAATCCGTGGGAGCAGTTTGTTTACCAGCTCAGCGAAGAGAAATGGTGCGTGGGCGCGGCGCTGCGTGATTTGCATATGCCGAAAGAGACCCGCATCGCGGCGCTGTTTCGCGATAATCAGCTGTTGCACCCCAACGGCAGCACCCGGCTTCAGGAAGGGGATATTCTGTGCGTGATTGGCCGCGAGCGCGATTTACCGGCACTGGGTAGGCTATTCAGCCAGTCGCCGCCGGTGGAGCTGGATCAGCGCTTCTTTGGCGACTTTATCCTTGAAGCCAGCGCCAAATTCACCGATGTGGCATTTATCTATGGACTGGAAGCGGATGCCGCGCATGACGCCCAGCAAACCGTTGGCGAGATGATGCTGGCGCAGTTGGGTGCCGCACCGGTTGTCGGCGATCAGATTGAATTTGCCGGGATGACGTGGACCGTGGCGGAGAAAGAAGATAACCAGATCCGCAAAGTGGGCCTGCGGGTGCCGGAACCCGAGGCGGAGTGATCCGCCCCGGTGCGTTGCTAGAGAGTGACTACCGGCACGCGCGGCGCGAGCGCGCACATCAGCTCATAGCCCACGGTGCCTGAGGGCGCGGCCACATCGTCGATTTTGATGTTGTCGCCCCACAATTCTACCGAACTGCCGATGCCCGCCTGCGGGCACGGCGTTAAATCTACCGTCAGCATATCCATCGACACCCGGCCCACCAACTCGGTGCGCACGCCATCGACCATCACCGGCGTACCGGTTGGTGCCTGGCGCGGATAGCCGTCGGCATAACCACAGGCCACCACCCCGATACGCTGTTCGCCAGTGGCCTTGTACAGGCTGCCGTACCCCACCGTATCCCCTGCTTTCAGGTTTTGAATCCCGATGATTTCGCTGTTAAGCGTCATCACCGGTTTGATGCCGGAGGTGGCGACATCGCGCCACTGCCCGCTCGGCGAAGCCCCATACAGCACAATCCCCGGACGCACCCAGTCGAAATGGGCTTCCGGGTGCCACAACGTGGCGGCGGAGTTCGCCAGCGAGCGTGGGCTGTCCAGCCCTTCCGCCGCCTGTTCAATGCGCGCCAGCGGTTCAGCAATGCCGTCCGGGTGTTCAGCATCGGCAAAATGCGCCATTAACGTCAGTTGGCCAACGTTTTTCAGCTCGCGCAATTGCCTCCACACCGTCTGAACCCGCTCCGGCGTGAAGCCCAGCCGGTTCATGCCGCTATTAATTTTAAGGTACACATCGATGGGCGCGTTCAGCCGGGCGTTAGCCAGCACTTTCACCTGCCAGTTACTGTGCAGGCTGGTGGTTAGCCGGTAGCGGTCGAACAGCGCCAGTTCATCGGCATGGAAAAACCCTTCCAGCATCAGAATCGGACCTTTCCAGCCGCGCTCACGCAGTAAAATCGCCTCTTCAATATTGAGCATTGCGAAGCCGTCGGTGCCGGAAAGCCCCGACCAGATGCGATCGAGACCGTGCCCATAGGCATTCGCTTTGACCACCGACCACACCCGGGAGTGGGGTGCGGCTGAGCGCACCACCTGAAGATTTTGCCGCAATGCTTGCAAGTCGAGACGCGCGACAATTGGACGAGCCATGACTACTCCTGTGTTATTGGTGCGCCCCGTGTAAACGATGGGATGACGTTGGGCGGAACCCGGAGGAGTAACGCGCCACGCCAAGATCGTCAAAAGGAATCGCCGGGGTGCGCCCGGAAATCAGGTCGCTGATTAACTGGCCGGAGCCGCAGGCCATCGTCCAGCCCAGGGTGCCGTGCCCGGTATTCAGCCATAAGTTCTTATACGGGGTGCGCCCGACAATCGGCGTGCCGTCCGGCGTCATGGGCCGCAGCCCGGTCCAGAACGTCGCCAGCTCCACGTGCCCGCCGCGCGGATAGAGATCGCGCACCACCATTTCGAGGGTTTCGCGGCGCGGTTGCAGCAGCGCGGTATTAAAGCCGACGATTTCGGCCATGCCGCCCACCCGGATACGCGAATCGAAACGGGTAATGGCGATTTTGTAGGTTTCATCCAGTACCGTCGACATCGGCGCCCCGCTCTCTTCGGCGATCGGGATCGTCAGAGAGTAGCCCTTCAAAGGATAGACCGGAATATCGACAATGCCCTTGAGCATCGCGGTGGAATAAGAGCCGAAGGCCATGACGTAGGCGTCGGCTTTGACCACTTCCTGGCCGCACTGAACGCCGTAAATCTGGTTGCCTTCATACAGCAGGCTGTCCACCGGGGTGTTATAGCGGAACACGACGCCCGCCTCGGCAGCCATGCGCGCCAGGCGTTGAGTGAACAACTGGCAGTCGCCGGTTTCATCGTTCGGTAGCTGTAAACCGCCGGTCAGCTTGTGGGCAACGTCGGCCAGCGCCGGTTCCACTTCCGCCAGCCGGCGGGATTCCAGCAGTTGATACGGTACGCCGGCATCTTCCAGCACCGCGATATCCTTCGCCGCGCTTTGGTACTGCTGCTCGGTACGGAACAGTTGCAGCGTGCCGCCCTGCCGCCCTTCGTAGGCGATGCCGGTACTGGCGCGCAGTTCTTTCAGGCAGTCGCGGCTGTATTCCGCCAGACGCACCATGCGGCCTTTGTTTTCCATGTAGTGGCGGGTATCGCAGTTACGCAACATCTGCCACATCCATTTAAGCTGAAAGCTGGAGCCGTCGAGGCTTATCGCCAGCGGCGCATGGCGCTGGAACATCCATTTTATCGCTTTCAACGGTACGCCCGGCGCAGCCCAGGGGGCGGCGTAACCCGGCGAGATTTGCCCGGCGTTGGCTGCGCTGGTTTCCAGCGCCGCATCCGGCTCTCTGTCGATGACGGTGACGTCATGACCCTGCTGACGTAAATACCAGGCGCTGGTGACTCCCACCACGCCACTTCCCAGCACAACGACTCGCATATCCACTCCGATTTAACCGAAAGAATAATCTTCTGATTACAAATTGATAACCCAGAAGAAAATATTATTCAACATAGGCTTTTTTTATGGTGACTAACCTCACATCTTGCCGAGCCAGCACAGGATGCTGAAAATTAGCATCTCCTGCTTCGGCGCACATTTCTGCAAGATAAAATTCTGAAGCCGCCCGGCAAATTCCCCGTTCTGGATCACTAAATCGCGGAGAAAAAAAATTCGTTAAGCCACGGATTTTTCCGCTGTGTTCTATGCTTTGTAGGTAAGGTTCCCCGTGCAGAGGGTTCCGCAACAATGAGGGCGCGCTGATGGCTATTATTGATTCCGAAACAAGGGATTCCCGTCGCCTGAGCGATGGGCCAGACTGGACGTTCGAGCTGCTGGATATCTATCTTGCTGAAATTGATAGAGTGGCGAAGCTGTACCGCCTCGAGACTTACCCACATCAAATTGAAGTCATCACCTCCGAACAGATGATGGACGCCTATTCCAGTATCGGGATGCCGATTAACTATCCCCACTGGTCGTTTGGTAAAAAGTTCATCGAAACCGAAAGGCTGTATAAGCACGGCCAGCAGGGCCTGGCGTACGAAATCGTCATCAACTCTAATCCCTGTATCGCGTATCTGATGGAAGAGAACACCATTACCATGCAGGCGCTGGTGATGGCCCATGCCTGCTACGGGCATAACTCTTTCTTCAAAAATAACTATTTGTTCCGCAGTTGGACCGACGCCAGCTCGATTGTCGATTACCTGATTTTTGCCCGCGGTTACATCACCGAGTGCGAAGAGCGCTACGGCGTGGATGAAGTGGAGCGGCTGCTGGACTCCTGCCATGCCCTGATGAACTACGGTGTTGACCGCTATAAACGCCCGCAGAAAATCTCGTTGCAGGAAGAGAAAGCACGTCAGAAAAGCCGTGAAGAGTACTTGCAAAGCCAGGTGAACATGCTGTGGCGCACCCTGCCGCGCCGGGAAGAGGAAAAAGCGGTCGAAGCCGAGCGCCGCTACCCGTCTGAGCCACAGGAAAACCTGCTCTATTTCATGGAGAAAAACGCGCCGCTGCTGGAACCGTGGCAGCGTGAGATCCTGCGCATTGTGCGCAAGGTCAGCCAGTATTTTTATCCGCAGAAACAGACCCAGGTGATGAACGAAGGCTGGGCGACGTTCTGGCACTACACCATCCTCAATCATCTTTACGATGAAGGAAAAGTGACCGAGCGCTTTATGCTGGAGTTCCTGCACAGCCATACCAACGTGGTGTTCCAGCCGCCATATAACAGCCCGTGGTATAACGGTATTAACCCGTATGCGCTGGGTTTCGCCATGTTCCAGGACATCAAGCGGATCTGCCAGTCGCCGACCGAAGAGGATAAATACTGGTTCCCGGATATTGCGGGTTCGGACTGGCTGGAGACGCTGCACTTTGCAATGCGCGATTTTAAAGACGAGAGCTTTATCAGCCAGTTCCTGTCGCCGAAGGTGATGCGCGATTTCCGCCTGTTTACCGTGCTGGATGACGATCGCAATAATTATCTGGAAATTTCCGCTATCCACAACGAAGAAGGCTATCGCGAAATCCGCAACAAGCTTTCATCGCAGTACAACCTAAGTAACCTTGAACCGAATATTCAGGTGTGGAATGTGGATTTGCGCGGCGACCGTTCGTTAACCCTGCGTTATATCCCGCATAACCGCGCGCCGCTGGATAAAGGCCGCCGGGAAGTGCTGAAACACGTGCATCGCCTGTGGGGATTTGATGTGATGCTTGAGCAGCAGAACGAGGATGGCAGCGTCGAGTTGCTGGATCGCTGCCCACCGCGCATGAATACTCTGTAAAATTATTTTTCCACTCAACCTGGCGCCGACGCGCCAGGTTTTTTATTTGCCCTTCCGCTGACTTATAACCTTCCGTAATACATCAAGTTTTCTCGCGGCTTTGAGTTAATAGGCAATCCCTATATCAACGATAGGTAAAACTTTATAAATATATTACCGGGTGTGACTAGAATTTTTAGCATTAACACGGATTATTCGTTAGCTAATGATTAGCGTTGACATAGCTTTACAGAGGAGAACATCTCGCCAGGACGACGAATTTATATGGACTTTTCAATTTGAGCACTGCAACACGATAAAACAGGAGTGTGTCCCCCCATCTGGCTACACCCGCAGAAGGAAAATAATATGATCATGCTATTACCTTTACTGAAAGTGCTAATAGTCATTACGGTGTTGTTCGGTCTCTGGATGTTATTAGGCGGTACCGTACTTTTCGCCTTTGTGTCGGTTCTTATCACTGGCTTATTGTTAATTAGACAACATAACATCATCTAGACCAGCCTGTTTCCTCACGGGCGTTTTCGTCACTACTTTGCTCACTGCGCGCTACAGGTGACATCGCGATTAAAAAGCATGTGGCTTTCGCGAGTGGGCAAAGTCAGTCGCACTGCTTCTCTTTCAGGCAAAAAAAAGCCCCTCTGCCTGAGCGCCAGAGGGGCTAATGATGAAGTCTGTCTTTTTTTACGCGTTGTTATTCAAAATCAGTTGGCCATTGCTGTCCAGAGGGATAGTTTCGCCAGGCTGTTTGTCCATACGGATTTTGCCCTGCTGATCGCCAATCTTGTATGTGACGTCATAGCCGATCATCTTCTCAGACTTGTCATAGACCGTCTGGCAACGCTGTTGGGTGGTGGTATAGGTATCACGATCCTGCATAGCGCCCTGAATCTGGTTACCCGCATACCCGCCGCCTAACGCGCCAGCGACCGTGGCAATATCTTTACCGCGTCCGCCGCCGAACTGATGGCCAATCACGCCGCCTGCCACCGCGCCTAATACCGACCCGGCGAGGCGGTTTTCATCCTGCACCGGACGCCGATGCGTCACAGTAACGTTGCGACACTCTTTACGCGGCGTTTTAACCGTTTCCTTTATCGGCGTGGCGGAAACCACCTGCGCGTATTTTGGCGCTGGATTGAATACATTTAAGCTGGCTACCGCAGCCACACCCAGCGCGGCTGCTACGCCAATCCCTATACCCGCTAACATTGATTTGTTCACAGGACATCCTCCTGGCTGTGTTATTCATAACAATTCTGCAACCAGATGTAAGGAGAAAACATCAGACGAAGGAGTAAAAGCGAGCAATAGTTGGCTTTTGAAGGGGGTTTCAGAGGAGTCCGAGGTGACGTAAGGCAAATTTGCCTGATTTATGCTGAAACCCTCCCGGCATGCGGGAGGGGCATGACGATTAATGCAGCTTCAGACGCGGGCGAATAACCCGGTTGATACTGCCTACCAGCATCATCAGGCCGGTTTTGATGTAGCCGTGCAATGCGATCTGGTGCATACGGTACAGAGAGATGTACACGAAGCGCGCGATTCGCCCTTCCACCATCATTGAGCCGCGCATCAGGTTGCCCATCAGGCTGCCTACGGTGGAGTAATTAGAGAGCGACACCAGCGAACCGTGGTCTTTATAGACGTAGTTCTTCAGCGGCTTGTTCTTGTACTGCGCCAGGATGTTATCCAGCGCCAGGGAGGCCATCTGGTGCGCCGCCTGGGCGCGCGGCGGCACAAATCCGCCTTCCGGGCGGGCACAGGATGCGCAGTCGCCGATGGCGAAAATGTCCGGATCGCGCGTGGTTTGTAGCGTCGGCTCTACCACCAACTGATTGATGCGGTTGGTTTCCAGACCGCCGATATCCTTCATAAAGTCCGGCGCTTTGATGCCTGCCGCCCAGACCATCAGATCCGCTTTGATAAACTCGCCGTCTTTGGTGTTCAGTCCGTTGGCTTCCGCGCTGGTTACCAGGGTGTTGGTTAACACGCGCACGCCCAGTTTGGTCAGCTCGCTGTGTGCCGCACTGGAGATACGCGGCGGCAGCGCAGGCAGGATGCGTTCGCCTGCTTCCACCAGCGTGACGTTAAGCGCCTCGTTGGTTAAGCCTTTGTAACCGTAGCTGTGCAGCTGTTTTACCGCATTATGCAGCTCCGCCGACAGCTCAACACCCGTTGCCCCACCGCCGACGATGGCAATATTCACTTTGCCGCTGGCACCGAGATTGGAAGAATATTTCAGGAACTGGTTAAGCATTTCCTGGTGGAAACGCCGCGCCTGATGCGGGTTATCCAGGAAAATGCAGTTCTCTTTCACGCCCGGGGTATTGAAATCGTTGGAGGTACTGCCCAGCGCCATCACCAGGGTGTCGTAGGCAAGCTTGCGCTCAGGCACCAGCAGTTCGCCCTTCTCATCGCGTAGTTCCGCAAGGGTGAGGGTTTTGCTTTCGCGATTGATATCCACCACAGAACCCAGTTGGAACTGGAAATGGTGATTACGCGCGTGGGCCAGATAGCTCAGCGCATCCACGCCTTCGTCGAGGGAGCCGGTAGCCACTTCGTGCAGCAGCGGTTTCCACAGATGGCTGTGATTACGATCCACCAGGGTGATTTTGGCTTTTTTACCGCGACCCAGCTTTTTACCCAGCTGCGTCGCCAGCTCCAGTCCGCCAGCACCACCGCCGACAATCACAATCTTTTTCAATGGTGTAGTCAACGTGACCCCCTTAAATTATTAACCAATTGTTAACTAAAGGTTATAAAAATAGCTTTTAATTAACAAAGGGTTACCGGTGTTTCTTCATCCTGTTGACCAAAGAATAACATGAACGGGTCAATGGTCATACCAAATTTGATGTGAATCAATTTTTCCGCCGAAAACTTCAACAAAAAGGGCCAGCACATGGCTGACCCGTTAACATTTTGACCGCAAAAACGCTTATCCGAGGCTTTTAAACGCCTTGATACGCTGCAAATGGGGCGAAATGTTTTTAAATTTGTGGGTCTGCTGCTCGTCCCAGACAATTTCGTAATAAGGGAGCAGCGCCTGCGCCGAACGCTGGCTGTCGAGCGCCTCGTCATTACGGGATAACAGCACCAGGCAGCGATCGCGGTTTTTCTCGCGGAAGTTCTCCACGCATTTGGTGGCAATGTCCTGATACTCTTCCGGGCGGTCAATTTTCCCTTCCATATTTTCATAGGGAAACAGGTTCGGGTTGAAAATAGCCTGGCGGATGTCACACAGGAACCCCACCCGCTCGGCCCAGTAGCCGCCGAGCCCGACGCCGCAAATCAGCGGTCGGTCATCCGCATTTAACTGTAGCATCTTGTCCACTTCACGCAGCAGATGTTGCATATCATGTTTGGGGTGCAACGTGCTGTAGCTGATCAGCCGCACGTCCGGATCGATAAATTGCAGTTGCAACACTTTCTCATGGTTACCCGGACTGCTGGAGTCGAAACCGTGTAAATAAATTATCATCGTAACCTCACCCTGCCGCTTACCGATAAACGATTACAGCCCTGCTTTATGGGCCTGCCAGCGCTCATGCTGCGCTTCCAGCACGCGAGTCACCTGCTTCCAGCGCGATGAAGCAAGCAGTTCGCTGCGCGAAAATGAACCTTTATGATACAAATGCGTAACACGTTCAGCATTGATCGGCGACAGGTTATCTAACACGCTAACCGCGCCTTCACGATTATTACAAACCAGGATCATGTCGCAACCGGCGTCCAGCGAAGCCTGGCCGCGCTCGGCATAGCTGCCCATGATCGCCGCGCCTTCCATTGACAGATCGTCGGAGAAAATCACGCCGTCGAAGCCCAGCTCCCCACGCAGCACCGTTTTCAGCCAGTGCGGCGACCCGCTGGCCGGACGGTCATCCACCTCCGGATAAATGACGTGAGCAGGCATAATGGCGTCGAGCTTGTTGTCGAGGATCAGATTTTTAAAGATCGACATGTCGCGGGTGCGGATTTCCTCTTCAGAACGCGGATCGCGCGGCGTCTCTTTGTGGGAGTCCGCCATCACCGCTCCGTGGCCGGGGAAGTGTTTGCCAGTGGTTTTCATCCCGGCGCTGTGCATGCCGTCGATAAACTGTTCGGCAACACGCAGAGCAATTGCCGGGTCGGCGTGGAATGAACGCTCGCCGATGGCGGCGCTGATATGCCCGAGATCCAGTACCGGGGCGAAGCTGATGTCGATGTCCATGGCGATCATCTCGCTGGCCATCAGCCAACCGGCGTCAAACGCCAGTCTGGCTCCCTCTTCCTCGCCATACAGCTCGGCGAAAGATTGCGCGGCGGGCAGGCGGGTAAAGCCTTCACGAAAACGCTGAACGCGTCCGCCTTCCTGGTCCACCGCCACCACCAGACGATGACGGGACGCCGCGCGGATTTGCCGCACCAGTTCGCGCAACTGCGCCGGATCGTGGTAATTGCGGGTAAACAAGATCAGCCCGCCCACCAGCGGATGGTTTAAAATCTCGCGCTCTTCGGCATCCAGTTCGAAGCCCGCTACATCCAGCATTACTGGTCCCACATCAACCTCCGGTTAATTATTCTTAAGCCTGTTCCAGGCGTCATGAGCAAGTGTAATAAACTCGCTATCGCGCGTTTGCCAGAAATGGCGCTCGTACCAGCCCGCCATCAGTGCGACAGTCCAGGGCCGCCAGCGCGCGACCTGTAAACGCAACTGCGCCGGGTTAAGCGCTGCGTGCCGCGCGTAATCGGTTATTAACTGTTGCCGTTCGCTTTCATCCAGGCTGGCAGCGGCAAGCTCCAGCGCCACATCGCCATCTCCGGCGTATTCCCAGTCGATAAGCCGTAGCTTATCCGCGCTGCGTACCAGATTGCCCGCATGAAGATCCATATGCAGCGGCGCCAGGCGCAGCGGGCGCGGCTCACCCTGCGCGCCCAGACGTTGCAGCGTGCGTAGCCATAGTGGCGTGCGCCTGGCCGGATCGCTCTGCTGCCAGTAGCTTATCAGCAGCGGCAGCAGGTGAATGCGCCAGCCGAATCTTTTCTGGCGATGCAGAGTATACAGCAGCACGGCCAGCTCACCCGCATCGGGTAACGTTTCGACCACATCACCGCGAATAAATTCGCTGACCAGCCAGCCGTCGCCCAGGGCGTAAGGTTTTGGCCCGAGGCCGGGGGCGAGCCGCTTCAGGGCGCGGTAGTGGCGGCGCAGGCTAACACCAGATTGCAGCGTCGCGCTATCGCGCCGGGCAACCAGCGGCATGCCTGCCCATTCAAGGCGCAGGCTCTGGCCGCTGGAGCCGGGGAGCGGAGAAACAGAACCGGCGGCCTGAGCCGCCGGAAACCGGGTTTGAAGCAGTGCGTTTAATGCCGCATCACTGGATTTGGGAAACCGCACCTTTACCTGACCAGATAATTTCGCCAGTTTGCACCAGCATCAGTTGCATTTGCAGGGTCGGGGCGCTGACGTTGCCGCCTGCGCTGGTATACAGCACATAGTGCGCACCGACGTTACGGGCAATGCCAATCGCCTTGCTGCGCGTGCCCAGGCTGTCCTGCGGGGAGAGGCCGAGCTGCTGCTTCGCCATCGACAGTTGTTGCGCGGAGACCAGCGTGAAGGTGTTGTTATTGGCTAAAGCATTGCGCAGTGCTTCAGTAGCCGGACCGGTTTGCAGCGAACCGTTGGTACGGTTGTTGACCGAATCCACCAGCAGCACGCTACCGGCATTGACACCGCCCGCCTGCAACATTTTGCCGACCATCGGCTGAACCGCGCCGCTCCAGTCGTACTGGCGCACTTTCGGCTCCGCAGGGGTCGGCTCCTGATGCTCAATCGGACCCGGCTGCGGCGGAACTTCAGGTACAGACGGCACCGTTGGTACCGGTTCAGGTGTTGGCACCGGTTGCTGTGGCGCAGGTGTGGCTTGATCGACCGGCGCAGGCTCCTGTTGCCCACGCATCACACACCCGGAAAGTATTAACGCTACTGTCGCCAGTAGCCAAAAACGAGGCATCGCCCTCATTAATATCACCCCTTATAACCAGAGATAGAGTCGAACCTGGCTGGCGCCCAGAAAAGGCGACGCCGCATTCAGCACGATGCGGCTGTGCGCAGGTATGATTATCGTGGCGGACTTATCCAGTGGATGCAATTCCAGTCCGCTCTCTTCGTACCAGTAAAATTGATAGTTCAGCGTTACGGGCACATCCTTTTCATTGTAAAGCGTACTGGTGGCGACGAGCTTGCCGGATTGACTGGATAATTCTGGTTTTTCAGCCATCACGCCCGCCGCCATCACTGAGGTTTCCATCACCAGCGTCTGGCGATCGCTCACCGGGATTTCCGGGCGCGAGCTACACCCCGCCAGCACCATCAGTGAACACAATGCAAGAAGGCACGCACGTTTCATGTTACAGCCCTTTATGGGAAAGCATCGGCCCCAGCGCGCGTCCGCCCAACAGGTGCATATGGATATGGTATACCTCCTGCCCACCGTGACGATTACAGTTCATGATCAGGCGATAGCCATCTTCGGCGATGCCTTCCTGTTCGGCAATTTTCGCCGCCACGGTCAGCATACGGCCCAGTGCCTGCTCGTGTTCCGGGGTGACGTCATTAACGGTTGGGATCAGCACATTAGGAACGATTAAGATATGGGTCGGCGCTTGCGGAGAGATATCGCGGAACGCGGTGACCAGTTCATCCTGAAAGACGACGTCGGCTGGGATCTCGCGACGAATGATTTTGCTAAAAATAGTTTCTTCAGCCATGACCGTATCCTTTTTTAACGCTGCGGCGGTATTAAGCGCAGTAAACGAGTGAGCATCTGTGCATTCAGTATATCACCCTCGCTGATTGCCACAAATGAAACACTGGTTTTAATCAATAGGTTGCGTGGAGTTTAACGGGATAAAACGGTTTGTTTCGCCGCATCGCCAGCAAAACAAACCGCAGGGTTACGACGCCAGGGACGCCATATCGATCACGAAGCGGTATTTTACGTCGCTTTTCAGCATCCGTTCGTAGGCTTCATTGATCTCCTGAATCTTAATGATTTCCACGTCTGAAACGATGCCTTTTTCCGCGCAGAAATCGAGCATTTCCTGAGTTTCCGCAATCCCGCCGATGCAGGAACCCGCCACCGAGCGACGGCCCAGGATCAGCGGCACTGTGTTGACATAGGGTTGCAGTTCGCCCAGCAGGCCGACAAACACCAGCGTGCCGTCGAGGGTCAGCGTCGGCAGATAGGGGTTGATGTCGTGGGTATAAGGCACGGTATCGATAATCAGGTCGAACTGGTTTTTCACCTGCTCCATATGCGACGGATCGGTGGAAATAATCACGTGATGGGCCCCGAGGCGACGCGCATCCTCTTCCTTGCCCGGCGAACGGGTAAACAGCGTGACTTCCGCGCCCAAACCGTTCGCCAGCTTGAGGGCCATATGCCCTAACCCGCCGAGACCGACTACCGCGACTTTACTGCCCTCGCCAATATTCCAGCGCTTGAGCGGTGACCAGGTGGTAATGCCCGCGCACAGCAGTGGTGCCGCGCCTTCTAAATCCAGGCCCTCCGGGATACGCAGCACAAAATCTTCACTGGCGAGAATAGCCTGGGAATAGCCGCCAAAGGTGGGGCGATGATCGAAGCGATCCTGGCCGTTATAGGTCTGGATATTGCCTTCTTCGCAGTACTGCTCCAGCCCCTGCCGGCACGGATTGCACTCGCGACAGGAATCCACCATACAGCCGATGCCCGCCAAATCGCCAGGCTTGAATTTCGTTACTTTGTCGCCGACCTCAGTCACCCGGCCAATAATTTCGTGGCCCGGCACCAGCGGATACTGGCTGAAACCCCAGTCGTTTCTGGCCTGATGGAGATCGGAGTGGCACACGCCGCAATACAGAATTTCTATCGTCACGTCATCGGGGCGCGGCGTGCGTCGCTCAACCTGAAAAGGCGCTAACGGCGCGGTGGGGGAAAGCGCTGCATAACCTGAAACTTTCATCTTGGTTCTCTCTCGCTGTTAACAGACCTATTCACTGTAGACCCGCCCCCTGCTGATAACCACTGCGCGAAAAAAAACGCCGCGCGCTGCGCCACGGATAACGTCTGTTCCCGATGTATTTATGGGTGTTTATGTTGATAAACCGTTATTTCGCGAGAGGAATGACGTTAATCGTTTAACTCTTCAGCGCGATCGCTATCACCGTTTCTGGAATCCTGTTTCAGTTTCACTCTTACATTTGTTTACACCGATCAACCAAATGCATATAGTTCTCATTTTTATTCGTATCTCTGATGTTATTACCACACACAACATGCCACGCGCCGTTGGGAAACCCAGGCCGCGCAGCAAAAATTGCGTCTTTTATTAAGGGTTAATCATGTCTTCTGTTTTTGATACCAGGAAAAATTCTCTGCCCCACCGCTCACTGCTGGCGATGTGCATTTGCGCCGCGCTGCCGGTGAGTTCGGCATTTGCCGCGCCGCAGTCTGAAGATACGGTGTTAGTTGAGGCATCAGCCGTTAACGCACAAGCCGAAGAAAGCCAGGATTACAGCGTTAAAACCACCTCTGCCGGCACAAAAATGATGCTGGTACAGCGCGATATTCCGCAGTCTGTCAGCGTGGTCAGCGAACAGCGTATGCAGGATCAAAAGCTGCAAACGCTGGGCGATGTTCTGTCTAACACCACGGGCGTTAGCGCATCGGTAGCCGACTCGGATCGTATTTCTTATTACTCTCGCGGATTCCTGATCGATAACTACATGGTGGACGGCATTCCCACCTTCTTCGAAACCCGCTGGAACCTGGGCGATGCCCTTTCCGATACCGCATTGCTGGAGCGTGTGGAAGTTGTGCGCGGCGCGACCGGTTTGATGACCGGGCCAGGCAACCCTTCCGCCGCCGTGAACATGGTACGTAAGCACGCCGACAGCCGCGAGTTTAAAGGCGACGTCTCTGCGGAATACGGCAGTTGGGATAAACAGCGCTATGTTGCCGACGTACAGTCACCACTGACCGATGACGGCAGAATTCGTGGCCGTATGGTAGCCGGTTACCAGAATAACGACAGCTGGCTGGACCGTTATAACAATGAGAAGAAATTCTTTTATGGCGTGCTGGATGTTGATTTGACCGACATGACCCGCTTCTCCGTGGGCTACGAATACCAGGACATCAACGTCGACAGCCAGACCTGGGGCGGCCTGCCGCGCTGGTATACTGACGGTAGCCTGGTTGGCCATAACAAACACGACAGCACCGCGCCAAACTGGGCCTATAACGACAAAGACTTTAATAAAGTCTTCGCGACACTGAAGCAGGGTTTCGAAAATAACTGGGAGCTGACCCTCAACGCCACCCATACCGAAATGAACCTCGACAGCAAAGCGCTGTATCTTGACGGTCTGGTGGATAAATCTACCGGGATCATGGAAAGCTATTACGGCGCAAGCTACCCGGTGGTGGGCGGTACGGGCTACAACACCGGTAAACGCAAAGTGGATGCGCTGGATCTCTACGCCAGCGGGCCGTATGAACTGTTAGGCCGTCAGCATCAGTTAATGGTGGGCTCAAACTACAGTAAACAGCATAACCGCTACCTGAACAGCTGGGCTAACATCGGCGCAGACGAGCTGGGCAGCTACTACGACTACAACGGCAACTTCCCGGAAACCCAGTGGGGCGAACTGACAGTAGCGCAGGACGATAAGATCCATATTAAATCGGCCTATACCGCGACCCGCATCTCGCTGGCCGATCCGCTGCACCTGATTGTGGGCGCGCGCTACACCAAGTGGAGCAGCGACACCCTGACCCAGAACATTGAGAAAAACAACACGACGCCATACGCCGGTCTGGTGTTCGATATCAATGAAAACTGGTCAACCTATGCCAGCTACACCTCGGTGTTCCAGCCGCAAACCGTGCGTGACATTAACGGTAAATACCTGTCGCCGATCACCGGCAATAACTACGAGCTGGGCGTGAAATCTGACTGGATGGACAGCCGCCTGACCACCTCGCTGGCGGTATTCCGCATTGAGCAGGACAATCTTGGCGTTACCACAGGCCAGGTAATCCCAGGCAGCGCGGGTGAAAGCGCATATGCTGAAGCCGATGGCACGGTAAGCAAAGGCGTAGAGTTTGAAGTTAACGGTGCCATCACCGACTACTGGCAGATGACCTTCGGGGCGACGCGCTACGTGGCGGAAGATCGCGACGGCAACGCGTTTAACCCTAACCTGCCGCGCACGACGCTGAAACTGTTCACCAGCTATAACCTGCCGATGCTGCAACAGCTGACCGTCGGCGGCGGCGTGAACTGGCAGAATCGCGTCTACCAGAACGTTGCTACCCCATACGGCACCTTCCGTGCTGAACAAGGCAGCTACGCGCTGGTGGACCTGTTTGGCCGTTACCAGGTGACCAAAGACTTCGCCGTTCAGGCCAACCTGAATAACCTGTTTGATAAAGAGTACGATACCAATATCGAACAATCCTATATCTACGGCGCGCCGCGCAACGTCTCTGTGACCGCGAACTACAGCTTCTAATCACTCTCAGGCGAGGGCGTTAACGCGTCCCCGCCTCTTTCCTGTCTCAAAACCGCAGGCAATAAAAAAGGGAGCCTTGCGGCTCCCTCAGTCTCCCCGAACAACACTTAGCTGTTACGGATGTATTCATCCATTTCAGTTTTCAGGTTATCGGATTTAGTACCGAAAATCGCCTGAACGCCTGAACCTGCCACCACCACGCCAGCGGCGCCGAGTTTTTTCAGGCCAGCCTGGTCTACTTTCGCCACGTCAGCGACGCTGACACGCAGACGGGTGATGCACGCATCCAGGTTAGTGATGTTTTCTTTACCGCCGAACGCAGTAACCAGAGCCGGAGCCATTTCGCTGGTGCCGGTGGTTTTGCTGTCTTCGGTAGCATCTTCACGGCCCGGGGTTTTCAGGTCCAGCGCTTTGATCAGCACGCGGAAGATGGTGTAGTACACCACCGCGTAACCTGCACCCACAATCGGGAACAGCCACAGTTTGCTGCTGTTGCCAGACAGAACGATAAAGTCGATCAGGCCGTGAGAGAACGAAGTACCGTCACGCATACCCAGCAGGATACAGATCGGGAATGCCAGGCCTGCCAGAATCGCGTGGATGATGTACAGGATCGGCGCAACGAACATAAAGGAGAACTCGATCGGCTCGGTGATACCGGTCAGGAACGAGGTCAGCGCAGCGGAGATCATGATACCGCCGACTTTAGCGCGGTTTTCCGGCTTAGCAGAGTGCCAGATGGCAATCGCGGCAGCAGGCAGACCGTACATTTTAAACAGGAAGCCACCAGACAGCATGCCCGCAGTCGGGTCACCCGCCATGTAACGCGGGATATCGCCGTGGAACACCTGGCCTGCCGCGTTGGTGTACTCACCAATCTGCATCTGGAAAGGAACGTTCCAGATATGGTGCAGGCCGAACGGCACCAGGCAGCGCTCGATGAAGCCATAGATACCAAACGCCACTACCGGGTTCTGATAAGCAGCCCACTGGGAGAAGGTCTGAATGGCGGAGCCAATCGGCGGCCAAATGAAGGACAGGATCACGCCAGTGAAGATCGCAGCCAGACCAGAGATGATCGGCACGAAACGTTTACCGGCGAAGAAGCCCAGATACTCAGGAAGCTTGATGCGGTAGAAACGGTTGAACATGTAGGCGGCAATCGCACCCGAGATGATCCCGCCAAGCACACCGGTATCGGCCAGGTGTTTAGCCGCGATCTCTTCTGCGGGGAGATGCAGAACCAGCGGCGCAACCACGGCCATGGTTTTCACCATAATGCCGTAAGCCACCACAGCGGCCAGAGCGGAAACGCCATCGTTATTGGTAAAGCCAAGTGCGACACCAATAGCGAAAATCAGCGGCATGTTGGCGAAAACTGACCCGCCCGCTTCTGCCATAACGTGGGAAACCACCGCTGGCAGCCAGCTGAAGTTTGCGGAACCGACGCCCAGCAGGATACCTGCGATCGGGAGTACGGATACCGGCAGCATCAGCGATTTACCCACCTTTTGCAGGTTAGCAAATGCATTCTTAAACATAATTGAGAGTGCTCCTGAGTATTAGTGCTTTTTACGCGTTTAACGCATCAGCCTGTGGGGAGAGACAGGCCATAAACAGGGCATCTAAGCGCCCTTTATTTATTACGCAGAGTAAAATAAATAGGCTCAACATTGTTTGACAGCTATCACGTTTCAGCAAAGCGCAGGCCAAAAACTTGCATTTCTTTACATTGAGGATGTCTAAATGTGTCTAAACGCTGCGTCACCGCCCATTTTTAGGCGGTGAACTTTACTCGCTTTAAATATTAATTACGAGCTTTAAAATAACTGAGAGAGCCTGCAAATCAGGCGAGATGGGAGAGGTCAAGATGGAAGAGTTCGGAGAAATTACGCGTCGTGATACGCGCCAGTTCCTCGACGGAAACCCCTTTAAGCACAGCCATGTACTCAGCGACATCTCTCACTAACGCTGGCTGGTTCTCTTTGCCGCGATGAGGCACTGGCGTGAGCCAGGGGGAGTCCGTTTCGATCAGCAAACGGTCGAGCGGTACATAACGCGCGGCCTCGCGCAATTGCTCTGCATTGCGAAACGTCACGATACCGGAAAACGAGATATACATTCCCATATCGAGGAGCTTCGCTGCCGTTTCCCTGTCCTCAGTAAAACAGTGTAGTACGCCACCGCATTCCGTCACGTTTTCCTCACGCAGGATCGCCAGGGTGTCTTCACGGGCATCACGGGTATGGACAATCACCGGTTTATTCAGCTCGCAGCCAATACGTAAGTGGTTGCGGAATGATTCCTGCTGCTGAGGTTTGGTTTCGGGGGTGTAGTAATAATCGAGCCCGGTTTCGCCCATGGCGACAACGCGCGGGTCCGCCGCCAGTTGGCGCAGTTGCGCGACATCCCAGGCTTCATCCTGATTCAGCGGATGAACGCCGCAGGAGTACGCCACGTTATCGCGCTCGCCGATCAGATCGCGCATCGCCCGATAGCCCGGCAACGTGGTCGCCACCGCCAGGCAAAATTTCACGTCGCGCGCGGCAGCTTTTTCCAGTACATCATCAACGCTGCTGTGTAGCGTTTTATAGTCCAACCCATCAAGGTGGCAGTGTGAATCAACTAAAAACATAGCATCTCTCAGAGAGGGGAATGTGGGAGCGGTGCGCCAGTGCGCCATACTTGTTCCCAGTTTAAGAGTAGTTCAGTAAGCATCAGTTCGCGGTTAAGGCCGGCGACCGAGATAAGCTGCTCGCGGCATGGCAGCAGCCCATCCAGCATAGCTTGCAGGTGGCCGGTGGGAAGTAACGTCGCCAGCCGCTGGCTGTGCGCGGTTAAATCAGCATGAGTAATATAGCCTGCCGCGCCCTGCTGGCATTTAATGGCATCCAGCAACAGCGCCGCCAGCCAGTGCAGACGCATCGCCGCATCGTCGTGATGCAGTTCCGGCAGCAGCGCCAGCGCATCACGGGTGTTAATGGCCTGTTCCAGGCGCTCCGCCAGCAGCGGACGCTGCGACCAGGCGCTGGTTTGCAACAGTTCCAGTGCCGCAGCAGGCGCACCGCCGCTTAGCCGCAACGCGGCAATACGCTGGGCCTGAGGTGCATCGGTTTCACGCGCCAGCCAGGCTTCAGCCCAGCGGTCTTCCGGCGGTGCCAGATGCCAGTATAAACAGCGGCTACGCAGCGTCGCGGGTAAACGTTCCGGCGCGCGGCATCCCAACATAAACCAGGTATTTGCTGGCGGCTCTTCAAGGGTTTTCAACAACGCGTTAGCAGCAGCTTCCGTCAACTGCGCGGCATCTTTGATCCAGACCACTTTCGCCCCGCCCAGCCGGGCGTGATCGTAGAGTTTTTCAGTAATGTCGCGGATCGCGTCAATGCCCAGCGTCGCCTTCCCTTTCTCGGGTTCAGCAAGATAATAATCGGGATGCGTCTGGGCCTGCATCAACTGGCAGGCGCGGCATTTCCCGCAGCTCTTCTGCCCGTCGGGCTGCTGGCACATCAACCAGCGGCTGATCGCATAAATCAGCGAGTCTTCACCCATGCCCGGCAAGGCATGCACGAGTAATGCATGATGACCTCGGCCAGCCTGATGGTTCGCCACCAGTTGCTCATAGCCCGGACGCAGCCACGGGTACCATTTCATTACGCCTGCTCCCTAACCCAGCGCGTAACCGTCTCACGAATCGCTTGCGTCACCGCCTCCAGCGATTGCGTGGCATCAATGGTATGGATACGGCTGTCCGCCGCCGCCAGTTCAAGGTAGCGGGCGCGGGTGCGATGAAAGAAATCAAAGGATTCTTGCTCGATGCGGTCCAGCTCGCCGCGCGCGCGCGCGCGTTTAAGCCCCACCACCGGATCAACATCCAGATACAACGTCAGATCGGGGGCGAAATCACCTAACACGGCCTGGCGTAACGTGCTGAGGAGATGGGCATCGATACCCCGTCCGCCGCCCTGATAGGCCTGGGTCGAGAGATCGTGCCGATCGCCAATCACCCACGCGCCGCGCGCCAGCGCCGGTTTAATCACGGTTTCCACCAGCTGAACACGTGCGGCGTAAAACATCAGCACTTCGGCTTTATCGGTAATCACTTCGTCACCGACGGATTTGATATCCAGTACCAGGCTACGCAGTTTTTCTGCAAGGATGGTGCCGCCAGGCTCGCGGGTAAAGGCCATATCTTCAATGCCCAGCGATTTCAGCGTCTCTACCACCACATTGCGCGCCGTGGTTTTCCCTGCTCCTTCTAATCCTTCAATGACAATGTACTTGCCCATCTTTTTCCTTCATAACTTTTAAATAATCCTGCACCGACTTGTTATGGTCCGCGAGGTTGGTATTAAACGTGTGTCCGCCATCGCCATCGGCAACAAAGTAAAGATAAGGCGTTTTTGCCGGCTTCGCCGCCGCCATCAGTGAGGCTTCGCCCGGAATGGCGATCGGGCCTGGCGGCAAGCCGTTAATCACATAGGTGTTGTACGGCGTAGGCGTATCCAGCGCTTTGCGGGTTAAATTGCCGTCATAGGCTTTGCCCATGCCGTAAATCACGGTGGGATCGGTTTGTAAACGCATGCCGATGCGCAGGCGATTCACAAAAACCGAGGCAACGTCAGGACGTTCACTGGCTACCGCCGTTTCTTTCTCGATAATCGAGGCCATAGTCAGTAACTGCTCTTTATCCTGGTATGGCAGCCCCGCGGCTTTTTCATCCCAGGCTTTATCAACGGCCTTTACCATACGCAGGTGCGCCCGTTTTAGCAAAGCCACGTCGGTGGTATTGGCGGTATACAGCCAGGTGTCTGGATAGAACCAGCCTTCGATCGATTTAGCACTGTCGAACCCGAGCGCCTCAGCAACGGTCGCGTACTCATCGTCTTTCAGGGTGTGCTTGATATAAGGCGCTTCACGCAGCTTACTGAGCCAGTCGCTCAGGCGGGTGCCTTCGACAAAACGTAGCGGGAACTGCGCCTCTTTACCGCTTTCCAACAGCCTTAACATGTCGCGCACGGTGATGTCCGGCGTGAAACGATAGGTGCCGGCTTTGAAATGCGAAAGCTCTGGCTCCACTTTCAGCAGCCACTGAAAAACACGCGGCCGGTTAATAATTTTCTCATCGGAAAGCTGGTTACCGAGCGCCAGGCGGCCGGTACCGGCTTTCAGGGTAAAAATAGTTTCTTGTTTAATCAGCAGGTGACTGTCCGCCAGTTGGCGTACTTTCCAGTAGCCAACGCCTGCGGCAATTGCCAACCCGATAATCATCAGCAGAACAAAACGCAGCATTTTCTTCATTGGTTCAATACGACTCACAAAGAGGGGCTAAATAGTGGTAAAGGTCGCGGGAAGCAAAGCGCGTGCGTATGGCCTGTTTCACCGGGACAAGCGGCATCAGCGCATTGCAGATAAACACCTCATCCGCCGTTTCCAGATCGCTCAGTAAGGCGCGCACTTCTTCAACGTACCAGGGGCTGTCATTCAGTTGGCGCAGGATATGCTGGCGCATCAACCCATTGACGCCTGCCTGGTCGAGCTTCGGCGTATAGACACGCTGACCTTTGCGCCAGAACAGATTGGCGGCACAGCACTCCGTCAGCCAGCCTTCGCTATCCAGCACCAGCGCTTCCTGGGCTTCAGTCTGTTCCAGATGACGCCGAATCAACACCTGCTCCAGCCGGTTGAGATGCTTAATTCCCGCCAGATACGGGTTACGCCCCAGCTGTACCGGGCTTTGGGTTAAGGTAATGCCCTGCTCCCGCCATTGGGCATAAAACGCTGGATAAGGCGCAACGGACAGCAGACGGGTCGGCGCACCGCAGCCTGCGGCGCTGTACCCTCGCCCGCCCGCGCCACGGGTAATAATGACCTTCAGTACCGCGTGTTGATGCGGCTGGGCCACGGTGCGCATCTCTTCGCCCAGCACAGTGGCGTCAGGAATGGCGATACCCAGTCTTTCGCACGCCTGCGCCAGCCGTTGCAGATGCGCATCGAAAAGCTGAATCTGACCATTGATGACCCGCGCCGTGGTAAAACACCCGTCGCCAAACTGGATCGCCCGATCGTTTGCCGCCAGGGTATGTTGCCATGTGCCATTGATTAAGAACATGAAGGCTCCTTACCGATAGCGCGCTAGTTTCGCAGGATGTAAAGCGAGGGGCAAGAGGAGAAGTCTGATGAAAAGGCCCGCAGAGGGGCCTTTAAAAAGAATCGGTTAGATCTTTTTGAAGATCAACGAACCGTTGGTGCCACCGAAGCCGAAGGAGTTACACAGGGCATAATCCATACCGGATACCTGGCGTGCTTCGTGCGGGACGAAATCCAGGTCGCAACCTTCATCGGGGTTATCCAGGTTGATGGTCGGTGGGATAGCCTGATCGCGCAGTGCCAGAATAGAGAAAATGGACTCTACCGCACCCGCTGCACCCAACAGATGGCCCGTCATCGATTTGGTGGAACTGACCATCACGCGATGGGCTGCATCACCAAATACCGATTTCACCGCCTGCGCTTCCGCCACGTCGCCCGCAGGGGTCGAGGTGCCGTGGGCATTGACGTAGCCAACCTGGCCCGCTTCGATACCCGCGTCACGCAGGGCATTGGTCATCGCCAACGCCGCGCCCGCGCCGTTATCCGGCGGAGAGGTCATGTGATAAGCGTCGCTGCTCATTCCGAAGCCAACGATTTCGCAATAAATTTTCGCGCCGCGTTTTTTTGCGTGTTCGTACTCTTCCAGCACGATAATACCCGCGCCATCGCCCAGTACGAAACCATCGCGCTCTTTATCCCACGGACGACTTGCCGCTTGCGGATTGTCGTTACGAGTGGAAAGTGCACGAGCGGCACCAAAACCACCCACGCCCAGCGGGGTACTGGCTTTTTCAGCGCCGCCCGCAAGCATTGCGTCCGCATCACCATAGGCAATCATGCGCGCGGCATGACCGATATTGTGAACACCAGAAGTACAGGCCGTGGCGATAGAGATGCTCGGTCCGCGCAGGCCGAACATGATAGTCAAATGACCTGCCACCATGTTTACGATAGTAGACGGGACGAAGAACGGGCTGATCTTACGGGGACCACCAGCCACCAGCGAGGTGTGGTTTTCTTCGATAAGACCTAAGCCACCGATCCCGGAACCGATAGCGGCGCCAAATCGGGTTGCGTTTTCTTCCGTTACTTCCAGACCAGAATCATGCATGGCCTGAATACCGGCAACAACTCCATATTGAATGAAGGCATCCATCTTGCGTTGATCTTTACGCGAGATGATGTCATCACAGTTAAAATCCTTTACTAAGCCAGCAAATTTCGTTGCATAGGCGCTAGTATCGAAATGGTCGATCAGGCTGATGCCACTCTGACCGGCAAGGAGAGCTTTCCAGGTAGACTCTACGGTATTGCCGACAGGAGACAACATGCCCAGTCCGGTCACAACTACACGACGCTTAGACACGTTTGTCCTCCAGGGAGGGATAAAAAAGGGATTCGTGGGATAAAAAAACTCAGGCGGTCGAGTGACCGCCTGGAGATGTTCACTTACGCCTGGTGACCGTTGATGTAATCAATGGCAGCCTGAACAGTAGTGATTTTCTCAGCTTCTTCGTCCGGAATCTCAGTATCAAACTCTTCTTCCAGAGCCATTACCAGCTCAACGGTGTCAAGAGAATCAGCGCCCAAGTCTTCAACGAAAGAAGCATTGTTGGTAACTTCTTCCTGCTTAACGCCCAGCTGCTCGCCGATAATTTTCTTAACGCGTTCTTCGATAGTGCTCATACTCTTAAATTTCCTATCAAAACTCGCTTTCGCGATGGTTTTCGTAGTGTATAAAATGTTGAAAAAGTTGCAACTAAATCCCGGCAGGTCGTACCACGATTTTACGCTATTTTGCGGGCATTCGCCCTAATAACGCAAATAATTTTATACCCTTCCTCATTCAGGCGGCAGGTTTTAAGCCATCTCTGACCATTCTTGCTCACAGAGTAAACTGTCAGGCGAGAATCTGTTCAGCGGCTTTTCCTGCCTCTGGCAGCGAGAGGTATAAACATGGTTAAACCATATACATCCCGCCGTTGACGTGCAGAGTTTCACCAGAGATGTAACCCGCTTCATCAGAAGCTAAGAATGCAACCGCACTGGCGATTTCCTTCGCATCGCCTAAGCGACCCGCAGGAACCTGCGCCAGGATACCCGCACGCTGATCGTCAGATAGCGCACGCGTCATGTCCGTTTCAATAAAGCCCGGAGCAACAACGTTCACTGTAATACCGCGAGACGCTACTTCGCGCGCCAGCGATTTACTAAAGCCGATAAGACCCGCTTTCGCCGCAGCGTAGTTGGCCTGACCCGCATTTCCCATGGTACCAACCACAGAACCGATAGTAATAATACGCCCATGACGTTTTTTCATCATAGCTCGCATTACTGCTTTTGACAGACGGAAAACAGATGAAAGATTCGTTTCGAGGATATCGCTCCACTCTTCTTCTTTCATGCGCATCAGCAAATTATCGCGAGTGATACCGGCATTATTGACCAGAATATCCACTTCACCAAATTCGCTACGAATATTTTCCAGCACAGATTCGATAGATGCCGGGTCGGTCACGTTAAGCATCAGACCTTTACCGTTAGCACCCAGATAGTCGCTGATCGCCTGCGCGCCGCTTTCGCTGGTCGCGGTGCCGATGACTTTTGCGCCGCGCGCCGCAAGGGTTTCAGCAATTGCGCGGCCGATGCCGCGGCTCGCGCCGGTAACCAGCGCGACTTTTCCTTCAAAACTCATGGTATTCCTCGTCTTATTGCTCGAGTGCTGCGGCCAGGCTTGCCGGCTCGTTGATCGCGGACGCGGTTAAGCTGTCCACGATGCGTTTAGTCAGGCCGGTCAATACTTTGCCTGGACCAACCTCATAAAGATGGGTGATATCACGGGAAGCCATGAGTTCAACGCTTTTAGTCCACTGCACCGGGCTGTAGAGCTGGCGCACCAGGGCATTGCGGATCTCATCGGGATCGGTGGCGCAGGCGACATCAACGTTATTCACTACCGGGACTGCCGGCGCGTTAAAGGTGATGTTTTGCAGCTCTACCGCCAGTTTTTCCGCAGCAGGCTTCATCAGGGCGCAATGTGACGGCACGCTGACCGGCAGCGGCAGCGCGCGTTTAGCGCCAGCGGCTTTACAGGCTGCGCCTGCACGTTCAACCGCCTCTTTATGCCCGGCAATAACCACCTGGCCCGGCGAATTGTAGTTAACCGGCGATACCACCTGGCCCTGCGCGGATTCTTCGCAGGCTTTGGCGATGGACTCATCATCCAGACCGATAATGGCCGACATGGCGCCAGTGCCTTCCGGCACCGCATCCTGCATCAGTTTGCCGCGTAACTCCACCAGACGGACCGCATCGCTAAACGCGATAACGCCCGCGCAGACCAGCGCGGAATATTCGCCAAGACTATGGCCCGCCATCATTGCAGGGGCTTTTCCGCCTTCCTGCTGCCATACGCGGTATAACGCGACGGATGCGGTCAGTAGCGCAGGCTGAGTCTGCCAGGTTTTATTTAATTCTTCGGCCGATCCTTGCTGAACCAGCGCCCAGAGATCGTAACCTAAAACCGCAGAAGCCTCGGCGAAGGTCTCTTCAACGATGGGATACTGCGCGGCAATATCCGCCAGCATACCCACGGCCTGGGAGCCCTGTCCCGGAAACACAAATGCAAATTGCGTCATGTTTTTAATCCTTGTTTATCAGAAACGAACCAGCGCCGAACCCCAGGTAAAGCCGCCGCCGAAAGCCTCGAGCAGCACTAAATGGCCTGGTTTAATACGGCCATCACGCACGGCTTCATCCAGCGCGCTGGGCACGGATGCGGCGGAGGTATTGCCGTGACGATCCAGAGTCACCACGACATTATCCATCGACATGCCGAGTTTTTTAGCGGTTGCGCTGATAATGCGCAGGTTCGCCTGGTGCGGCACCAGCCAGTCCAGCGAGGAACGGTCGAGCTGATTCGCGGCCAGCGTTTCATCAACGATATGCGCAAGCTCAGTCACGGCAACTTTAAAGACTTCGTTACCGGACATGGTTAAATAAATAGGGTTTTCCGGCACCACGCGGTCGTGGTTCGGCAGCGTCAGCAACTCACCGTAGCGGCCGTCTGCATGCAGGTGGGTCGAAATAATGCCCGGCTCTTCAGACGCACCCAGTACGGCTGCGCCCGCGCCATCACCGAACAGAATGATCGTGCCGCGATCCTGCGGGTCAAGGGTGCGTGCCAGCACGTCGGAACCGATCACCAGCGCATACTGCACCGCGCCGGATTTCACGTACTGATCGGCAATGCTGAGCGCATAGGTAAAGCCCGCGCAGGCGGCGGCGACATCAAACGCCGGGCAGCCTTTAATGCCCAGCATGCCCTGAATCTGGCAAGCGGCGCTTGGGAAAGCATGGGTGGCGGAGGTGGTTGCTACCACGACCATACCGATTTGTTCTTTATCGATACCGGCCATCTCAATGGCGCGCAGCGCCGCCTGATAGCCCATGGAATCAACAGTCTCGTCAGGACCGGCGATACGACGCTCACGAATGCCTGTGCGGGTGACAATCCACTCGTCAGTCGTTTCCACAATTTTTTCAAGATCGGCGTTAGTCCGCACGTGCTCAGGCAGGTAGCTGCCCGTGCCAATAATCTTCGTATACATGTACGCTCAGTCACTCTTGGGTAATATACCCGCCGTTGGCATTGCCGGGGCGTTTTCGCCTTGCTGCAATTCGAAACCTGCGGGATATAAACATTCCAGGCGAGCGGCTATCCGTTGTGGAACCTGCCGCTGCACCGCCTGCACTGCCTGTTCAATCGCCACGCTAAACGCGCGCTGATTAGCCGCGCCGTGACTCTTAATCACGGTGCCGCGTAATCCTAACAGACAGGCGCCATTATACTGGTCGGGGTTGAGGTGACTGAATCGCCTTGAGAGGCTTTTTTGTAACCAGTGCTTTAATAAACGCCACCACCACGACCGTTTTTTCCCTTCTCCCTGCGATTTGAGCAGAGAAAGGAACATTCGTACAACGCCCTCCATGGTTTTGAGTGTGACATTGCCTACAAAACCGTCACACACCAGCACGTCCGTTTTGCCGGTTAACAATTCATTGGCTTCAAGATAGCCAATATAATTCAGCGACGGCATGGTTTTTAGCATAGCCGCCGCGTCACGAATACTGTCGAGCCCTTTGGTTTCTTCTTCGCCGATGTTCAGTAACGCCACGCGCGGCGTCTGAATGCCGAGCACGTCCTCGGCCATCACCGAGCCCATAATGGCGAACTGCACCAGCATCGTACTGTCGCAGGCCACGTTAGCACCTAAATCCAGCACCACGGTTTTGCCCTTTTGCTGATGGGGCAACACCGTCATCAGCGCCGGGCGTTCAATGCCGTCAATCGGTTTAAGCAGCAGCTTCGCAAGCCCCATCAACGCGCCCGTATTTCCGGCGCTGACGCAGGCCTGGGCCCGCCCCTCTTTCACCAGCTCCAGCGCCATGCGCATCGAGGAACCCCGGCTATTGCGCACGGCCTGAGACGGTCTTACATCACTGGCGATAACCGACTGGGAGGCAACGATCTGCAAACGCGAACGTTGTTCAAAATCAGCTTTGGCGAGTAATGGAGTAATGGCGTCGGGATCGCCGACTAAAAGGAGATTCAATTGCGAATTAGAATTCAGTGCCTGCAAGGCTGCAGGCACTGTCACGGAGGGACCAAAGTCCCCGCCCATGGCATCTAACGCAAGGGTTAGACGTGTCAAGGTATCGCCGGGCGACGTTATATCCCCGCATAAACGGGGAAACGACGCTAAGTTTAATCACGCTTGCGCGTGATTACTTAGCGATAACCTTGCGGCCGCGGTAGTAACCGTCGGCAGTGATGTGGTGACGCAGGTGGGTTTCACCAGAAGTCTTGTCAACAGACAGGCTGGTTACAGCGGTCAGTGCATCGTGAGAGCGACGCATGCCGCGTTTGGAACGGGTTGGTTTATTCTGTTGTACGGCCATGGACCTTACTCCTCAATTACGGTTTACCCCGTTTGCGCGGGGAAGACCAATTACTTACGCTTTAAGCTGGCTAATACGGCAAACGGATTTGGCTTTTGCGCTTCTTCAGGCAGTTCACCAAATACCATGTCCGCTTCGGACACTTCACAGTGTTCATGATCATGCACCGGAACCACTGGCAAGGCGATGATGATTTCATCTTCGACTACCGCCAGCAGATCGATTTCACCGAATTCGTTAACCTCAATCGGCTCATACGCTTCCGGGAGTGCTTCAGCCTGTTCGTCTGAACGGACCGGACTGAAACAATACGTCGTGTGAACCTGATGGGAGAACGGTTTCCCGCAGCGCTGACATGCCAACGTCACCGTCACCTTCGCATCGCCGGTTAACACCGCGAGACGTTGGTTATCGATGGCGAAGCGCATGGAGCATTCCACATCGCTGTCCACACTGACAACTGATTCGGCGACGCGCTCCACCTGTTCAGGGGTATACACGCCATGATAATCAAGGCGCTTTTGAGCGGTACGAACCGGATCGAGAGTCAGGGGTAATTTTACCTTTTGCATAGGGCGCGCATATTAACGTCGTAATGTCATAGAGTCAAAGGAAAAGGCGGTATCAACATGCCATTTGCTAATAAATCACACACAGCCTTGTCCACAGTTTAAGATGTCATAAATAGAATCGCGAATTATGGCAGAAAAAATGACCCGACTGGTACTTGCTTCAACGTCTCCCTTTCGTCAGAGCCTGCTTGAAAAATTGGGCCTTCCCTTTATTACTGCCGCGCCAGGCTGCGATGAAACGCCGTTACAGGGCGAAGAGGCTCGCCATCTGGTGGTGCGCCTGGCGAAAGAAAAAGCGCAGTCCCTGGTAGGCCGTTTTCCGAATCATTTGATCATCGGCTCCGATCAGGTCTGCGTGCTGGACGGCAACATCACCGGCAAGCCGTTAAGCGAGGAAAACGCGCGTTGGCAACTGACTCAAGCCAGCGGTCATGTCGTCACCTTCTACACCGGTCTGGCGCTGTATAATTCCGCCAACGGGCAATTACAAACCGAATGCGAGCCGTTTGACGTGCACTTCCGTCACCTCAGCGCGGAAGAAATCGCTGGCTATGTAGAGAAGGAACAGCCGCTTTATTGCGCGGGCAGTTTTAAAAGCGAAGGGCTCGGCATCACGCTTTTTGACCGCTTAAATGGACGCGATCCGAATACCCTGGTTGGCCTGCCGTTGATCGCGCTGGGCCAGATGCTGCGCAACGAGGGTATTAATCCGCTGGCGTCTTAATAAAAAAAGCCCGGTGCTAAACCGGGCCGTTTTCTGTTACTTGCCGTTGCGCAGTATGCTCAGACAATGTTTAAGCTCATTATCGAGCGGCGCTTCAACACGCAGGGTCTCGCCCGTGTTGGGATGCTGGAATTTCAGCGCCGCCGCATGCAGGAACAGGCGGCCTAGCCCGGTATTCGCCAGCTGTTTGTCAAACTCCCGGTCGCCGTAACGATCGTCAAACGCGATAGGATGGCCAGCATGCAGGGTATGCACGCGGATCTGGTGAGTACGGCCGGTAACCGGGCTACAGCGCACCAGCGTGGCGAATGCATAACGCTCTTCCACCTTAAAGCGCGTTTCCGACGGTTTGCCTTCGCTGTTAACCCGTACAATGCGCTCACCGCTTTGCAGGATATTTTTCAACAACGGCGCCTGCACCACTTTCACATGCGACTGCCACTGCCCGCGCACCAGCGCCAGGTAATCTTTTTGCATCTCTTTGCCGCGCAACTGTTCATGCAGCGAACGCAGTGCCGAACGTTTTTTCGCCACCAGCAGGACGCCGGAAGTATCGCGATCCAGACGGTGGACCAGTTCCAGGAAACGGGCTTCCGGGCGTAATGCGCGCAGGCCTTCAATCACGCCAAAGCTTAATCCGCTGCCGCCGTGAACAGCAGTGCCGGACGGCTTATTCAGCACCAGGATATAATCATCCTCATACAAAATCGCCTCGGTGAGCGCGGACACTTTTTGCAGATGCGGCGATACCGCCTGCTCTTCACGCTCGGCGACGCGAACCGGCGGGATACGCACTTCATCGCCGTCTTCGAGTTTATATTCCGGCTTAATACGCTTTTTATTTACCCGCACCTCGCCTTTACGCAGGATGCGGTAAATCATGCTCTTAGGCACACCCTTTAAGTGGGTGCGCAAAAAGTTATCGATACGCTGCCCCGCTTCATCAGCGGAAATGGCAACGATTTTTACGGCTGGGGTCTCAGTTTTCATGGTGGCGATTCTAATTATCGACATTCATTAGCGCCACTCATTTTTATATGCTTATACTTACTGTCACCCGGATTCTGGCGGCTTATGAATCACCGGATTGGTGGATATAACAACAATCGGTAATTTGTGGTTAAGAAACTGTGAGTAACCGGGTGATAAATGGCAAAAGTCATCTTGCTATAACAAGCTTAGCAATGGAATAATGCTGTAGTTTTCCGTGTTAAAACTTGTTAAGACAAGGAACTTTGCGGAATTACCAGTTTTGCCTGACCGTTCATCCACGCAGCAATGGCGTAAGACGTATTGAACCTTCAGGCAGTTAGCGGGCTGCGGGTTGCAGTCCTTACCGGTAAAATGGAAGCTTCTCTGGCGAAACATCCCAGGCAGTTCCCCTGATAATTGCGCTGTATTTCCAGATGAAATACAGGCTACCGACACTCTGCGCCTCTTAAGCGAACGACAACCGTGAGGTTGGCGACGTGAATAGTCACGAGGCCATCGGTTCATACCCGGAAAGGCGATATCTTGCCCGCAGCTTAGTCGTCAATGTAAGAATAATGAGTAAGTTACGATGAAAAGAATGTTAATCAACGCAACTCAGCAAGAAGAGTTGCGTGTCGCCCTTGTGGATGGGCAACGTCTGTACGACCTGGATATCGAAAGCCCGGGGCACGAACAGAAAAAAGCTAACATCTACAAAGGAAAAATCACCCGCATTGAACCTAGCCTTGAAGCCGCCTTTGTTGATTATGGCGCTGAAAGACACGGTTTTCTCCCTCTCAAAGAAATCGCCCGCGAATACTTCCCTGCTAACTATGCTTCCCACGGTCGCCCGAACATCAAAGATGTGCTGCGCGAAGGCCAGGAAGTTATCGTTCAGATAGATAAGGAAGAGCGCGGCAACAAAGGCGCAGCCCTGACCACGTTTATCAGCCTGGCGGGCAGCTACCTGGTTCTGATGCCGAATAACCCGCGCGCGGGCGGCATTTCTCGCCGTATCGAAGGCGACGATCGTACCGAACTGAAAGAAGCGCTGGCCAGTCTCGAACTGCCGGACGGCATGGGTCTTATCGTGCGTACCGCAGGCGTGGGTAAATCCGCCGATGCGCTGCAGTGGGACCTGAGCTTCCGCCTGAAACACTGGGAAGCCATTAAGAAAGCCGCTGAAAGCCGCCCTGCCCCGTTCCTGATCCATCAGGAAAGTAACGTGATTGTGCGCGCATTCCGTGACTATCTGCGCCAGGATATCGGCGAAATCCTTATCGATAACCCGAAAGTGCTTGAGCTGGCTCGCCAGCACATTTCCGCGCTGGGCCGCCCGGATTTCAGCAGCAAAATTAAGCTGTACACCGGCGAAATCCCGCTGTTCAGCCACTACCAGATTGAATCGCAAATTGAATCGGCGTTCCAGCGTGAAGTGCGCCTGCCGTCCGGCGGATCTATTGTTATCGACAGCACCGAAGCGCTGACCGCTATCGATATCAACTCCGCCCGCGCAACCCGCGGCGGCGACATAGAAGAAACCGCGTTCAACACCAACCTGGAAGCGGCAGATGAAATTGCGCGTCAGCTGCGCCTGCGTGACCTCGGCGGCCTGATCGTTATCGACTTTATCGATATGACCCCGGTGCGCCACCAGCGTGCGGTGGAAAACCGCCTGCGTGAAGCCGTTCGTCAGGACCGCGCGCGCATTCAGATTTCCCATATTTCACGCTTCGGCCTGCTGGAAATGTCCCGTCAGCGCCTGAGCCCTTCTCTCGGCGAATCCAGCCATCACGTGTGCCCACGCTGTAGCGGCACCGGCACCATTCGCGACAACGAATCCCTGTCCCTGTCGATTCTGCGTCTGATTGAAGAAGAAGCGCTGAAAGAGAACACCAAAGAAGTTCACGCCATTGTTCCGGTGCCGATTGCTTCTTATCTGCTGAACGAAAAACGTGACGCCATTACCGCCATTGAAACCCGTCAGGGTGGCGTGCGCGCGGTGATTGTGCCGAACGACCAGATGGAAACGCCGCATTATTCGGTACTGCGCGTGCGTAAAGGCGAAGAGACCAAAACGCTGAGCTACATGCTGCCGAAGCTGCATGAAGAAGCTATGGCTATGCCGTCTGATGAAGAGCCTGCCGAACGCAAGCGCCCGGAAGAACCCGCGTTAGCGACCTTCGCAATGCCGGATATTCCGCCAGCGCCGCAGGAGATCCCAGCCGTTCAGGAAGCCCCCGCTAAAGTTCAGGCCGCGCCGCAGCCTAAAGCCCCGCAGGAGGCTAAACCTGGCCTGCTTTGCCGCTTTATTAGCGCGCTGAAATCCCTGTTCGCCGGTGAACCTGCCGCACCTGCTCCAGTGGCAGAAGAGCCGAAGAAAGAAGCCGGTGAAGAGAAGCAGCGTGGCGATCGCCGCAATAACCGCCGCCAAAACAACCGTCGCGATCGTAACGACCGTCAGGGCCGAGACAACCGCGATAACCGTGAGCCGCGTGAACCACGCGAACCACGCGAACCGCGCGAACCGCGTGACGAAAATCGCCGTAACCGCCGCCAGGCGCAGCAGCAAACGGCAGAAGTGCGTGAAGTGCGCGACGTCGCCGTTGACGAAACGGAGCAGGCCAAAGGCCGTGATGAGCAGCAGCCGCGTCGTGAACGCAACCGCCGCCGTTCAGATGATAAACGCCAGGCACAGCAGGACGTTAAAGGGCTGAACCGTGAAGAGCTTCCGGAACAGGATGTCGAGCAGGAAGAACGCGTTCAGGTGATGCCGCGCCGTAAACAGCGCCAGTTGAGCCAGAAAGTTCGCTTTACTAATGATGTGGTTGAATCAGAAGCGATTGTCGATGTTGAACCGCAAGAAACCGCGCCGGCACAGCGTACCGAGCTGGCGACCATCCCGCTGCCTGCCGTGGTTGAAAACGAGGTTGCCGAGCAGGAAGAAAGCGTTGAAAACCGCGCTGATGCTAACGGTATGCCGCGCCGCTCTCGCCGTTCGCCGCGTCACCTGCGCGTAAGCGGCCAGCGCCGTCGCCGTTACCGCGATGAGCGTTACCCGACCACGTCGCCGATGCCGTTGACCGTCGCATGCGCTTCACCGGAAATGGCCTCTGGCAAAGTCTGGATCCGCTATCCGGTCGCCCAGGCGCCTGTAGTTGAACAGGTTGAACCGCAGGAACAGCCGGTTGAGCAGGCAGCGATTCAGATTGCGCCAGTAGTCACTAACGTCGCTGAAGCGGCACCGGTTGAAACCACCCATCCGCAAGTTATCGCCACGCCGGTAGATGCCCAGCCGGAAATGATCGCGCCGCAGGACGAAGTGGTTGCTGAGCAGGTCGCGGAAGAAGCCAAACCGGTGGACTCTGCTCCTGTTGAAGAAGAGGCACAAGGTGCCGCGCAGGAAGAAGCCATCGTGGTAGAACCTGTTGTGGAAGAAAGCATCGCTGATGCGCCGCAGGAACAACCTGCCGAGCTTGACGTTGAGCCGCAGCCAGCAGTGGTTGAACCATCAAAAGCAGACGTTGCCGCGCAGCCTGAGCCAGTTGTTGAACCGGTGAAAGCCGCAGAACCGGTGAAAGCGGTGCCGCAATCTGAAGCGACACCGGCTGCCGCTAAACTGGTTGCCAGCGCGCCGATGACCCGTGCGCCTGCGCCTGAATACGTACCGGAGCCGCCGCGTCATAGCGACTGGGTGCGTGAGCCGTTTGACTTTAGCGGTAAAGGTTCTGCCGGCGGCCACAGCGCCAGCCATCAGGCTACCGCACCAGCCACCCGCCCGGGACAAGCTGAATAACCTCCCCACAAGCCGGTCTTTATGACCGGCTTTTTTTTGGCTTCTCCGGCGGTTGCATACCCATCAGTTCAGGCAGAATTTCACGCATTAAATCGAGGAATTTACGCAATCGTGCTGGATAGTAGCGGCTGTACGGATAGGCCAACCACACCGGCAGCGGCGCCGCCTGCCACTGCGGCAGGACATGAACTAGTTTGCCCTCTTCAAGATCCTGCGCCACAATCCACGCCGAAACGATACCCACGCCTAACCCCGCCAGCACCGTCTCTCTGACCGCGTACAGACTATCGGTACTCAAACGCGGTGCGATAGTGAGCGAGCGCGTGTCGCTGCCTGCGATCTGTTTCAGAGTCACTTCCTGCTGATAGAACAGGTTTAGCGCCACCCAGGGCAATGCCGCCAGCGCCTCAGGCTCGTGAATCTCGGGGTATTGCGCCAGCAATTCCGGCGTCGCGACCACGATACGCGGCACTTCCGCCAGCAACACCGAAATGGTCGACGGGTCAGGCTGCGCGCCGAGGTGGATTGCGCAATCAATATTCTCGCTGATAAACAGCGGCGCTTTGTCGTTCAGCATCCACTCCACATTCATCTGCGGATACTGGCGGAGAAACTGCGTTAGCGGCGCGATCAACTGCTGTTGGCCGAAAGCGTGAGGCGCACGCACCCGCAATGTCCCGACCGGTTCATCCCCGGCGTTGCGCAGATCATCTTCCAGCCTCATCCAGTGGCCCGTCACGGTTTTGGCGTGCTGATAACAGCGTTCGCCATCGTCAGTGAGCTTCATCGCGTGCGTGGTACGTAGCAGCAGTTTGCAACCCAGCATTTCCTCCAGCGATTTTAGCCGTCGGCTGACGGTCGCCTGCGTGGTCGTTAACTGCACCGCTGCCGCGCTTAGCGAGCCGCTTTCAATGATGCGAATGAAAGTATTCATCAGTTCAATTCTGTCTATACGCTCATACTTCATTATTTTTTACCTGTTATACGTATCACGTATAACCGTTTTATCAGTTGTCCTTCTACCGCGCCAACGCGGCGTGACTGACAATCCATCTCAATGTCAGACAACGAGGATTTATCCATGAATACACTTTCTCCTTCAGCCTTACTGCGGACGTTACTGGTGCTGGCCACTGCAGCCGGATTCAGTGTGGCGTCAATCTACTATGCCCAACCGATCCTGCCGCAAATTGGCGAGAACCTGCATCTCAGCATCGCCAGCCTCGGGCTGATCCCTACCCTGACACAGGCGGGTTATGCGCTGGGTATCTTGTTCCTCTTACCGCTGGGTGACCGTTTCGATCGCCGTCTTATCATCCTGATTAAATCCCTGGCGCTGGCACTGATGCTGATGCTGTACAGCTTCTCGACGGGGGAACACAGTCTGCTGGCGTTAAGCCTGCTACTGGGCGCCTCAGCCACCGTGGCGCAGGACATCGTTCCCGCAGCCGCCATCCTTTCCACCTCAGGCAAACAGGGTAAGGCTGTTGGGATGGTGATGACGGGATTATTACTGGGGATCCTGCTTTCCCGTACCGTGAGCGGGCTTATTAGCGCCGCCTGGGGCTGGCGCATGATGTACCAGCTGGCAGCGCTGAGTATCGCGCTGGTGGGTGTGGCGCTATGGCGGGTACTGCCGCGTTTTGCCGCCCAGTCAGCGTTAACTTACCCGTCGCTGATGAAATCGATGGTTTCCCTGTGGCTCCGTCATCCTGCATTGCGCCGCGCGGCGCTTGCGCAGGGCCTATTGTCCGTCGGGTTCAGCGCCTTCTGGTCGATGCTGGCGGTGATGTTAAGCCAGCAGTTTCATATGGGCAGCGCCGTGGCGGGAGCCTTCGGCATTGCGGGAGCCGCGGGCGCGCTGGCCGCGCCGCTGTCGGGTTCGCTTGCGGATAAAGTAGGTTCAAGCCGGGTCACGCAATATGCCGCCACACTCGCCACGCTGTCATTTGGGCTGATGTTCTTTCTTCCCCTGCTCTCGCCCTTCTGGCAACTAACGCTTATCGCGCTGTGCGCCGTTGGTTTCGACCTTGGGCTGCAATCCTCGCTGGTGGCACATCAGACGCTGGTCTACCGTCTCGATCCCCAGGCGCGCGGTCGTCTTAACGCGCTACTGTTTACCGGCGTGTTTATTGGTATGGCGGCAGGCTCCGTACTCGGTAGCGCCATGTGGGAAGAGTATGGCTGGATGGGAGTCGTAATGCTGGCAGTATTGGCCAGCGCAGGCAGTCTGCTGGTGCGGATGGCAGAGCGTCGTCAGCCTCACGCTAAAACACGCGCTTTATATTAGTGAAATCCTAAAACCAGGGCTTACTGCGCGTATGATCGTTCATTTGAGATAATATTCAGCCCTGCATCACCCTTGTCTAAGCCACTGATAATTAATATCAGTCAGCATTACGATGATCAAAGCCCGGCGATATGGATTGCATCGGGCACGATCGTCCCGTCACTGAATAAAGGGAATTATATGAGCAACGTCCGTCAAAGTACGCCGGATCGTAAAATCCCGCTCAACATCACTGTCTACGATGCAGCTGTTGAGCGAATTTCATGGGTCTTCGACACCTTTTCCCGGGTTTGTGTATCATTTTCCGGCGGTAAAGATTCCACCTTATTATTTCATTTAACGGCGCGGGAAGCGCGCAAGCGCGGTAGAACGTTCAGCGTGCTGTTTCTCGACTGGGAGGTCCAGTTCCAGTACACCATCGACCACGTTCAGGCGATGAAAGCCTTATACGCAGATTGTACGGAAACGTTTTATTGGGTGGCCCTACCTGTCTCCACCGTTAACGGTACATCAGCCTACCAGCCGGAATGGACGGCCTGGGAGCCAGGCATCGATTGGGTTCGCACTCCGCCAGCAGATGCCATCACTGAACCTGAGTTTTTCCCGTTCTATACACCCGGCATGACCTTTGAAGATTTTGTTCCTGCATTTAACGACTGGCTGGCCCGCGTAGCGCCTATAACCCCCACCGCTATCCTCACAGGAATGCGCGCCGATGAATCCCTGATGCGTTTTCAAAGCATCTGCGATCGCCGTAAAAATCGCTACAGCATGGATCGGCCCTGGACGACAGCCAGCATGACATCCGGAGCCTGCACCGTTGCCCCGTTATACGACTGGCACACCGCAGATGTGTGGTCGTGGTTTGCCCGTACAAACGCGCAATGCAATCCGCTTTACCAACTGATGCACCAGGCAGGCGTAAAACCCCGTTATATGCGGATCTGCGAACCCTTTGGCCCGGAACAGCGCGCTGGCCTGTGGCTGTTTCATGTCCTTGAGCCAGAGCGGTGGGACAGGATCTGTTGCCGGGTGAGCGGCGCGCATACCGCGGAGTTATACGCCGCCGGACGCAATGGATTTTATGGTCAGGGGCATATCTCAAAACCGCAGGATAAGACCTGGAAAGAATACGCCTTGTTTTTACTCGACAGCCTTCCGCCGTCAACCGCAGAGCATTATCGCAACAAAATCGCCATTTATTTACAGTGGTTCCGGCAGAGGGATTATCCCGACGATATCCCCGATTATCAGGACAAAGATACCGGCAGCCGGGATATCCCCTCATGGCGGCGCATTTGCCGAACCATCCTGCGCAACGACTACTGGTGTCGGACGCTCTCATTCAGTCCTACCCGTACCCACCATTATGAACGCTGGAAAAAACGTGTTCAGGAGAAACGTAAACTATGGCAAGTGATATGACATCTACTCTGGCAACGCTAATGGAGCCGCTGACACACTGGCTAAACGAGCTGCCGGAACAGGCGCGTATTGAGGCGCTGAATGGAATTAAAACGCAACTGCACAGCTTAAGTCCCTTTCAATAAGAGCCGGTCGACTGTGTACTGTGGCTTAAAACCGACCGGTTAAAAGAGAATAACTACAATCCAAACGTTATGGCGGCAACGGAACGAAAATTACTGATTCGCTCGCTGATCCAGGATGGCTACACGCAACCGGTGGTGGCTATCTCCACCGTTGAAAATAGCCTGAATTTAGTGGATGGGGCGAATCGTTTTCGTGCAGGAATAAAAGATCGTACGCTGGCGGAGCGGCTAAACGGTTATATACCGGTCGTGCTACTTCAAAAAGACGCCACGGAACGTGACGCCAGTATAGCCTCCACGGTACGCCATAACCGTGCCCGCGGTAAGCATCAGGTGCCCGCCATGTCGGATCTGGTCCAGGAATTAGTCCGGTACGGGTGGGATGATGAGCGTATCGCAAAAGAGTTAGGTATGGAGGCGGATGAAGTGTTGCGCCTGAAGCAGACGGCGGGCTTAAAAGATATGTTTGCTCACCGTCATTTTTCGCAAGCCTGGACGGTAGAGTAACACCACCCTAACCGCTAAAAAAAAGCCCGCTCCGGGGTGCGGAAGCGGGCATAAAGCATATCCAGTTTCAAAATATGCTCAAATTGTTCACCCTATCTGTTCAACTGGAACAGCGACATGCCCTGCATATCGGTGAAGGTCTTGTAAGACGCCTGAAGCGCGGCTTGCTGCATCACATAGGATGAAATCACCGAGTTCCAGTCTGCATCAATCAGGTTGCTCATCTGCTGCGTTTGTCCGAGGGCACGATCGCTGCCCAGGGTATCCAGGCTGCCCAGTTCGGCCAGTTGGGTACCCAGCTCAGCCTGCACCGTCAACACGTTGTTGAGCGAGTTTTTCAAACCGCGGTTGGTTTTATCCACAGCGGCATCCAGCGCGGCCTGTTCTTCTTCCGTCGCCCCGGTTTTCGGGGTTTTCAGCGCCGCGATCGCGGTGTCGAGCATGTTAAACAGGCTCTTCTCCTGGGTGCTGCCTTCCGGCTCTGGTACGGCGTTACTGGTGACGTTCATAAACACCGAATCGCCGGTATGCCCAATCACCATGCTGCGCGCGGCGTCCACCTTTTGGGTGATCTGCTCGGTGCCGCCGTTGTATTCGATTTTGCCCGGCTCGCCGCTGAACGGCGCGGCATCGGTTTTGAAACCGGCGAAAATATAGCGCCCGTTACCGTCGGTGCTGTTCGCCAGGTTCAGCAACTGATCGCGGATCCCTTGCAAATCGGTAGACAGTGAGGCGCGGTCGTCATCGCTCAGCGTGCCGTTGCCCGCCTGCACGATCTTTTCCTGCGCGGTCTGGATCGCGGTGGTGACCTGGGTCAGCACGCTGGTTTCCAGCGATACTTTCTGGGTCGCGAACAAACGTGCCTGGGTATACTGGTTGTTTTCCGCCTGAGCCTGGGACAGCACCACCGCCTGCGCGGCGGCAATCGGATCGTCCGAAGCTTTATTCACCCGCTTGCCGGTGGACATTTGCTCGCCGTAACCCAGCCATTCGGTCTGCGCATTGGTGATACCGCGCATATTCTGCTGGTACATCATTTGAGTACTGATACGCATCGATCAATTCTCCCGTTAGCGGATGGACAGCAGCGCATCAAACAGCGTGGACGCGGTCTGAAGCACCTGGGCATTCGCCAGGTAATATTGCTGGAAACGTTGCAGATTGCCGTACTCTTCGTCGAGGTTGACCCCGGAGATAGACTGCTGCTGGTTGGTCAACTGCACAACCACATTGCTCTGGGTGGTGCTGGTCACTTTGAGCGTGCTGGTTTGGTTACCGACATCGCTCACCAGGCTGGCGTAGGCGTCGTTAAAGGTTTTATTGCCGCCGACCATTTTTTTGTTTTGCAGGTCGAGCAGTTTCTGACCGTTGGTATTGTCGCTCTCACCGGTGTCTTTGCCGCCCGCCATCGCAATGAGCGACTCGTCTTTGATCTTCACTTCCATATTGATAATGGCGTTGGTGACCGGTTTAACCATAAACGAATCGTTATTGGCCGCCGTACCGGTGATGTCGATCTTCAGACCGTCGAATTCAATGGAGTCGCCATTGTCGGTCAGCTTAACATTGGCATTGTCGGACAGCCGTGTTACCTGCCACTCACCGCCGACGCGGGTCACTTTATAATCCGACGCCTGCACTTCCGACGTATTGGCGAAACTCACCTCAAACGTCGCGCCCGGTTTGCTGTTTTTAGTATTGCTCAGCGCTTCCGGTTTACCGAAGCTGAAGAAATCGGTGCCGCTTTCATTATTCGCATCCACACCCGCTTTATGCTGGGTGTTGAAGGCATCGGCAAACGCCAGCGCCATCTGGTTCAGGGAGTTACGCGTTTGATCCAGGTTCTGGGAACGGAACGTCATCAGGCCGCCCAGAGAGCCGCTGGTCAGCAGTTTTTCCGGGATCTCGACGTTGCCTGCGGTTTTATCAACAAACGCCACCGTCGTGCGCGACGGATCGGCGCTTGACGTTACCGCCGCCAGTTGGTTGGCCGTACTGCCCTGCACCAGGGTGTAGCCGTTGCCGACGGTCACGTTGTAAGTGCCACCGTCCTGAACCGTCACTTCCACACCGACGATCTTGTTCAGCTCGCTCACCAGTTGGTCGCGCTGATCCAGCAAATCGTTCGGCGACGCCCCTGCACCCACGCCGGTCAGGCGCGTGATCTGGTCATTAAGATTGGCGATCTGCTTCGCGTAAGTGTTGATCTGGCTGACGCTGGTGCCGATAGAGCCATTCACTTCTTTATTCTGGTCGCGCAGATACTGGTCAGTGACGCGGAACTGGTTAACCAGCCCTTCCGCCTTGCCCAACAACGCCTGGCGCGACGCCGGATCTTCCGCGTTGCTCACCAGCGTCTGCATGGTTTTAAAGAAATCCTGCATGGTGGTCGACAGCGTGTTGGTACTGCTGGAGAGCATATTGTCGATTTTCGACATCTGCTCATAGCGGGTCGTCAGGCCGCTGCTCTGGTTTTGCGCAGCGCGTAATTGATTGGAGATAAACGCGTCATATTCACGGTGTACACCGGTCACGTTAACGCCATTGCCCACCCATCCACCGGCACCCAGCGTACTGTTGGCCTGAGAAAGCACCGTCGTCTGACGGGTAAAGCCCGCAACATTGTAATTGTTGATGTTGTTACTGACAGTATTCAGTGCCGCCTGAGCCGCAGAAAGGCCGCTCATTGCGCTGTTAATTAAGCTACTGGACATGGAGGTTCCTTATGAACTTTCAGACTCGGTTCCTGCATACCGTTATCGGCAACCCTGTACCGAACTTGAGGCATTTTCAGAACAAAGTAGAAATATCGTTGCTATAGGCTTTGGAGACTTTTTCGCTCATCGCTTTCAACTGGCCAATCATAGTGGTCAGCTTGCGGGCGTAGTTGGGATCGGTGGCGTAACCGGCGTTTTGTAGGGCCGTCGCGCCCTGCTCCGCCGTCGCCGCGCTGGTCACGGCGGCATAGCGCGGGTTGCGGGTCAACAAGCTGACGTAATCCGACAACGCTTCCAGATAAGAGCCGTAAGCGCGGAATTTGGCTTTCACTTTTTTGGCTTCACCGTTTTCATATTCGGTGGTGGTGATTTCAGCCACCTCACCTTTCCAGCCGGGGCTGGCTTTAATGCCAAACAGGTTGAAGCTCGGCTCGCCGTTGGCTTTTAAAATCTGCCGTTGGCCCCAGCCGGATTCCAGCGCCGCCTGGGCCAGAATCAGGTGATGCGGCACGCCGCTTTGCTCGCTCGCCAGCTTCGCCGGCAGCGACAGCGCCGCAAGAAAGTCTTTGCTGTCGCCGCTGAGCGGCTCTTCCTGCGACGGCGCGCGTGGCACCGCCTGGCGCACGGTCTGCGCCAGGGTTTGGGTCTGGTAGCGGTTGATGGTTTCCAGATCGAACTTCAGCGGCACCTGATCCGGCGTGTCGGCTGGCTGCTGGGATTCGCTGGTCATTTGCTTAACCATCGCGTCCGCCAGGCCCAGCCCTTTGCCGCCAGACAGATGCTGGGCGATCTGCTGATCGTACATACTGGTGTAAAGCCGCGTCTGGTCGCTGCTGAACAGGCCGTCTTTCGGCAGCGCCTCACGCATGCTTTTCAGCATCATCTGGACAAACATGCCTTCGACCTGCTGGGCCACCGCTTTGACGTTCGCCTTCGGGTCCTGTCCCGCTTTCGCTTTGAGATCGTTCAGCGAGTTCGCGTCCCATGCGGCGCTGGAGAGCAGTTTGGTGTCGTTCAGCATAACAATGACCTAGATGATTTCCAGTTTGGCGCGCAGACAGCCCGCCGTTTGCATCGATTGTAAAATCGACATCAAATCCATCGGTGTGGCACCCAGCGCGTTAAGCGCCCGCACCACGCTGTTCAGGCTGGCGCTGGACTGCACGCTTTGCAGCGAACCGCCGCTCTGGCGCATATCGATCTGGGTGTTCGGCGTGACCACCGTCTGGCCGCCGCCGAACGGCGTATCCGGCTGGCTGACGTCAAGCTGGCGGTTTACGGTGACCGACAGATTGCCCTGCGCCACGGCACAACTGTCCAGCGTCACTTCGCGGTTCATCACCACCGAGCCGGTACGCGAGTTAATAATCACTCTGGCATCCTGCGGCGCGACGTTCACTTCCAGGTTCTGGATATCCGCCAGGAAGCGCACCTGGGAGCTGCCGCCGGTCGGCACGCGCACCTGGATTGTGCGGGAGTCCAGCGCCGTGGCGCTGCCGTAGCCGCGAACCCGGTTAATGGTGTCTGTGATTTGCTGCGCCAGCGTGAAGTCTTCGCGGTTGAGCTGAAGATTCAGGGTATTGCCGTTGCCGAACTGGCTGGGCAATTCACGCTCGACCACCGCGCCGTTGGTGATGCGCCCGCCGTTCAACTGGTTAACCTGAACGCTGCTGCCGCCCGCCGACGCGCCCGCGCCGCCGACCAGAATGTTGCCCTGCGCCAGCGCATAAACCTGGTTGTCCACGCCTTTCAGCGGGGTCATTAACAGCGTGCCGCCGCGCAGGCTTTTGGCGTTACCCATCGAGGAAACCACCACATCGATGGTCTGTCCCTGGCGGGCAAAGGCCGGGAATGACGCCGTGACCATCACCGCTGCGACGTTTTTCAACTGCATGTTGGTGCCCGGCGGCACGGTGATGCCCAGTTGGGAGAGCATGTTATTTAAGCTCTGGGTGGTAAACGGCGTCTGGGTGGTCTGGTCGCCCGTTCCGTCCAGGCCCACTACCAGCCCGTAGCCAATCAAGGAGTTTTCCCGTACGCCCTGTACGCTTGTGAGGTCACGAATACGGTCGGCCTGGGCGAATGACGCCACCAGCAGCAACCCGATTGTGAGGAGTGATTTCAACATAGTCACCTCGCTTACATCGGCGATAAGTTAAGGAAGAAACGCTGCAGCCAGCCCATGTTCTGCGCTTCATTGATATAGCCGTTGCCGACATATTCGATACGCGCGTCCGCCACGTTGGTAGACGGAACGGTGTTGCTGCCGCTGATGGTGCGTGGGTTCACGACACCGGAGAAACGAATGAATTCTGTGCCCTGGTTAATGGCGATCTGTTTTTCGCCTACCACGTGCAGGTTGCCGTTCGCCAGAACCTGATCGACGGTCACGGTGAGCGTGCCGCTAAAGGTGTTGCTGGCGTTGGCGCCGCCTTTGCCGTTAAAGCTGTTGCCGCCGGAGGCGTCCACCGTTGCGCGGTCGTTGCCGAATAATCCCTGTAGGTAGCGCGGCACCGCATCAAAGCCGAAGTTGGTTTTGCCGTCGCGACTGGCGTTGGCCGAGGAGCTCTTGCTGGCGCTGACGTTTTCTTGCAGGACAATCGTCAGGGTATCGCCGATATTGCGCGGTCGGCGGTCTTCGAACAGCGGCTGGTAGCCGTAGTTAATCGGCTGGGCGGACTGGAAAATAGAACCGTTGACCACCGGCGCGGCGCCAGGCGCGGGCTGCGCGGTTGTCGCGCCCTGCACCAGCGGCTTCGAGGGTACCCAGGCACACCCGGATAATGTCACCATCAGGGCGATAAAGAGAGGGCGATATTGCGCACCGGTATTTTGCATTGCTTTCATCTTCAGTATTCGTGCCCGGCGCGGCGCGAACCGCGCCGGAGTCACGTTAGAGTTGTGTCAGTTTTTGCAGCATCTGGTCAGTGGTGGAGACCGCTTTACTGTTGATTTCGTAAGCGCGTTGCACCTGGATCATGTTCACCAGCTCTTCCGCCACGTTCACGTTAGAGGTTTCCACATAGCCCTGATACAACAGTCCCGCACCGTTCAGCCCTGGCGTACTTTCGTTCGGCGCGCCGGAGGACTGGGTCTCGATGTACAGGTTTTCACCAATGCTTTCCAGACCGGTGTCGTTCATAAAGGTGGTCAGGTTTAACTGCCCGACCTGAACCGGTGCGGCCTGGCCCTGCTGGGTCACGCTCACCAGGCCATCGCGACCGATGGTGATGCTAAGCGCATTCGCCGGAACGGTGATCGCAGGCTGCACCTGGAAACCGCCCGCCGTGACCAGTTGGCCGTTCTGATCCACCTGGAACGAACCGTCGCGGGTATAGGCAGAGGTGCCGTCCGGTAACATCACCTGGAAAAAGCCCTGGCCTTTAATCGCCACGTCTTTGCTGTTGCTGGTTTGCGACAGGTTACCCTGGCTGTGCAGACGTTCGGTCGCCACCGGACGCACGCCGGTACCAATCTGCAAACCGGACGGCAGCGTGGTTTGTTCAGAGGACTGCGCACCCGGCTGGCGGATGGTTTGATACAGCAGGTCTTCAAACACCGCGCGCTGGCGCTTAAAACCGTTGGTGCTGACGTTCGCCAGGTTGTTGGCGATCACATCCATATTGGTTTGCTGGGCGTCGAGGCCGGTTTTCGCAATCCATAATGAGCTAATCATAAAGTGCCCTTATTAAGTCATCGACAGCAGCTGGTTAGCCCGCTGAGAATTTTCATCGACGCTGGAGATCACTTTCATCTGCATCTCAAAGCGTCGGGCGTTGGCGATCATATCGGTCATCGCTTCGACGGGTTTGACGTTGCTGCCTTCCAGCACGCCGGACATCACGCGGATGCTCGGGTCGGCCTGCAACATCGGCCCACGTTGCGCCTGCGCGGCGGCGCTCAAGCGGAATAAACCGTCATCGCCACGCACGATTTCATTCCCATCGGCTTTAACCAGCTTCAGACGGCCTACCGGCGCGACGGTGTTCGGCGGATCGCCGGGATTAAGCGCCGAAATGGTGCCGTCCGCCGCGATGGTGATTTCCGCCCCTTCCGGCACCACAATCGGGCCGCCGTCGCCCATCACCGGATTACCCTGAATGGTCAACTGCCCCCCGGCAGTCACCTGGATATTCCCGTTTCGGGTATAGGCTTCGGTCCCTGCCGCACTCTGCACGGCGATCCAGCCATCCTGCTGTAGCGCCACGTCCAGCGGGCGTGAGGTGTAATCCAGCGCGCCCTGGGACATATTGGCCCCCGGAGTGGACGCCGCCACCAGGGTGCGGGTCGGCATCGACAGGCCTTCCACCGGCACCGCACGCAGCGCGGTAAGCTGGGCGCGGAAACCTGGCGTAGAGGAGTTTGCCAGGTTGCTTGCGTTGACCGCCTGTTGGTTCAGGGTCTGGCTGGCAGCCCCCATAGCGGTATAAATAGCGTGATCCATTAGGCCGTCCCGTCAGGCGTTAACGCAGGTTAACCAGCGTGTTCAGGATCTGGTCCTGAGTCTTGATGGTCTGGGCGTTCGACTGGTAGTTACGCTGGGCCACGATCATGTTGACCAGCTCTTTACTCAGATCGACGTTGGAGGCTTCCAGCGCGCCGTTGGTCAGTTGGCCAAAGTTGCCGCTGCCCGCAGTGCCCAGCAGAGCCACGCCAGAGGCGTTGCTCGCTTCCCACAGGTTATCGCCCTGTGATGAGAGCCCTTCCGGGTTGGCGAAGTTCGCCAGTACGATTTGACCCAGCAGTTGCTGCTTCTCGTTGGAGTAGTTGCCGACCACGGTGCCGTCATCGTTAATCTGGTAGCTCACCAGGTCGCCCGGCTTATAGCCGTTCTGCTCGGTGGATACGATGTTGTTGGAGCCGGTGTTCTGCTGCATCGAGCCGGTAAAATCCAGGGTGAACCCGGTCGGCGCAACGCCGTTTAATGAACCCGGCGTCATGGCGATCGAAGCCGGATTCGGCGCGGTCAGGTTACCGTTGCCGTCAAAGGTCATGGTGGTCGGCGCGGAAACCGGGCTGCCCGCCACGCTGCTGTCCTGGTAATACACCGCCCAGCTGCTGTCGGCGTTCTTACGGAAATAGACGTTCATGTCATGGGCGTTACCCTGGGTATCGAATACCGTGACGCTGCCCTTTTTGTTGTAGCTGTCTGCGTTAGCCGGGTTAAACGCCACATCCGCAGCAATGGTTTTATCCGAAGAGTTCAAGTTAACCACCATCGACGCGGTGGTGGTGACTTTCGCAGACATCAGGGTGTTCGGGATAGTCAGACCTACCGGGTTTGCGCCCTGCTGAATAGTCGGCGGGGTGCCTGTCGCCGGGTAGCCGGTCACCTGCATGCCCTGCATGTTGGTCAGGTTGCGGCTTTCGTCCAGTTTGAACTGGCCGTTACGGCTGTAAAACACCGAACCGTTACTGTCCACCAGACGGAAAAAACCGTTCTGGCTGATGGCGACGTCGAGGCCACGACCGGTATTAGTAGTAATGCCGTCGCTGAAATCCTGCGTTACCGCCGCGACTTTCACGCCGAGGCCCACTTTCGAACCGGCGAACATATCAGCGAAGGAAACGGAAGCGGATTTAAAACCATAGGTCGCGGAGTTGGCGATGTTGTTGCCAATCACGTCCAGGTTGGAGGCCGCAGCATTCAGGCCGCTGACCGCTTGAGAAAAGCCCATGTCTTACTCCTGTAAGTGCAAGCGTTAGATAATTTGTCTCACTTCGCTGATTGCGAGAGTGCCGTAGGTGCCTAAATCCAACAGGGTGCTGCCATTGCTGCGCGTCACGCCGTTGACTAAAGCGAAGTTAAGCGGCTGCGCCACCAGTTGCGTCGTGCCTGAGCTGGCAGAAATAGTCACGTTATACGCGCCGTCCGGCACGGCAGTGCCGTCGGCCATCTTGCCGTCCCAGCTAAAGGTGTGAACGCCTGCGCTCAGCTTGCCGATATCCAGCGTCTGCATCACCTGGTTATCTTTATTGGTGATGGTAGCGGTGACTTTATCCGCCGCCTGCTGCAGCTCGACACCAAACGGCGTAGTGGTTTCTTTACCGGCCAGAATGGTGCTGCCGGGGATCATCACGCCGCGATCGATCAGGGCGCTGGCCTGCAACGACTGGTTGTTATCAAGCTGGCCGGATACCGCGCCAAGCGTGGTATTCAGCTTCTCGATACCACTCACGGTGCTGATTTGCGCCAATTGGGTGGTCAGTTCGTTGTTTTGCAGCGGGTTGGTGGGGTCCTGGTTTTTTAACTGCGCCACCAGCAGCGTCAGGAAGCTGCTCTGGAGATCCGACGCGCTGTTGCCGGTCAGGCTATTGGAACCGGTTGAGGAACGGGTTCCACTGACGCCGGTATTGGTTGGGTCGTTGACGTTAACGGCAATGGACATGGTGTTCTCCTTATTGTCCGATGGTCAGCGTTTTCAGCATCATGCTTTTCACGGTGTTCAGCACTTCGACGTTGGCCTGATAGCTGCGCGACGCCGACATGGTGTTGACCATTTCGCCGACCACGTCGACGTTAGGCATTTTGACGTAGCCGTTCGCGTCCGCCAGCGGGTTGCCGGGCTCATAGACCAGCTTGTCCGGTGCCTGGCTTTCTACCACCTGGCTGACCTTTACGCCGCCTGTCGCTGCGCCGGGCTGGGCATCCACCTGGAACACCACCTGTTTGGCGCGATAGGGCTGGCCATCCGGCCCGGTCACGCTGTCGGCGTTGGCGAGGTTACTCGCCGCGACGTTGAGGCGTTTCGATTGCGCGGTCATGGCAGAACCGGCGATATCAAAAATATTGAGCAGTGCCATGATTAGTTTCCTTGTTGCAGCACGGACATCATGCCTTTGATTTGCCCGCTCATCAGCGTCAGATCCGACTGGTATTTCAGTGCGTTATCTGCAAACTGGGTACGCTCGCGGTCCATATCCACCGTGTTGCCGTCCATCGACGGTTGGTCGGGGATGCGGTACAGCAAATTCATGGATGGGGCCGTGGAAGCCTGGGCGGGAATGTGTTGCGCGGAGGTCATGGTCAGTGCAACCGTGTTGCCTTGAGCCCGTCCGCGCTCCATTACCTGTTTGAGTTGGCTGGCGAAATCGATATCCCTGGCCTGGTAGCCTGGGGTATCGGCATTAGCAATGTTCGCCGCCAGGATCTCCTGACGCTGCGCGCGCAAATTGAGCGCTTCCTGCTGAAAACGCAACGCGGCATCGAGTTTGTCGAGCATGGTTCCTCCGCGAATAGCATGGTGATGGCGACAGCTTAATGCGCGACCACCTCGCCTTATCGTTGGAATAAGCGCAAAATGCGTCGCTATTTGTTGCCTTGAGTCATTACGAGTCGCGGTAAAATCTTCACCATCGCGCTACCGGAGCCTCGGATGAAACGTTTACCCGCCACGCTTGCTACCGCTTTAATGCTGCTTAGCGCATCGGCTCATGCTGATGTGACGGCAGGATTGACGGCTTTTTTCGCCCAACGACTGGCGGGTATCAGCGACGAGGTTCAGGTCACGGTCAAGTCGCCGCAAAGCAACTGGCCAGCCTGTGACAATCCGGCTTACAGCCTGCCCGGCAACGCCAGGCTGTGGGGCAACCTGAGTGTGCTGGCGCGCTGCGCAAACGATAAACGCTATTTGCAAGTCACGGTTCAGGCATACGGCGAGTATGTGGTGGCGAGCGCCCCTGTCGAACGGGGCAGCGAGTTGAATGAGAGTAACCTGCGCCTGCAACGCGGTCGGCTGGACCAGTTGCCGCCGCGGGCGATGTTGTCGCTCGATCAGGCGCGTCAGGCCCAGACGCTGCGCGATCTGGCACCGGGACAAACCCTGACGATGGCAATGGTACGCCAGCCCTGGCGGGTAAAAGCTGGGCAGCGCGTGATTGTGATCGCCACGGGCCAGGGATTCAGCGTCAACAGCGAAGGACAGGCGTTAAATAACGCCGCCGTAACGCAGAATGCCCGGGTCCGCATGGCTAACGGCCAGGTGGTCAGCGGAACGGTAGATAATGATGGGAATATTCTGATAACGCTATAATCTCCAGCCTCTACACTCAACCCGATGCCGCGTAACAGGCGCACCGGGGCTGAGACCGTAAGGTAAAACATTCATTCTCGTCATTAATCTTCGGGTAAGCGTAATGATGGGTGTAAAGATTTTGCTGCGGCTGCCGATAGAATATCAACAAATGATAAGACAGGCTCACAGCCACGAGCCCCCTCGATGAGGATTGTACAATGAGCATAGAACGCACATCGCCTTTAAAACCAATCGGCACTGTCCAACCGCGCGAGGCGGCCGAGCCTGCACACGTTCCCGTCAATCGCCTGGATAAATCCGCATCCGCCACCAGCACCAGCGTAACCTTCAGCGGCGCACAGGCGCGGCTGATGCAGGCCGGAAGCAGTGATATCAATATGGAGCGCGTTGAAGCGCTCAAAACCGCGATTCGAAACGGCGAGCTCAAAATGGACACAGGCAAAATTGCCGATGCGCTAATTAACGAAGCTCAGAGTTTCCTGCAGAGTAAATAATGGTATGAGTCGTCTGTCAGAAGTGCTGGATCAAATGACGGCCGTCCTTAATTCACTGAAAGAGGTGATGGACGCCGAGCAACTTCAATTATCAGCAGGCCACGTGAATGGCAGCGCGTTACAGCGCATCACCGAGCAAAAAAGCTCGCTGCTGGCCACGCTGGATTATCTGGAGCAGCAGCGCCGTGCGGAACAAAACGCAGGGCGTAGCGCCAATGACGACGCGCCGGGACGCTGGCAGGCGATCACCGAAACCACACAGCAATTGCGCACGCTTAACCAGCACAACGGCTGGCTGCTGGAAGGGCAGATTGCCCGCAATCAGCAGGCGCTGGAGGTGCTGAAACCGCACCAGGAACCGACGTTGTACGGCGCGGATGGCCAGACGGCGAATCCCCTGCGCGGCGGGAAGAAGATTTCGATTTAATCTGTTTGTCGGGCCTGACGTTCTGTCAGGCCCGTTGATTCACTCACGCTGTCCTGCGAGCAAAATCCCGCACTCTGAATCCCAGCACCGCCAGAGTCGCGAAATACGCCACCACCCCGACGATCACCACCGCCAGCAGGCGCAGAATACGGTACGGCATGGTACCGGTATCCCAGGCAGGCATCACCATCATCATGCCGATCAGCGCGCCCGCCATCACCAGCACCGCGATAATCAACCGGATCAAAAAGCCCGCCCAGCCGGGTTCAGGCTGGAAGATTTTTTGCTTGCGCAGTTGCCAGTACAGCAGGCTGGCGTTGAGGCAGGCGGCAAGGCCGATAGACAGCGACAGCCCGGCGTGCTTCAGCGGGCCGATAAACGCCAGGTTCATCACCTGGGTCATGATCAGCGTCACGATAGCGATTTTGACCGGGGTTTTAATGTCCTGGCGCGAGTAAAAACCCGGTGCCAGCACTTTCACCACGATCAGCCCCATCAGGCCCACCGAATAGGCAATCAATGCCCGTTGGGTCATGTCGGCGTCAAAGGCGGTAAATTTACCATACTGGAACAGTGCGGCGATCAGCGGTTCGGCCAGGATACCCAGCGCCACGGCGCTCGGCAGCGCCAGTAAAAAGCACAGCCGTAATCCCCAGTCCATCAGGCGGTTATATTCATCATGGTTGCCGCTGGCGAAGCTGCGTGACAGCGACGGCAGCAGGATAGTGCCCAGCGCCACGCCCAGCACGCCGGACGGGAATTCCATCAGGCGATCCGCGTAGTACATCCAGGAAACCGAACCGGACACCAGGAATGAAGCGAAAATGGTGTTAATAATCAGGGAAATCTGGCTCACCGACACACCGAGGATCGCCGGACCCATCTGCTTCACCACCCGCATCGCGCCCGCATCGCGCAGATTAATGCGCGGCAATACCAGCATGCCGATCTTCTTCAGGTGCGGCAGTTGATACAGCAGTTGCAGCACGCCGCCTACCGTCACCGCCCAGGCTAACGCAAGAACCGGCGGATGAAAGTACGGCGCGGCAAACAGCGCAAAGCCAATCATGCTGATGTTGAGCAGCGTCGGGGCAAATGCCGGAACGGAAAAACGGTTCCAGGTATTGAGGATCGCCCCGGCCAGCGAGGCCAGCGATATCAGCAGGATATACGGGAAGGTAATTCGCAGCAGTTGTTCAGTCAGTGCGAATTTATCGGCGGTATCCACAAAGCCCGGCGCAGTCACCAGGATCACCCAGTGCGCGCCGATAATCCCCAGCACCGTAACAATCGCCAGCGCCAGAGTCAGCAGGCCCGAGACATACGAGATAAACAGCCGCGTGGCCTCTTCGCCCTGCTTGCTTTTATATTCCGCAAGGATCGGTACAAAGGCCTGGGAAAATGCCCCTTCGGCGAAGATACGGCGCAGCAGATTGGGTAATTTGAAAGCCACAAAAAAGGCGTCGGTCGCCATCCCTGCGCCAAATACCCGTGCCACAATGGCGTCGCGCGCAAAACCCAGCACGCGGGAAAACATGGTCATTGAGCTGACCGCAGCCAGCGATTTTAATAAATTCATTATTCCGTTCCACAAACACTGACGCCTGCAAAGCAGGCGTCAGGTATTCAGCGAGCGCCTAGTCTACCCGAGCGCCGGTGAAATTCTAGCGGCAGATGTTCCCCTTCATAATTAAAGTTGCAGATGCGTTGGCATTACTCGGCCCTCCGGGCCTCGCCCTAAAGGGCCGCCGCAAGCGGCGTTCAAATCGGCTAAGCCGATTTGTCCTCGCTCACCCCAGTCACTTACTGATGTAAGCTCCTGGGGATTCGCTGCGTCGCCGCCTTCCTGCAATTTTAATTATTTTGGGTATCCAGGCGGTTATTCTTCCATCGCCTCGCGCCACAGTTTTTCCACCACCCGCTGGGCCAGCAGCGCCTGTTCCCCTGCGGTTTCGGGAAGGGTCTGATTTGCCACGCAGTCGATAAAATGTTCGGCGCAACCGACGAATCCGCGCTGTTCAAGTGTGCTTTGCCAACCGGGGATGGGCTGCGTCACGACGCCTGCTCCGCGCTCTTCCTGCCAGTCGCGCATATCAGTGACCTGATACAGGCCGCCGTCAGTAACCGCCTGCACCCACTCGCGCTGGCTGCCCGCACGGCGGTGCATGCTGGTGGTGATCTGCAACTGCTGATGGGCGAAATGGTGCTCGGCATACAGCATCTCTCCCTGATCGTTAGTTTGCAGCACCCCGCTTTGCAGTTCCGCCGCACCGTCCGCCAGCCAGAGCGCGGTATCCACCACGTGGAGATAGTCATCCAGCAGAGTGAACCGTAAATCATGCGGGCCGACGCTGTCTGCGCGGTGTTTATCCATCCGTAGCGACGCGCACTGGGTAAGGCGAGATTTCAGTTCCCGGTAGCGCGGTGCAAAACGGCGGTTAAAGCCCACCATCAGGGTGCGTTTTTTACGCGCTGCCAGCTCCACCAGCCGTTCGGCATCCGACAGGTTTTCCGCCAGCGGTTTATCCACGCAGACGTGAACCCCCGCGTTCAGCAGTTCATTCACCACCGCGTAGTGGCTGGCGGTGCTGCTGTGAACAAAAACCGCATCGCAACGTGTCGCCAGTTCGGCAATCGACCCAACGTAAGGAATACGGTAAGCGTCGCAAATCGGCTGCGCTTTGGCCTGCGTTGGGGAAAACGCCCCCGCCAGTTGCCAGCGCGCTGCTGCAGAGAGTACCGGCAGCCAGGCTTTTTGGGCGATACCGCCCAGGCCCACCATGCCAACCCGCAATAACGTCATATTATTCTCCGAGGTGTGCTAACAGGGAATCGAGCCGGGTTTGTAACTCTTGAACCTGTGCTTCCAGCGCCTCGACACGCAGCACAAGATCGTCAGAGGGTGCACTGATGGGCTCTTCATCCTGAGCGGGAATGACCGCATCGCCGCTAAACAGGTGCATATAGCGGCTTTCGCGCTTGCCCGGCTCGCGCGGCAGGCGCGCCACAAACGGGCCGTCCTCACGGGCCGCCAGCCGTTCCAGGGTGTTTTCTACTTCCGCCATATCCGCGAATTCGTGCATCCGCGAGGTGCGCCCGCGCAGTTCCCCCGGCGTTTGCGCGCCGCGCAGCAGCAGCGTGGTAATGAGTGCCACTTCTGCGCTGTTCAGCTTGAGATCGCCGAACTCGGAATTGCAGAAGCGTTGTTCGTATTTCATCACCCGATTGCCGAACCCGCTGACGGTGCGCAGGTAGTGGCGCTTCACCAGCAAATCCAGGGTGTTTTGCACCTCAGACTCGCTGAGATTCAGCACCGGCTCGCGGTTAGTTTTCTGATTGCAGGCCGTGACGACACTGTTAACCGACAGCGGATATTGCTCGGGCGTGGTGACCTGTTTTTCCAGCATACAGCCAATCACGCGGGCTTCAGTGGCGCTGAGTGAGTATTTCATTGGGGCTCCTTAACGACCTGCGGTCCATTCTTTGGTAGTCAGTGCGGTTAAAACGTGATCGCGCCAGACGCCGTCGATCAGCAAATACTCTTTGGCATAGCCCTCTTTTTCGAAACCCAGCCGGGCGAGCAGATCCCCGCTGCGCTGGTTATGGGGCATATAGTTCGCCATGATGCGGTGAATATGCTGGGTGCGCTGCATATAGCGGATCGCGGAGGTCAGCGCTTCGAACATCAACCCTTGTCCCTGCCACTTTTCCCCCAGCGAATAGCCCAGATAGCAGGCGTGAAACGACCCGCGCACCACGTTCGAAAAGTTGGCGACGCCGTAAATCTCTTTTTCATCAGGATCGAACAGCGCGAAATAGAAGGCGCTGCCCTGCTTGTGCAGTTCGTTGATCATGCTGAGCCGCGCCTGCCAGCCGGACGGATAGCAATGGCTCTCGTCGCGGATCGGCTCCCAGGGCTTCAGAAATTGCCGGTTCTCGGCATAGTAATCCGCCAGGCGCCAGGCATCCCGCTCGTAAATCAGGCGGACAACCAGGCGGTCGGTCACTAAGCGTATTTTCGGCACATTATTGCGATAGCCAAACATCTGTCGTTACTCCTTGCAGGCATTCTGTCGTCGCCCGTTAGCCACGCCATGTTTTTACTATACCTGTTGCCAGGAGAACAGTGAAAACAGCAACATGCCTTTTTTCAGGCCGTTATCGCGTTTCGATTAACGCCATCAATCAATCTCATAGATTGATAAAAAAATATTGTCGCAACGATGATGGGAAAATGTGACCGGGCACAGCAGAATGGTTTTCTGTGGTTTCGTTTCCCGGGAGGGGGAAATGGCTGGGGTCTCGCAGGCAAGGAGCCTGGGTAAATATTTCCTGCTGCTCGACAATATGCTGGTGGTGTTGGGCTTCTTCGTTGTCTTTCCGCTGATTTCGATTCGCTTTGTTGACCAAATGGGTTGGGCCGCGCTGTTGGTCGGGATTGCGCTCGGCTTGCGTCAGCTCACGCAACAGGGTTTGGGGATTTTTGGCGGCGCGATTGCCGACCGATTTGGCGCCAAACCGATGATCGTCACCGGTATGCTGCTGCGCGCCGCGGGCTTCGCCACCATGGGGATCGCCCATGAGCCCTGGCTGCTGTGGTTTTCCTGCTTCCTGTCCGGTATTGGCGGCACGCTGTTCGACCCGCCGCGCTCGGCGCTGGTGGTCAAACTGGTTCGCCCGGACCAGCGCGGGCGTTTTTTCTCATTGCTGATGATGCAGGACAGCGCCGGGGCGGTTATCGGCGCGCTGCTCGGCAGTTGGCTGCTGCAATATGACTTCCGGCTGGTGTGCGCCGTGGGCGCGGTGCTGTTTGTGGTATGCGCGGGCGTGAATGCCTGGCTGCTGCCCGCCTATAAGCTTTCTACCATTCGCACCCCGATGCGCGAAGGCATGGGCCGGGTGTTGAAGGACAAGCGGTTTATCACTTACGTGTTGACGCTGGCAGGTTATTACATGCTGGCGGTACAGGTGATGCTGATGCTGCCGATTATGGTCAACAACATTGCCGGGACGCCTGCGGCGGTGAAATGGATGTACGCCATTGAAGCGGCACTGTCGCTGACGCTGCTGTACCCCATCGCCCGCTGGAGCGAAAAGCGCTTCCGCCTTGAACAGCGCTTAATGGCGGGGCTGTTGCTGATGACGTTCAGCCTGGTGCCGATGGGCCTCACCGCCTCCCTGCAACAGCTTTTTACCCTGATCTGCGTGTTTTATATCGGCTCAATCATTGCCGAACCAGCGAGGGAAACGCTCAGCGCTTCACTGGCGGACGCCCGGGCGCGTGGCAGCTATATGGGCTTTAGCCGTCTCGGCCTGGCGATTGGCGGCGCGTTCGGTTACGCGGGCGGCGGCTGGCTGTTCGACATGGGGCACACGCTTGGCCAGCCGGAGTTGCCCTGGGCGATGCTGGGCGCGGTGGGGCTCATCACCTTCTTCGCGCTGTGGTGGCAGTTCAGCCTGCGCCGCATCGACCCGTCAATGCTGGAGCCGGGTAGCTGATTTGCCCCCTGCTTTTTTCTCCTCCATACTGAAAGTTACGCTCATCATATGGAGGAGAAACGTGAAGCTATATATTTACGATCACTGCCCATTCTGCGTGAAAGCGCGCATGATTTTCGGGCTTAAGAATATCCCCGTCGAGCTCAACATTCTGATGAATGACGATGTTGATACCCCCACCCGAATGATTGGCCAGAAAATGGCCCCCATCCTGCAAAAAGACGACAGCCGCTATATGGCTGAAAGCATGGATATCGTGCACTACGTCGATAAGCTGGACGGCAAGCCGTTGCTGACGGGCGCGCGTAACCCGGCTATCGCCACCTGGCTGCGTAAGGTCAACGAGTACGCCAACCGTCTGCTGCTACCGCGTATGGCGAAAGCGCCGTTTGACGAGTTCTCCACGCCGGAAGCCCGTGCCTATTTTACTGAGAAAAAACAGGCGTCAATTGGGGCGTTTGACGAGCATATGGCCCACTCCCCGGGGTTGATTAAAAACATCAGCGACGATCTACGTGCCCTTGATAAGCACATCAAAGCGCCAAACGCGGTTAACGGTGAGCTTTCTGACGACGATATCGATCTGTTCCCGCTGTTGCGTAACCTGACGCTGGTACAGGGTATTACCTGGCCGACCCGCGTGGCGGACTATCGCGACAATATGGCGAAGCAGACCCAGGTCAATCTTCTTACCTCAATGGCGATCTAAGCCTGAGCCGGCGCGCTGCGCCGGCGTTTCAGTTTTTTTCCCTGTTATTTTCCGCCTCATTGCGCGATGCTGCCGTTAATTAAGGATGGCGTAACGCTGAGGAATCTGATGAAAAAAATCGTTGTCGCACTCGTCGGGCTACTGACGATGCTGCTGGTGGGCTGCAACCAGCTAACCCAATACACCGTAACCGAGCAGGAAATTAACCAGGCGCTGGCGAAGCGCAATAACTTCACCAAAGACATTGGCCTGCCCGGTGTCGCCGACGCGCATATTGTGTTGTCGAATCTTTCCAGCCAGATTGGCCGCCAGGAACCGAATAAAGTCACTCTGACCGGTGACGCGAACCTGGATTTGACCTCGCTGTTTGGCGACCAGAAAGCCACCATGAAACTGACCCTGAAGGCGCTGCCAACCTTTAATAAAGAGCAGGGCGCAATCTATTTACAGGATATGGAAGTGGTGAGCGCTGAGGTGTTACCCCAGAAAATGGAAGGCGTATTAAAAACGCTAACACCGTATCTTAACCAGTCGTTAAAAAGTTATTTTAACCAACAGCCCGCTTACGTATTGAGTGAAGACCGCACCAAAGGCGAGGCGATGGCGAAGCAGTATGCCAAAGGTATTGAAGTCAAACCGGGCGAAATAGTTATCCCGTTTATTGACTGATCGACACGGGGGGCACCCGCTGCCCCCGCAATAAAAAGGATGCAAACGAAAACGTTTCCGCATATCCTTTGTGCCCGGCATAAATCCAGCCATTGTTGACTGATTTCCCACCAGCCGGAGCACGCTCATGACCGTATCATCCCAGGAATTAACCATCCGCCGCCCAGACGACTGGCACGTCCATTTACGCGATGGCGACATGCTTAACATCGTGGTGCCTTACACCAGCGAAACCTATGGCCGCGCGATTGTGATGCCTAACCTGGCACCGCCTGTGACGACCGTCGATGCCGCCCGTGCCTACCGTCAGCGTATTCTGGATGCCGTACCGGCTGGCCATACGTTCGAACCGTTAATGACCTGCTATCTGACCGACACCCTTGATGCCGACGAGCTGGAACGCGGATTTAACGAAGGCGTGTTTACTGCCGCCAAGCTCTATCCGGCCAACGCTACCACCAACTCCAGCCACGGCGTGACCAGCACCGATGCGATTATGCCGGTGCTGGAGCGAATGGAAAAAATCGGTATGCCGCTGCTGGTGCACGGCGAAGTGACCCATGCCGATATCGATATTTTCGACCGGGAAGCGCGTTTTATTGAAACCGTGATGGAACCGCTGCGCCAGCGCCTGACCCACCTGAAAGTGGTATTTGAGCACATCACCACCAAAGACGCGGCCCAGTATGTGCAGGACGGTAACGAGCGGCTGGCCGCCACCATTACCCCGCAGCATTTGATGTTTAACCGCAACCATATGCTGGTAGGCGGCGTGCGCCCTCACCTCTATTGTCTGCCGATTTTAAAACGCAGTATTCATCAACAGGCACTGCGCGAACTGGTCGCCAGCGGCTGCGACCGGGTGTTCCTCGGCACCGACTCCGCGCCCCATGCGCGCCATAAAAAAGAAACCAGCTGCGGCTGCGCAGGCTGCTTCAACGCTCCGTCTGCGCTGGGTGCTTATGCCACCGTGTTTGAAGAAATGAACGCGCTGCAACACATTGAAGCGTTCTGCTCACTGAACGGCCCGCGCTTTTACGGCCTGCCGGTAAATGAAACGCAGATTACGCTGGTAAAACAAGACGAAACCATCGCCCAGAGCATCGCCCTGAGCGACGACACCCTGATTCCTTTCCTTGCGGGCGAAACGGTGCGCTGGTCGGTAAAACGCTGACAGAGAAATATTTTCTGCCTCCTGTTGCAACCTGGACAGCTTAACTGTATAAATATCCAGTATAAACAACAGGGGGCGATCATGCGTATTGAAGTCACCATAGCCAAAACAACTGTATTACCACCCGGCGCGATTGATGCGCTGACAAATGAATTGACGCGTCGTATTGAGCACTCTTTTCCAGACACCGGGAACCAGGTTAGCGTGCGTTATGCCGCCGCGAATCATCTTTCGGTACTGGGCGGCGCAAAAGAGGACAAAGACAGGATCAGCGAGATCCTCCAGGAAACCTGGGAAAGCGCTGACGACTGGTTCTCTTCACCCTAGATTCGTGCTGTATCAACATGCTGCTTTGATATCGTTTCTGTCGTGGCATGTTGATGCATTTCGGATAGCGAAAATAAAAAATTATTCTCTCATTGTGCATTTCCGGGCTCGCCGCCCGGCTTTTTAATATCCCCCAAAGCGCAATTATTTTTTCAGTTTTATCTGTAATAATGGCCGCTAAGCGCTTATTTATACGAATAAGTTGCCGTTTTATTGTTCAAACTTTTCCACCGATTTAAAAAATGTGTTGCAGGAAATATATTTTTTAGACGTTGATGCTAATCCACTGATATACTCAAATTGCTTCAATAAAAGACGCATTGAACCTCGAATGACGTTGTCTATAAACACGATTAAGGGGGTTATAATGGTAAAGAATAATGAAGTTATTCAAACGCATCCCCTTGTAGGATGGGATATCAGCACCGTCGATAGCTACGATGCGCTGATGCTACGTCTGCACTATCAATCGCCAAATCGCCCTAATCAAGAAGACACCGAAGTTGGGCAAACCCTTTGGCTCACTACCGACGTAGCACGCCAGTTTATTTCGATTCTCGAAGCTGGCATTGCAAAAATAGAATCCAGTGATTACCAGGAAAACGATTATCGCAAGCATTAACGTGCTTATCTTTTAATCGACAGGCACCTTCGGGTGCCTTAATTTTTTGAATATTCTGATTGCAGCCGCTTATATTAATTTCACTTAAGCATCGTTGCGCAAACAAATCTGTCCTGTGATGTAGTTATATTTCCCGCGATATGGGTTGTTAACCATTAGGGTAAATCTTGTTTCTTTTCCTCAGGTTCTTTACTCTGCACTCCCTTCACTCAAATGGAGAAAATGTCCATGGAGTACGATCTCATTATTGTTGGCAGTGGTTCCGTGGGTGCCGCTGCCGGGTATTACGCCACCCGTGCGGGCCTGAAGGTGTTAATGACCGATTCAGCCCATCCGCCGCACCAGGAAGGCAGTCATCACGGTGAATCACGTCTGATTCGCCATGCCTATGGCGAAGGCGAGAAATACGTTCCGCTGGTGCTGCGGGCGCAAAAACTGTGGGATGAACTCCAGCAGCTGAGCGGCGAGAAAATTTTCACCCGCAGCGGCGTACTGAACCTCGGCCCTGCGCATTCCGACTTTCTGGCAAACGTGGAGCAAAGTGCGCACCAGTTCAGCCTGCCGCTGGAAAAACTTGATGCTGCCGCACTGATGGCATGCTGGCCAGAAATCACCGTTCCGGCAGATTTTATCGGTCTGTTCGAACCCAATTCCGGCGTGCTTCACAGCGAAACCGCCATTGCCGCCTGGATACGCCTGGCAGAAGAAGCCGGTTGCGCACAGCTCTTTAACTGCCCGGTGCAGGCGATTCACACCGATGCGGACGGGGTCAGTATCGACACGTCAGAAGGCACGTTCCGCGGGCGTAAAATGCTATTAAGTGCCGGAACCTGGGTTACGCGTCTAATCCCTGAATTACCCATTACCCCGGTACGGAAAATTTTTGCCTGGTATCAGGCCGATGGCCGTTACAGCACGAATAACCGTTTTCCGGCCTTTACCGGTGAGCTACCTAACGGCGATCAATTCTATGGTTTTCCAGCAGATAACAACGAGCTGAAAATCGGCAAGCACAACGGCGGGCAAATCATTAGCGCGCCTGAAGAACGAAAACCGTTCGGCGCAGTGCATACCGATGGCGCGGAAGCCTTCCCGTTCTTACGCCACATCCTGCCGGGTATCGGCGGCTGTCTGTATGGCGCAGCCTGTACCTACGATAATTCCCCGGATGAAGATTTTATTATCGATACGCTGCCCGGCGCGCCAAACACCCTGGTCATCACCGGTCTGAGCGGGCACGGATTTAAGTTCGCCTCCGTGCTCGGTGAAATCGCCTGCGATTTTGCGCAAAACGCCGCGCCTCAGTTCGATCTTTCCCCTTTCGCCCTGAGCCGTTTTAAAAACGCCTGATTACAAGGGTGGGTTTCCGCCCCTGTTATTCCCCTTACGGCGCGGTAAACGGGTATAATGCCGACGACTTTCCTGAAACGGGTTTAATTATGCGCCGGCTTTTTCATTTTCTGGTCAACAACGTGCGCGAGCATCTGGTGCTTTACCTGGTGCTGTGGTCGCTGTTGGCGATTATCGATCTTATCTGGATCTGGTTTTATTGATGAGTTTGCCATCAATAAAACTGACATAGATTGACATAATGCTGACGCAGATTTAATCATCCCCTCCCCTTTTCAACCGTTATTCCATGCAAAGACAACGCTAAATTACACATTAGTTAAGCATTCTTTTATCGTTCAATTTCTTTGATGGACTGCTTCCATTTTTTTGGATTGCTTTTGATTCCCGCTCACGCCATTGTTGCACCAACTTTAAAATTTAACAGGCGCACAACATGCAGTGGCGTAATTCTCCCACCCGATACGGACATCTTTCAGTGCTTTTACACTGGGTCATCGCCCTTACCGTTTACGGTATGTTTGGCCTGGGCCTGTGGATGGTGACGCTGAGTTATTACGATGGCTGGTATCACAACGCGCCAGAACTGCACAAGAGCATTGGCATCCTTTTGATGATGGCGATGGTGATCCGCCTGGCCTGGCGCGTTATCTCGAAGCCGCCGCGCGCGCTGCCCACCTATACCCGCGTTACCCGTGTCGCCGCTGCGGCAGGCCACGCCCTGCTGTATCTGCTGCTGTTCGCCATTCTGATCAGCGGTTATCTGATTTCCACCGCCGACGGCAAGCCAATCAGCGTGTTTGGCTGGTTCGAGGTGCCAGCGACCCTGAGCGACGCGGGCGTCCAGGCCGATCTCGCTGGTCAGGTTCACCTGTGGCTGGCCTGGGGCGTGGTGATTTTTTCTGTTTTACACGCGCTTGCCGCGCTTAAACATCACTTTATCGATAAAGATGCCACCCTGAAGCGGATGCTCGGGAAAGCGTCATAAACTAAGGACTGAGGAGCGAAAATGAAAAAAAGCCTGCTGGGGTTAACGATGGGTGCCCTGTTATTTACTACCGGTTCCGCTGTGGCTGCGGATTATGTTATCGACAAACAAGGCCAGCACGCCTTTGTTAATTTCCGTATTCAGCATCTGGGTTACAGCTGGCTGTACGGTACGTTCCGTGATTTCGACGGCGCATTCACCTTTGATGAAAAAAACCCGGCGGCGGATAAAGTGAATGTCACCATCAACACCAACAGCCTGGATACTAACCATGCTGAGCGTGACAAACACCTGCGCAGCGCGGATTTCCTTAACGTCGCCAAGTTCCCGCAGGCCACCTTCACCTCGACAGAAGTGAAAAAAGATGGCGATGGTCTGGATATTACCGGCAACCTGACTCTGAACGGCGTCACCAAACCGGTAACCCTGGACGCGAAATTAATCGGCCAGGGCAGCGATCCGTGGGGTGGTCAGCGCGCAGGTTTTGAAGCCAGCGGCAAAATTCATTTGAAAGATTTTAATATCACCACCGATCTGGGCCCGGCGTCTCAGGATGTTGAGCTGATCATTTCCGTGGAAGGCGTTCAGAAGAAATAACCGATTCCCTCGCGGCGGTTACCGCGAGGGGAAAGGTCACTCGGGGTCGGGAATGCCCAGTTTGGTGTTTAACCGTCCCCGGGATTTATTAAAGATTTTCGCGCCGTTCTCCCGCCCAGCACGCAGTTGACGCTGCTGTTCCTCCGGCAACGCCAGCTCTTGCTGGCACTTCTCGCTACAACACCCGTTGAATTTCTCAGCGCAGGCCGGGCACTGAATAAACAGCAGGTGGCAACCGTCGTTTTTGCAGTTGGTGTGGGTGTCGCACGGTGAACCACACTGGTGGCAATGCGCGATCACGTCATTACTGATGCGCTCGCCCATCCGCTCGTCAAACACGAAATTTTTACCGACAAAACGCACCGGCAACCCCTGTTCACGGGCGCGGCGGGCGTATTCAATGATCCCGCCCTCAATGTGCCACACCTGCTTAAAACCGTTATGGCGCATCCAGGCGCTGGCTTTTTCGCAACGAATCCCCCCGGTGCAGTACATGACGATTTTTTTGTCTTTGTGCGTTTCCATCATCTCAACGGCTTTCGGCAACTGTTCACGGAAAGTGTCCGCCGGGATTTCCAGCGCATTTTCGAAATGGCCGACTTCGTATTCGTAGTGGTTGCGCATATCGATAAACACCGCGTCAGGATCGTCGAGCATAGCGTTCACTTCAGCGGCCTTCAGGTATTCGCCAACGTCGCTGGCGTCAAACTGCGGATCGTCTATCCCGTCCGCCACGATGCGATCGCGCACTTTCATCCGCAGCACCCAGAACGATTTCCCGTCGTCATCCAGCGCGATATTCAAACGCAGGCCGTTCAGCGCCGGATCAAACCCGTACAGCAACTCGCGCAGCGCGTCGAGCTTGCTGGCCGGAACGCTAATCTGGGCGTTAATCCCCTCGTTAGCAAGATACACGCGGCCAAACACGCTCAGTTCGACAAAAGCCTGGTACAGCGCGTCGCGGGTGGCCTGGGGATTAACAATGGTGAAATATTTATAGAATGAGACTGTGGTGCGCGGCTCGGTTTCTGCCAGCATACGCGCCCTGAGTTCCTCATTCGAAATGCGGTTATGCAACACTGGCATGGTGTTCGTTCCTGCAATCGGTAAGGGGAATTTATCGCGCGGCATGATAAAGCATTTAACACCAATTTACATCCACACATTCTGCGCTACATTTGCCCTCTTATTCCAACAAACCCAGCGGCATCCCTGGCTAACTCGCTGAGATTTTTGGCCCAGAGAAAAATTAATGCCACAATAGGCCCTATAGTTTCTCGATTTATCATTCAGGAAATTCATGACTCAACTACCCACATTCTCGCGTCGCCTGCTCCATCCCCGTTACTGGCTTAACTGGCTGGGTATTGCGCTGCTCTGGCTGGTCGTGCTGCTACCCTACCCGGTGATTTATCGTCTCGGCTGCGGTATAGGCCGCCTGGCGATGCGTTTTATGAAGCGCCGGGCGCGTATTGCCTACCGTAACCTTGAGCTGTGCTTCCCGGAAAAATCGGATGCGGAACGTCATCAGATGGTGGTGAAAAACTTTGAATCGGTGGGCATGGGCCTGATGGAAACCGGTATGGCCTGGTTCTGGCCCACCTGGCGTGTTGAACGCTGGTTTGATGTTTCCGGCACCGAACATATCACAGCGGTTCAGTCTCAGGGCAAGGGCGTGCTACTAATTGGCGTGCACTTCCTGACGCTGGAACTGGGTGCACGCATTTTCGGCATCCATAACCCCGGTATTGGCGTATATCGCCCTAACGATAACCCCCTGCTCGACTGGCTGCAAACCTGGGGACGGATGCGCTCCAATAAGGCGATGATCGACCGCAAAGATCTTAAAGGCATGGTGCGGGCGCTGAAAAAGGGCGACATCATATGGTATGCGCCGGACCACGACTACGGCCCGCGCAGCAGCGTATTTGTACCGTTCTTCGCCGTGGAACAGGCCGCTACGACCACCGGTACCTGGATGCTGGCGAGAATGTCCCAGGCCTGCGTGGTTCCGTTTGTGCCACGCCGCAAACCCGATGGCAAAGGCTATGAAATGGTGATCCTCGAGCCAGAATGCAACCCACCCCTGGAGACCGCTGAAGACACCGCCCGCTGGATGAACGGCGTGGTAGAGCGCTGTATTCTGATGGCCCCGGAGCAGTACATGTGGTTGCACCGCCGTTTCAAAACCCGCCCTGAAGGTGTCCCTTCGCGCTACTAAACCCTTGCGGCGGCAGGGAACTGCTGCCGCGTTGTGGCGACCCTCTGATATTTCAGCATTAAAATTTCACATTCATACTGGCAAATTGTCAGATTCGTCTATTCTTTCCTGAAAAGCCCATGCACACAGGGAGATTGCCATGTCTATGTACGCCACACTTGAAGAAGCCATTGACGCCGCTCGCGAAGAATTCCTGGCGGATAACCCCGGGATCGCTGAAGACGAGGCAAACATACAGCAGCTTAATATCCAGAAATACATCCTGCAGGATGGCGATATTATGTGGCAGGCTGAATTTTTTGCCGATGATACTGAAGATGGCGAGTGTCTGCCGATGCTAACCGGTGAAGCCGCCCAGAGCGTGTTTGACGGCGATTTTGACGAAATCGAGTTGCGCCAGGAGTGGCTGGAGGAAAATACTCTCCATGAATGGGATGAGGGCGAATTCCAGTTGGAGCCGCCACTGGATACCGAAGAAGGCCAGGCAGCGGCCGATGAGTGGGACGAGCGTTAAGTTACTCGTAAGGACCGTGGCTCGCATCGATCGGCAGTAGCAGGGTATCGAATACCAGCGAAAACGGCAGATCGAGCACGGTGACGTAACGCCATGCCGAGTCTCTGACATCCCACTGTACGCCGGGGTAATACTGGTTGCCGTGTCCCTGCCCGGGGATGGTTCGGCTAATAATACTGCCGCAACCGCTTAACAGCATGGCGACGATGATGATGACAACAGCGCGCATGAAATAATTCCTGTCGTTTTTCGTGATAAAAAAGCCGGCCCTGGTGGCCGGCTTTTTACATTGCAGTACAGTTTAGCGCGTTTTCAGGGCGCTGGGATTGAGCGTTAATCCCTGATAGTCCGACACCCAGGAAGAATACTTCTCAGGTGCCGCCCATACGCGGTAATGCAGTCGCGCCAGGGTGACCGGGTCACTCAGCAATACCAGACGGCGGTCGCGGTTAAGTTTATCCGGCGTTTCATTCAGCGCCTGTTCAACATGGCGATCGCGCGCGATTTCCAGCACGTGGCTGGCGCGGTGGCGTGCGGTAGCCATTGCCGTTGCCAGCGCGTTAAACGATGGATGGAACACCGCATGCATAAAGCCGTCGTCCAGCGTGCGTTCACGGTTCAGGTGCAAATAGCGTTCGGTATCCAGCAGCACCTGCGGCGTATTGTACTCTTCCGGGATAAGGAACAGTTTCCAGCGCTTAGTACGCAGACCAACGGTCGCGCGGCTGGAAATTACCGACACGAACGGCGACAGGATCAGCGAGAACACAATCGGCGCCAGCCAGAACAGGAAGCGCAGGTCGAGCCACGCCATCCCCACTGCCCATACCAGGCCCAGCAGCAATTGCGAACCGTGACGCATAAAGGCTTCGCCCCACGGTGTGGAGTCGTCGTCACGCTGCGGCGAATTCCAGACCACTTCCCAACCGAGAAACGCGCTCACTACGAATACCGTGTGGAATAGCATACGCACTGGGGCGAGCAGCACTGAGAACAGCACTTCCAGCAGCAGTGACGCGGTCACGCGCAGGAATCCGCCGTACTCTTTGGAGCCTTTGCACCAGATCAACAGCACGCTCAACAGCTTAGGCAGGAACAGCAGCACCATGGTCGACGCAAACAGTGCAATCGCCAGTTCTGGCCGCCACTGCGGCCACACCGGAAACAGCTGGCGCGGTTGCAGGAAGTACTGCGGCTCGGTTAACGCATGCACCACCTGCAAGGCCGTGGACAACGCGAGGAACATAAACCACAGCGGTGCAGAGAGATAGGACATCACACCGGTCAGGAACACCGCGCGGTGCACCGGGTGCATGCCTTTCACCAGGAACAGGCGGAAGTTCATCAGGTTGCCGTGGCACCAGCGACGGTCACGCTTCAGTTCATCCAACAGGTTCGGCGGCAACTCTTCATACGAGCCTGGCAGGTCATACGCGATCCACACGCCCCACCCTGCACGGCGCATCAGCGCGGCTTCCACGAAGTCGTGAGACAGTATCGACCCGGCGAACGACCCTTCACCCGGCAACGGCGCGAGGGCGCAGTGCTCAATGAACGGCTTAACGCGGATAATAGCGTTATGGCCCCAGTAGTGCGATTCACCCAACTGCCAGAAATGCAGGCCAGCGGTAAACAACGGACCATAGACGCGGGTAGCAAACTGCTGGCAACGGGCGTACAGCGTATCCATACCGGAGGCTTTCGGGGAAGACTGAATGATCCCGGCATTCGGGTTCGCTTCCATCAGGCGCACCAGCCCGGTCAGACAGTCGCCGGTCATTACCGAGTCGGCGTCCAGCACCACCATATAGCTGTACTGGCTGCCCCAGCGACGGCAGAAATCGTCGATGTTACCGCTTTTACGCTTCACGCGGCGGCGGCGGCGGCGATAGAAAATCTGCCCCTCGCCCTGCACTTCGGCGATCAACTCCATCCAGGCTTTTTGCTCAGCGACGCAAATATCCGGGTTGTAGCTGTCGCTCAGGATATAGACGTCGAAATGCTGCTGTTGCCCGGTGGCTTTTACCGATTCCCAGGTCGCCCGCAGGCCCGCGAAAACGCGATCCACGTCTTCGTTGCAGATCGGCATAATCAGCGCAGTGCGATGCTCCGGATTGATAGGCTCATCGCCCACCGTCGAGGCGGAAATACTGTATTTATCCCGGCCAATCAACAGTTGCAGGAAGCCCATTAACGCCGTCCAGAACCCCGCCGATACCCAACAGAACAGGATAGCGAACAGGATCAGGATGCCGCTTTGCAGAACATAGGGCAGCAACTGCATGAAAGAGACCCACAAATTCTGGCCAAACATATCAGCAGGATTGATCAGCGCCCAGCCCTGGTAAGGGAGAATGGTTTTCATATACCAGGTGGCGACGACCGTTTGCGACAGGGTCAGCAGCAGCAGGATGTAACGGCGGATGGTGCCCACGGTACGCCACTTCTGTTCCGATGCCTGCTGTTCTTTCGTCAGGCGCGAAAGATAGCGCGGCGCGACTTCGCGCCCACGCAGGCGATCCCAGAAACGCCCAACCGGGTTGGTACGCCAGGGGTCCGGGAACATAGAAGAGCGTTTGGCTTTTGGCATCGCCTGAAGCTGGGTGCGCCCTTCGTCATCTTTGATTAACTGGCCATCAGCCAGCGAATCGGGCCAGCTCATCTCCAGACGCGTTTTTACAGATTCCAGCGGCGAATCATCGTCCCGGGAAACGGTATAATCCGCTTCGCCGAGAGCATGATGGATTTCGCGCAGGTCGGAGGTATTCTCCACCAGCGCCGCTTTCGCCTGGGCGGAAAGCGGCAACGCCTCAATGTAGGGATTAGACTTATTCATTGGCAGGTAGCTGATAGCTCCAGGTTTCACTCAGCGTCTGATCGCCATTGACCAGCGCGGCACGCATTTCGGTGGTTTTCTTGGCGTCTTTCAGCTTAACGCGCACAATCATCCGCCACCCTTTGGTGACAGGATTATAGCGCACGGCGCTTTCAACGATTTCACCGTTGTCGCCAATGCTGGTTTGCGCGCTCACCGGCGTTTCAGGCGGCAGCTTTTTCATTTCCGGACCAGAGAAATCCACGACAAAGGCAATAGTGCCGTCCGGCTGGCGGATCAGGTTCGACTGCTTCACGTCGCCGGTGGAACGGCGGGTCTGGGTAACGTACGCGCTTTCCGGCGCATGGAGCTTGTCTTCATCACGACTGAAAGTGATCGTGTATTTGAAGTTCATCTCTTTACCCGGCTCCGGCAGTTGATCCGGCGTCCAGTAGGCGACGATGTTGTCGTTGGTTTCGTCATTGGTCGGGATCTCGACCAGTTCGACTTTTCCTTTACCCCATTCGCCAACAGGCGTGACCCAGGCGCTCGGGCGCTGATCGTAACGATCGTCGATATCTTCAAAACGCGAGAACTCACGGCCACGTTGCAGCAGACCAAAGCCCTGTGGGTTTTCGGTGCTGAAGGAGCTCACGGCCAGGTGTTTCGGGTTATTCAGCGGACGCCAGATCCATTCCCCGTTGCCGGCTTTAATGGATAAACCGTTAGAGTCATGCAGTTCCGGGCGGTAGTTAGTCGCAGGGGACGGCTGGTTCGGCCCGAACAGGAACATGCTGGTTAACGGCGCAACGCCGAGTTTGCCGACTTTATCGCGCAGGTAAACTTTAGACTGGACGTCCACCACCGTGTCGCGGCCCGGCATAATCACAAACCGGTAAGCGCCGGTAGCGCGCGGCGAGTCAAGCAGCGCATAAATAGTCAGGCGCTTGTCGGTGGGTTTTGGACGCTCGATCCAGAATTCGCGAAAACGCGGGAACTCTTCGCCGGAGGGCAATGCGGTATCAATCGCCAGACCACGCGCGGAGAGACCATACACCTGGCCCTGGCCGATCACGCGGAAGTAGCTGGCGCCCAGCATACTGACGATTTCGTCGTTTTTGTCTTTGCTGTTGATCGGATAAAGCACTTTGAAGCCAGCGAAACCGAGATCTTTAACGGTGTCTTTATCGTGCTGGACGTCGCCGAAGTTGAAATAATCCGGGTTGTATTTGATTTTACGCACCGCCGTTGACGTCACTTCATTGATCGTGACAGGCGTGTCGAAGTACATACCCTGATGATAAAATTCAAGCTTAAACGGGGTCTTTACGTTGTTCCAGTAGGCTTTGTCGTGATTGAACTGGATCTGCTGATAGTCCGCGTATTTCATGTCGCGGAAAACGGACGGCAGATTGCTTTTCGGCGCTTCAAAGCTTTTATCGGCTAATGATTTGGCCTGTTTTGCGACATCGTCAATGGAGAATGCCCAAACCGAGGTGGTATAAAGGGACAACATCACTGCCGCGCCTAACCAGTGCAATTTCAACATCTGTGGTTTAATTTTCATATTAATTAGCACATCCCCCTTTGTGTGCTTAAATCAATCCGATCCATTTTAATGGAAACTCAGGCTTTCCGACAACATAATCCCCTCTTTGTTCATCCCGCTGGCTCAGGGTTTATACAGTTGCGGGCGTAGGGATTCGTTTTGCGAGTTAAACCTGGAGACACTTACCAGGAGTTGGTGTAGGGTTGCCGACGAATTTACCCACATACGCACATTGCGATAAGACGAAAAGTCCGAGAGTTTGCGGAGTTATATGAAGACGACGTCAGTACAGCGAGAATATTTCCTGGATTCTATCCGCGCCTGGTTAATGCTGTTGGGGATCCCGTTTCACATTTCACTCATTTATTCGAGCCATCACTGGCATGTGAACAGCGTTGCGCCGTCGTGGTGGCTGACCCTGTTCAATGACTTTATTCACGCCTTCCGCATGCAAGTGTTCTTCGTGATTTCCGGTTACTTTTCATACATGTTGTTCCTGCGCTACCCGCGTCCAAAATGGTGGAAAGTACGCGTTGAGCGCGTGGGGATCCCTATGTTGACCGCTATCCCTCTGTTGACCCTGCCGCAATTTATTATGTTGCAGTACGTCAAAGGCCAGGCGGACAATTGGCACACGCTTAGCAGTTATGAAAAATATAATACACTGGCCTGGGAGCTCATTTCCCATTTGTGGTTTTTACTGGTGCTAGTGATATTAACCAGCATCGGGTTAATTTTGTTTAAGAATATATCCAACGGGATCGCTGAAGGGCGTTTTCGTGGGTTAAAAAATATCACCTTAGGAAAACTCTCAATTATTTTCTGTTTCCTCGGGTTGGTTTACGCGCTAATTCGCCGCACGCTGTTTATTGTCTGGCCCCCTATTTTAAGCGATGGGTTGTTTAATTTTATTGTTATGCAGACGCTGTTCTACGCACCGTTTTTTATCCTCGGCGCGCTGGCGTTTAAACACCAAAACATCAAACAGTTATTCATTCAACCGTCACGCGGTTGCACGCTGGGCGCGGCTGCGGCGTTTGCGGCCTATCTGGCAAACCAGCGATACGGCAGTGGCGATGCCTGGATGTACGAGACGGAATACGTCATCACCATGGTGCTGGGATTATGCATGGTGAATGTGGTGTTTTCGTTGGGTTACCGCCTGCTTAATTTCCAGTCTGCGCGCGTAACCTATTTCGTTAACGCATCGCTTTTTATCTATCTGGTGCACCATCCGCTGACGCTGTTCTACGGGGCATATATTACGCCGCATATCGCGTCAAATACCCTTGGATTTATCAGTGGATTAGTGTTTGTTGTCGGCATCGCGCTGGCGCTATATGAAATCCACCTGCGCATTCCTTTACTGCGCTTCTTGTTTTCCGGCAAGCCGCAAAATAAAGGGTCAGCCGCCATCGCGCCAACCAAATAACTACAGCAACCATTCTACCGGGAGCCAGTAAGCCAGCGTCACCAGCACCCGCTGCCAGAAGCGGGTTTGCGGCTCCCGTGTCAACACCACTTCCTCTCCGTCACGATGTTCAATCCAGTTTATCCGCCCGGTTTGATCGAGCCGTAAGGTCCAGGCCGCCAGTTGCTGGCTTTGGGTGAACCGCGTATGGATCTGCTGCGCCAGTTTCGGGCTTTCAATCACCAGGCCCATTTCGGTATTCAACATGGCGGAGCGCGGGTCGAAATTAAACGAGCCGATAAAAACGTGCGTGCCGTCAACGCTGAAGGTTTTGGCATGCAGGCTTGAGCCGGAGTTGCCTGTCAAACCGCGGTCATGCTGGACTCGCTCCTTCTGCGGGCCGGGTTTCAGTTCATAGAGCGCAATCCCATGACGCAGCAGTTTCTTGCGCCAGCGCGCATAGCCGGCATGAACCACGGCCACATCGTTGGCCGCCAGCGAGTTGGTGAGAATAGCGATATTGACACCCTTGCGCTTAAGCATCAGCAACTGGGCGACGCCCGCGCGGGTCGGCACAAAGTAGGCCGAGATAATATCAATCTGCTTTGTCGGTTCGCCGATGACGTTTAATAAACGCAGCGGCAGCAGGGAATGACGGCGCGCTTTCCCCTCCCCTTTGCGCGGATCGTCACTCAGTAAACGCGTTTTAGCCCAAATCATGGTCAGCGTCCCGGCATCCAGATGGGTGGCGAACTGGGTAGTGGCAAGTTTATCCAGATAGGATTTTGCGACCGGGTCCTGCTGCCACTCTTCCGGCAACTGAACACGCTGTTCGATTTCCTGCTCATTGACGTCGAGCACTTTTTCAAGCGTGGAAACCGACGCGCAGTCCCAGTAGCGTTCAAAATCGTTGCTGACATGCTCGACCACTGGCCCGATGGCCAGGACATCCAGATCGGAAAACAGCGGCTCATCCCCCGCGCCGAAATAGGCGTCGCCGACATTGCGGCCACCGATAATGGTTGCCTCGCCATCGACGGTAAAACTTTTGTTATGCATACGGCGGTTAAGGCGCGCAAAATCGGTGAGATAACCTAACGCACGCAGGGTGCGGAATGAAAAAGGATTAAATAACCGGACTTCAATGTTGGGGTGGGAATTGAGCAGCCGCAACGCGCTATCCAGCCCGAGGGTATTATTGTCATCCAGCAGCAGCCGTACCCGCACACCGCGCCTGGCAGCCTCAAGCAGTGCGTTAAACAACAGCCGGCCGGACATGTCGTCTTCCCAGATGTAGTACTGCACATCCAGCGTCAGCTCCGCCATCTCAGCCAGCATATAGCGGGCGGCGAACGCATCCAGGCTATCAGCCAGTGGATGGACGCCGCTATAGTCGGGATGCGCCTGGGTTTTTGGGGCGATGGCACGCCCAAGACGCGTGTTATGCGTCTTGTTCTGGTGGGCGTTGCGCAAGTAAGCGCTGGTAAAGTCGGGTGTTTTCTTCGTCATAGCAGACAAAGTATACCTGCTCCGGTAAAGCGTGCCGGGTAAGATAGTCTGAAACCGTGTTGACCGCGATTTCTGCCGCCGCCGGTTTCGGGTATCCATAGATACCTGTACTGATTGCCGGAAACGCCACGCTCTTGTAACCGTTGTCGCACACTAACTGTAGGCTGTTGCGGTAAGCGTCGGACAAGAGCTGCGCTTCATGCGCATCGCCATCACGCCAGACCGGGCCAACGGTATGCACCACCGCTTTTGCCGGCAAATTCCCCGCAACGGTGATCACCGCATGGCCGGTTGGGCACGTGCCCTGCTGCTGGCGGACCTGCATACAGGCCTCCATCAGCGCGGGGCCTGCTGCGCGGTGTATAGCGCCATCAACGCCGCCGCCCCCCATCAGGGAAGAATTTGCTGCATTCACAATCACATCAATCGTCATTCGGGTGATATCGCCCTGAACAACCTCTATTCTGGATTTCATTGCCGCCTCCTTAATGCCCAGTATTGAGTGTAGAACATCCGCAGTCTGGGCCGAAGCTAGCGATAAACAACGCTGAGAACGGCTAATTTTTTGCTGTCATCAAGATAGCGAAGCTGAACCGTTGCCGGTACGTTACTTGTGATGTTGGCTGTATTAATGTCAGCCACTGCAATGGATTGTTTGACGCGTTTGGAGCCGACGGGGCAATCAACCATCACTCTGCGCTGGTTGTGGGAAAAATCGCAGCTATCTTCAACAACAGAGCCGACGAAGTGGATAACACCATCCGCGCCTGAAGCGCTAAATACTGGCGAAAAGATCGAAAAAAGGGCCAGGCCACACAGCGATAGTACTGAACGCATAAGCATTTTTGCAGTTCCTCATAAGCGCTTCATCCTGAAGACGTGAAAGGTCCTCGTGTAACTATAATCCAACCAAAAATTAACATATTGTTAATATTGTGAGCAGAATTACACAGTTAGCAGCAACGGTCGCTTGAAGAGTCATAACGGCAAAAAACAGTACAACTTTAATAAGGAAGGGAAGATTTATAAAATTGCCGGTGGCGACCACTGCTGTTTAAGGTTGATCGCTTTGCCATCGCTGACGGTGACAAGAATAGTCAGGTCATCACCCGGGTCGACATTGATCGCCAGACGCGATACCGAATAGGGTTCATTGCCTTTTATATGTGCCCGCGAATGTTGGCGGGTGTTGCTGTTGCCAGATGTGCCTTTACGTACGGCTTCGAGTTGGATCTGGCATTCGCAATCCTGCGTGAGCATGACCTGCGGCACGATGGTCCAGATGGAGCCTTGTTGTTGAGCATCAAAAACGATTTGGTTGGTCAGCGCGGCGAGTAGCACCATGGTGTACATAACTTACCTCCAAAAAAAACAGGGCCGAAGCCCTGTTCTTAATGCATCGTACGATTAGTACTGAGCAGCGTTTACGAAGTTGTTGTAACCGCGCTGAGTCACGTCTGCTTTCGCGTAGTTGTCGGTCTGGACAACGTTAGCGTAGTGAGAGTTACCGCGCTGGCTGATAGTGATGTCAGAACGGATAGCGTTCTGGTTCACGTTAACAGCGTTGTAGTTACCTTTCTGGGTAACATCGGTATCAGAGCCGAAACCGCCAGGTTGTTTAATATCAGCGGTGTTTTTCACACCATCCTGATCCAGCCAAATGTTGCTGTCTTTAGCAGACTGCTGAACATTCGCGAAGTTGTTGTAATGCGTTTGGTTAATATCTACCAGGGAGCCGTCAGCACCAGTCTGAACTGAATTCACAACGTGATGAGCACCGTCCTGATAAATTTTCAACTCAGCGCCAGACTGAGAAGGACGAAAGTCATTACGATCTGCCATCGCGCTTCCAGAGATAACTACTAATGCTGCAACTGCTGCCACTTTGAATAATTTCATGGTGAAACCCCCATCGGATTGATATTAAGTCGTTCTGAATTTAGCGTTGAGTAACGCGAATATTCATAAACGAGTTCTTTTGAACAACGACTGCGGTTTTTTGCGTACCATATTGGGTAACGTTCGCTCTATTATTCGAACCTTTCTGAATAACGATCGCACTATTACCGAACCCATTCTGCTGTATATCTGCATCATTACGGAAACCGTCCTGAGAGACATACGTCAGATTGTAATTTCCTGATTGGTCTACATTTGCTCTGTTACCCGTGCCGTTTTGTACCACCACGGTTTGCAACTTATGGCCGTCCTGGCGAGTGTCGACTCTATTATGAGAGCCGTCTTGACCAATAATCGCTGCCTGATTGTATGAAGACTTGCTTAATTCATTCACAGCAAAGTTGTATTCTGCTGCCGCAAGATCATTACTATATGAATAAGCCACAGCGGGCGTACCCAATATAGTCAACATCATCAACAACAATTTGTTTTTCATGTTGTCACCTTGGGCTGGCAGGATAATTAATACAATTATCCTTTCAATCATTTCTAATTTGTAAACACAACTAACAAAATGTTATTGCTGCGTTACGGAGAAGAGTATGTCGAAGGAAACATATTTAATATCTCACCCGCGAGTCGTATTTTTTCTCATTCCGTCACCAAAAAGTATGAGAATTAAATCAGGTAATAAAGGAGGGAAATACTTTTAACGGCAAAATCCATAAAAAGCAAAGAAGAGATTCATGAGGTTGTAACAAACGAAACGGCAAAAAACAGCCGCGAGAGGTTGATCAAAAAAAATCTTCGAAGAGTCTGTCACCGCTTACTCATTATCTATACAAACCCCGCAACCGCCTTTCCAGCAGGGTGATCCCGTGGATTAGAGGTAATACGTTTTCAACAAAAAATATCATAAACGTTAAATAACAATGACTTAAAAATATTTGTATGATTTTAAAAATGATGCAACTCATTAAAAATGTACAACTTACCTATTAATTTTTTCATATTTGAAATCCTGAAATTAACATTTATATATTCCATTTTACATTATGTAACATCTTTAACACTTGATTTAAGATTAGTAATGGCTAGATTGAATTCAGCAGTACAAATAAAAGTTTCTCTTTTTCATCACCCTCTCCGGGGATGACTGATTATTTTTCTATACACAGCAGTGCAGCATCTGTCAGTACTTCTGGTGGGCTGAATATCTATTCAGCCCAGCTGTCAGGTGTCAATATAAAAAACAGTGGGGTTTCATCATGTACAGTGAAGTCCAGAGCATGCATGGCCAAACGTTGTTCTTGATTACTAAGCCATCTTTGCAAGCGACAGCGTTATTACAGCATTTAAAAACATCTCTTGGAATAAACGGTAAACTGCATAACATTCAGCGCTCCGTTGATGATATTGCAGCTAACAGTTTGATTCTCCTTGATATGATGGAAGCTGATAAGAAGCTGATTCAGTACTGGCAGGATAATTTAGGCCGCAAGAACATCAATCTCAAAATCGTGTTACTGAATACACCCGATGAATATCCGTTTCGAGAAATCGAGGGTTGGCCGCATATTCATGGGGTGTTTTACGCCCATGAAGACCAGTCCTGCGTGATCGAGGGAATGCGAGGCGTGCTGCGCGGCGAATGCTATTTTTCGCAAAAGCTTGCCAGTTATTTGATTACGCACTCGGGGAATTATCGGTACAACGGCGGTGAATCCACGTTGCTCACGCATCGTGAAAAAGAGATCCTTAATAAATTACGCGTCGGCGCTTCAAATATTGAAATCGCTCAGGCCTTATTTATTAGTGAAAACACGGTAAAAACCCATCTTTATAATTTATTTAAAAAGATCGCGGTAAAAAACCGTACTCAGGCTGTTTCATGGGCAAACGATAACCTCAGGCGATAAGCCATGAAAAATCTAAGACCTTTGTTGGTGGCCTGCGGTATCTTCTGGGCCACTGCGACTGCACACGCCGTAGAAGTAGAAGTGCCGGGATTATTAACAGACCGTACCGTTTCGTCTATTGGTCATGATTTTTATCGTGAATTTAGCCATAAATGGGAAAGTTCATATCCTGGAAACTTATCAATAAATGAAAGGCCCAGCGCCCGATGGGGAAGCTGGATAACCATTACCCTGGATCAGGAGGTGCTTTTCCAACTTTTCCTGTTCCCCACAAAACGAGACTTTGACCAAAACGTCGATATTGCACTTGCGCAGACACAGGAAGCATTGCAGCGTCGTCAAATAGATAAAGTGTTATTGAGTACCGGTGATTTAACCAGCGATGAATTTTAATTCTCAATAAAACCTATTCAGGAGGCTGACATGCGTCTCGCATACGGCATGATTTCGTTGATGTTAATTGCACCATTATCGTGGGGAGGAAATATGACGTTTCAGTTCCGCAACCCGAATTTTGGCGGCAACCCAAATAACGGCGCGTTTTTATTAAACAGCGCGCAAGCGCAAAACTCTTATAAAGACCCCAGCTATGACGACGATTTAGGCTACGAAGCCCCAACGGCGCTGGATAGCTTCAGTCAGGCTTTGCAATCCCAGGTACTGGGTAACCTGATGTCGAATATCAGCACCGGCACCCCAGGCAGAATGGTAACCAGTGACTATATCGTTGATATTGCGAACCGCGACGGACAGTTGCAACTGAACGTCACCGACCGTAAGACCGGCAGAACCTCTGTTATTGAGGTCTCGGGCTTACAGTACAGTTCCGGCACAGAATAACCCGGTTAAAAAGGATTCTTATCATGCAGCGCTTACTTTTACTTCTGGCAGTGACGTTATTAAGTGGCTGTTTAACCGCTCCACCAAAAGAAGCGGCAAAACCCACTCTGATGCCCCGCGCGCAAAGCTATCGCGATTTGGTGAAGCTCCCCGATCCAAAAGGCAAGCTTTATGTGTCGGTGTATAACATTCAGGATGAAACCGGGCAGTTTAAGCCTTACCCGGCGAGTAACTTCTCAACTGCGGTACCGCAAAGCGCCACGTCAATGCTGGTCACCGCACTGAAGGACTCAAAGTGGTTTGTTCCACTTGAGCGCCAGGGGCTGCAAAACCTGCTTAACGAGCGCAAAATTATCCGCGCCGCGCAGGAAAACGGCACCGTCGCCCCCAATAACCGCCAGCCGCTGGATTCGCTGCGCGCAGCGAACATCATGATCGAAGGTTCGATTATCGGTTATGAAAGCAACGTTAAATCAGGCGGTGTGGGGGCGCGTTACTTTGGGATCGGCGCAGATACGCAGTATCAGCTGGACCAGATTGCCGTGAACTTACGTGTGGTCAACGTCAGTACCGGTGAAGTGCTGTCGTCGGTTAACACCAGCAAAACGATACTGTCTTATGAAGTCCAGGCTGGTGTGTTCCGCTTCATTGATTATCAGCGACTGCTGGAAGGCGAAATGGGCTACACCTCGAATGAGCCTGTGATGATGTGCCTGATGTCAGCCATTGAAACCGGTGTTATCTATCTGGTGAATGACGGGATTAACCGCGGGCTGTGGGACCTGCAAAACCCGGCTGACATGAACAACAAAGTATTGGCGAAGTACCGGGATATGGCGACGCCGCCGGAATCCTGATAGCGCATCGCGCCCATAAAAAACCAGCTCAGGCTGGTTTTTTTTCGCCCTGCGCCAGGACTTTTTTCTCGCTGCGGCTGCCAAGCCAGATGCCGCTGGTTTTCATGGCGAAACCAAACAGCAAGCCTAACAATAAGGAAGGCACAATCACTTTCCAGTCCCCCTGCCCTGCAAAAGTGGCGCAGGCACCAATAAAAGTGCCCGGCACAAACGAGAGCAGCAGGTGCTTTGCCTGAACGCACATCAAAAACGCGACCACGCCGGTAATCACATAACCGAGCAGAGAAAATTGCGGTGCCAGGGCGCTGGTATGAATAATGATCTGCGCCCACAGCACGCCGCTGCACAGTGTGCAGGCCGTCATTAACAGGCCCTTAAAGCCGGTTTTTGGGCAGGCAAAATAAGCGGTGCACCCCAGGAAGCCCGCCCAGCTAATCAGACCGAGCGAAATCGCCACCCAGCCCCAGAGGCCGGAGAGGATACCTGTTGTCAGTGCCAAAGAAATGAGTATGTTCATGGCGGCATATCTTATCAGAAGCCCAGGCTACTGGTGAGATATGCCGCACATAATTTGCAATTTGAATATTGTCGTTACATTTATTTTGTGACGAATATCACTCCTCATCACCTTCTTCAGTTAACTCGTCCCACATTGCCAGTACGGCTTCGCGAGAAAGCTGGGCAAGCGTGCGCCAGAAAGCCGTGGTTGCGTTGGCTTCAACTTTACCAAAAAAGGTATCGCACCACGGCAGCAGATAGTCGGCAAACAACGCTTCCAGCGCCTCGCTCTCGTCATCTGCCGAATTATCTTCCAGCCAGGAAGCGGCCAGCAGCAACGTACCGATATGATCGGCCGGCGTTTCGCCCAGCGGCATGCCGCGGGTTTGCAAAAAGGCCCGGACATCTGCTTCACTTTTTTCTTGCTGCCACTGCGAACCATAGGGTGATACGCGGCATTCCTCGCCGACAAACAGCGCATCGTAGTCTGCGCTCAACGCGGGCAGGTCAACGCTTTTTTGCAATCGCGCCAGCAACGCGTCCTGCTCCAACGGCCAGTTCTGCGCCAGTTTGCCCTCATTAATCAGGGTAAAAATCGGAGCCATTACTGGATCGCTGGGGTGACGGTAATACAGGGAGCCCAGCAGGCGGCAAATAATAGAAAACTCGTTCATAAACATTCCATGGAGAGGTATTAGAAATCGGTAAATTCAGGGATAGGCGCTCTACCGCGCGACTCAAGGAAATTCAGAAAGCGGCGCGGCGTCACATTAAGGATCCGGTCTTCCGGGAAATCAACGGCACGGATGATTTTCAGGCTTTCATCGAAATTGCCGAGAGTAAACGCGGTATGAGAATCTGAACCCAGCGCCAGCCAGCCGCCAGCATCGCGTACGGCTGCGGCAATTTTCGTACAGTTGGCTTCGCTCCCCTTACGAGAATGTAAAAAGGACGAGTTATTGATTTCCAGCGCCACGTGATATTTCGCAGCGGCCTCGGCGATGGCATCAATATCCACCGGAAATTTCGGGTTACCGGGGTGGCTAATCATATGTACATCGCCGTTGGCCATGGCAGCGATCATCGCTTCGGTATGGGTATCGCGGTCCTGCGGTGGGAACACCGGCTCGTGGAAACCGGCGATGATAAAATCCAGCGCATCCAGCATCGGTCCGGTGCAGTCAATCTCGCCAGCGGTGTTTTTAATATTGGCTTCTATGCCGCGTAAAATCCCAACGCCATCCACCACGCGTGGCCAAATACGCATATTGATAAAGTGCCAGTGGTGCGGTGCATCCGCCATATCAGGGCCGTGATCGGTAATGGCAAACAGTTTGATGCCGTTTTGCTTTGCCGCGACGATATAGTCATGAAGGTTGCTGTAAGCGTGAGTACTGGCGACGGTATGCATATGCAGGTCAACGGGATACATGGTTTTCTCCTCTTGCGTTTTCACTAAGGATACCAGTTTCAGCGTTGAAGCTCACGAAATGCCCGGCGAGAGGCGCCGGGCGGGCTTTCAGTAGCCGCGTTTAAGGTCAACCTGACCTGCGGGGATCTCGCCGCGATCGAGGCTGGCAATGGTTTTGCTGATATATGCGATCGCTTCCAGAGGACGAGTCACTGCGGCGACATGCGGGGTAATGGTCACCCGAGGATGCGTCCAGAGCGGGCTGGACGCCGGCAACGGCTCGCGGCTGAAGACGTCCAGCATCGCCGCTTTGATTTTGCCGCTATTCAGCGCCGCCAGTAAATCGTCTTCCAGCAGGTGCACGCCGCGCGCCAGGTTGATGACATACGCATTATCCGCCAGTTTATTGAGCAGTTGCTGATTAATAATGCCGGCAGTTTCCGGCGTATTCGGCAGCAGGTTGATCAGCACGCGGGTGCCGGACAGAAACGCATCCAGTTCGCCCTGCCCTGCGAAGCTTTCTACGTGCGGATAGTTTTTACGGGTACGGCTCCAGCAACGCACCGGGAAATCCCATGCAACCAGGCTTTCCGCTACTTTGCCGCCCAGCACACCGGCGCCGAGGATACCGACGGTAAATTCTTCACGGGTATAGTCATCCAGCGGGTTCCAGATCCCCTCGCGCTGTTGCGCCTGATAATCATCGAAGCGTCGGAACCAGTGCAGCACCTGGCTCACGGCATACTCCTGCATTTGCAGCGCCATGCCGGTATCTTCAAGGCGGTACAGCGGAACCTCAGTTGGCAGCATGTCGGGATGTTTTTGAAGCTGGCTGAGGATGGAATCTACGCCCGCGCCCAGCGCGAAAACGGCTTTCAGCGTCGTGCGTCCGCTGAGCATTTCAACGGGTGGGTGCCACACCAGCGCATAATCCGCGGGGTCATTGTCACCGGGTTTCCACTCACGTACCCGGGCTTGCGGGAGCGCCTGGTGTAATTTCTCGAGCCAGAATGCCGTATCGAAGGTGGGGTGATAATAAATGATGTCCATAGTGTCTCCTCTTTTTATACCAGGATCGCGGCAAACCCGGTCAGATGCAAGTCGCATTGCCCTGAATTTCATCAATTTGCTGTTTTAAGAAGCAGGTTGCTTGAAGTTTGATTAAACACGCGCAATAACGCGAAAAGTTGATTGACGGCTTCGCGGGATTTCCCTACATTAGCGCCCGTCCCGGACAGAACGGGATGACAATATGGTGAGGTGTCCGAGTGGCTGAAGGAGCACGCCTGGAAAGTGTGTATACGGCAACGTATCGGGGGTTCGAATCCCCCCCTCACCGCCATATTTTGAAAAAAGCTCATACGCAAGTATGAGCTTTTTTCTTATCCGCTCCGTGTCGGGGGGATGAGAAGCCCCGAGCGGGGTTCAATCACTGGCGCAGCCAGTGGTACGGAATGGCCGCAGGGCGAGCGAAGCGAGTCAATCCCCCCCGACAGTTTACCCACCTCCCCGTTTACATCCTGCCTTGTTAAAACTTAACAACTCCGGCGCCGCGACATCCAACCCGATATCAATTAGTATGTTGTAACTAACATCGTAGCCTTACCCGAACACCACCCCAATCCCCCGCTCCACAAACGGCTTCACCAGTTCATCTTCCGTCTCTTTCACCACCACCAGCGTATTCACCAGCGATATATCACCAATCTCCCACGGTGAAGCGGTATTCATTTTTTCCGGAGACGCCATCACAATCGTTTCGGCCGCCCGTGCCGCAAGTGCGCGTTTAATACACGACTCTTCAAAATCGCCGGTCGTCAACCCCGCCTCGACATGCACGCCGGTTACGCCTAAAAAGCACACATCAGCATGAACTTTGGCTATCCCTTCCAGCGTGGCGGCTCCGACAGTCACAATTGAGTGCTTATAAAGCCGTCCACCTATCAGCACCACGTCAATATGGGGATGATCGCAAAGCCCCAGCGCAATTCCGGGGCTGTGTGTGACCACGGTGATGTTTAGATCCAGCGGCAGGCACTTCACCAGCTCACTTGTAGTGGTACCGCCGTCAATCAGCACCACCTGCCCCGGCATAATCAACTCCGCTGCCTTACGGGCGAGACGTTGTTTACTGTCCAGGGATAAATTTTTGCGTTCCGCAAAAGTGGCAATAGCCGCTGAAGCCGGTAATGCCCCACCGTGCACGCGCTGTAATAGCCCTTCCGTAGATAATTCTCGTAAATCCCGGCGGATAGTATCTTCTGATACGGCAAACGTTTCGCTTAATTGCTTAGAAAGCACCTGTCCCTGAGCCGCCAGCAATTCGAGTATTTTCTTTTTACGTTGAGGAGTGAGCATAAATCGCCTTCACGAGTTTGCACGAATACAATTGACTATGCACGAATGTGCGCGTTATTGTGCAACCTTACTGAGGGAGGTGGCAAAATGCAATCTGAACATTCGCGAGTTCGTCTTATAGACAGTAAAACGCTATCCGACGACTGGTATCTGCTAAAGAAATACACCTTCGATTTTTTACGCCGCGACGGCAGCTGGCAACGGCAAAACCGCGAAGCGTACGATCGGGGCAACGGCGCAACGGTGTTGCTGTATAACCGCGAAAAACGCAGCGTGATCCTGGTGCGTCAGTTCCGACTCCCGGCATTTCTCAACGATCATGATGGTTTTTTGCTGGAGGCCGCTGCCGGTCTGCTGGACAATCTTGACCCAGAAACGTGCATTAAAGCCGAAGCGGAAGAAGAAACCGGCTATCGGCTTGAAAACGTCCACAAAGTGTTTGAGGCGTTTATGAGCCCCGGGTCAGTCACCGAGAAACTGCACTTTTTTATCGCCGAATATCACGCCAACCAGTTCACCGGCACGGGAGGCGGTATTGAAGAGGAAGGTGAAGACGTCGAAACCGTTGAGCTGGGTTTTGATGACGCGCTAAGAGCGATTAAAGAGGGAAAAATCGTCGATGCCAAAACCATTATGCTGCTCCAGTACCTGGCGCTCGAAGGGGTGATGTGATCCGTAACGCCCTTATTATCAGGTGCGTTGCGATCCCATCACCGCTCAACGGTACTGTTGCCAAAACTGGGTTGGCGTAAGGTCGCCCAGTTTTTTTTGCGGCCAGTGCTGGTTGTACTGCCCGCAAAGCTGTTGCAGATACTCATCGAGGCTTTGCCGATCGCTGGCCGGGATTAATTCCGCTAAGCGGCATTCCAAATGCAGGGTGATATCGGTAGTTTCATCGGCACTGACGCACAGGGTTAATCCTTTTTCTGCGCACCATTCCTGGAGCGGGTAACCGTTCACCGCCCCCATGCCGAACAATTTTTTATTTTCAGTCTCAATAGATTGTATAGCACCCGGCGTAGCGCCCATCACATCTTCAAGCCAGTGCGTCACCAGCTGCGGCGATGCACCTGCGTAAGCGCGGGCCGCCAGCCATCCGCTCACCGCCTCTTCTGCCCACAACACGTGAAACTCACCGCCATCCTGCGGCAACAGGCTGATACGACAATAAAAAATTCGTAGGTGCCCCGGCAAAAAACCGCCCCTGACCGCTTTTTTACCGCGCATAATGCGCGCGCCTAACACGTTCATATGAGCGATGTCCGCCCGCCGCAGATAGCGATCCAGCCCCGCGCGGGACACGGGCTGTTGCATTCCAGAATTCACTATTGTGACCAGTTCATCCAGCGGGACGGTAAAGGTTTGTCTCAGCCAGTTGATCACGGCGCTTTGTTCTGGTCTCAGGACTTTGTGTATTGATTTCGGCGTGGTTGCCCGGTCCGTGGCATCGGTCCGCTTGCGCCAGCGGCGTACGGTAGAAACTGAAATACCTAGTTCCTGCGCCAGTTCCCGGTCACTTTTAGCGGATTCCTGAATATAACGACGCACACGGGGAGTCGTGGTCGCGTTGGCATGAAGTTTAATTTCCACACTAATTTTCCTGCTCAGAAAATAAATTATCGGTATCTAATCATATGAGACTAGTTATGGGTAGCGGGAATGTTGTGAAGTGACGCAAATTTATGCCAAACGGTTTCGCTGATAATCGCCGCATTCGGCAGAGGTAAAAACACGTGTTCATCATAAAAAATAATCACGGAGTACACCATGAGTAATGTCCTGGGATTTCTCGAAGCCAGACTGATGCCCCTGGCGGCAAAGGCGGCACAACAGCGCCATTTGTGCGCCATACGCGCCGCCTACGTGTCATTTATGCCCTTTATCATCGTCGGATCGGTGCTGCTGATCGTTTCATCGTTCCCAAATCAGCAGTATCAGCAGTTTATGACGCAAACCTTCGGTGCTACGTGGAGCAACATTGTTGAGATCCCCTTCAACGCCGTGTTTTCCACTATGTCGCTGTTTATCAGCTTCCTGGTCGCCTATCGCCTGGCAGAACACTATGAAGAGGACCGCGTATCCAGCGGCATCCTGGCGCTGGTGGCGTTTCTGATCCTGACGCCATTTATCAAAGTCGAAGCGTTGGGCAATATCACCGTGGTACCCACTGAGTGGATTGGCAGCAAAGGCCTGTTTGTCGCCATGATTGGTTCGCTGCTGTGGACCGAACTGTTCTGCTTTCTGAAGCGTAAAAATTGGGTGATCAAAATGCCCGAAGGCGTGCCGCCTGCGGTTCAGGAGTCTTTTGCGGCGCTGATCCCCGCGCTGACGGTGATCGTGCTGGTGCTGATTATCCGTATCGCTTTCGAACATACCTCGTTCAATACCATTCACCAGTTTATTTATCAGGTGGTTGCCACGCCGGTCCGCCATTTTGGCACGTCCTACATCGGCGCGCTGCTGACTGTGCTGTCGATTACTCTGCTGTGGTCGGTGGGCATTAACTCTGGCTCGATGGTAAACGGCATTATTCGCCCACTGTGGATGGAGAACCAGACCGATAACATCGCGGCCATTCAGGCAGGCGTCACCCCACCGCACATTATTACTGAACAGTTCTTCGACATGATCTGGATGGGCGGCGCGGGCGCCACGCTGTCGTTGGTCATCGCCATGCTGATTTTCGCGCGCAGTAAAAGTATGCGCGAAGTGGCGCGGCTGGGCGCGGGGGCGTCGGTGTTTAACATCAATGAGCCGATCCTGTTTGGCCTGCCGATCATCATGAACCCGATCATGCTGATCCCCTTCAACCTGGTGCCGCTGGTGCTGGTCACCGTGCAATACGTGGCGATGAAAATTGAGATGGTCGCGGTGACCACCGGCGTGTTTATTCCGTGGACGCTGCCGCCGGTGATTAGCGGGTTTATCGTCACCGGGCATATCAGCGGCAGCGTGATGCAAATTCTGAATCTTTTGATTGGCGCGATGCTTTATCTGCCTTTCCTGAGGATCGTTGATAAGCAGTACTGCGCGTCTGAAGCGCAGAAATAACACTGGAGACGGATATGTGGGGAATGATCGCAACGTGGCGTATGGCGCTGGAGGGCATTGTCCAGGCCAGCGATGCGCTAAAAAAAGGCGCGACGTCCGCCAGAGCGGTGGTCGATGCCGTTGCAGAGGTGGAGGATTTTCCCTTCTACAAATCGGTGGGCTACGGCGGTTTGCCGAACGAGCAGGGCGAAGTGGAACTGGATGCGGCGTTTATGGACGGCGATACCCTGGCCTTTGGCGCAGTGGGCAACCTGATCGACATCGCCAACCCGGTACGCGTCGCCCATGCCCTGAGCCGTCAGCGTTTTAACAGCCTGCTGGTGGGGGCGGGTGCCCGTGAATGGGCGTTGAGCGAAGGGTTTGCCGCCAAAACCATGCTGACCGAACGCGCCACCCAGCACTACCGCAAGCGCTGCCGGGAAACTATCGACCGGGGATTAAGCCCCTATGACGGTCATGACACGGTTGGCATGATCGGCCTGGATACCCAAGGTTCGATGAGCGTCGCCACCTCCACCAGCGGCCTGTTTATGAAACGCCGGGGCCGCCTGGGCGATTCACCGGTGATCGGCTCCGGTTTCTACTGCGACAGCCAGATCGGCGCAGCAACCGCCACCGGCGTGGGCGAAGACCTGATGAAAGGCTGCGTCAGCTATGAAATTGTCCGGCGTATGGAAGGCGGTATGTCGCCCCAGCGGGCGGCAGATTCGGTGGTGCTGGAGCTGGAAGACAAGTTGATGGCGCGTTTTGGCCGGGTGGGTGACCTGTCGGTGGTGTGCATGAACCGGGACGGCGAATTCGGTGCGGCCACCAATATTAAAACCTTTTCTTTTGTCGTCGCGAATGAACACCTTCCACCAACGGTTTATCTTGCCGACAGGCGTGATGGGCAAACGTGCTATACCGAGGCGGATGAACAATGGATGAACGATTACGCGGCGCGCATCCGCGCTCCCATCGGAGACCCTCACTATGATTAATTCCCTTCTGACCCACGGGTCGCTGGCGGCACGTGATGACATGCATCTGGTCACGTGGCCGGACAGTTCTTTATTACAAAATTGCGAGATCGGCGCAGCGCTAACAGAGGCGCTACGCCAGCAGGCAGCGCACAGCCTGGCAGATTGCGCCTTCGGCTGCGCGCCGTTTGGCCGGGTGACGGTCGTGCCTGAAAGCGACTGGCTGGATGGACTGACGCAAAAACTGGCGGCAGCGCTACGCGGTCTTTGCCGCAAAACTGCCTGTCCGCATCTGGTGCTGGATACCAGCCGCTGGGACATGGATGACAAAAAGCATCGCGCCATCGTGATTTCTTTGCTGCACAACCTGTTTAATCTGGAGTATCAGGTAAGCGATCTGGGATATAAAAAACCCGCCGATCGCGCCGTGCGCCTGAGCCACTTGACGCTCTGGTGTTTACCCCATCAGGAACATGCGCTGAGCGCCCTGCTTACCCAGACCGCCGCCTGCGCCAAAGGGATGATTGCCGCCCGGCGTCTTGCGGACCGGCCTTCCGAACATTGCACCCCTGCCTTTATGGTCAGCGATATTGTTCGCCAGGCCGAAGATTACCCGCAACTGCGCTGTGACGTGTTGGATGAGAACCAAATCCAGCAGCACGGCCTGGGCCTACTGCACGCGGTGGGCAAAGGGGCCAGTAACCCGCCCCGGCTGTTGGTTATTCATTATGACGGCTGCGACGAGGGGCCATTTGGCGTATACGTCGGCAAAGGCATCACCTTCGATACCGGCGGCTTATGGCTGAAGAGCGGCGAAGGCATGTACACCATGAAATATGACATGTGCGGTGCCGCCAATGTCTTTGGTCTGTTGGTAGCCACGGCGGAACTTAAGCTGCCGGTACGCCTGGTGGGTGTGCTGGCGCTGGCGGAAAACATGCCGGGGCCGGATGCAATGCGCCCCGGCGAGATTGCCACCAGCTATTCAGGCTTAAGCGTTGAAATTAACAACACCGATGCCGAAGGCCGCCTGGTACTGGCGGATGCCATCGCCTGGGCCGCCGCGCTGCGTAAAGAGCAGCAGCCCCCGCACTACATTATTGATATGGCCACACTTACCGGCGCGGTGGTGAAAGCGCTGGGTTATGACATCACCGGCCTGTGGAGCAACGATTCGGCGTTGACCCGCACCCTGTCGACGGCGGCGGAGCACAGCGGCGACAGCCTGTGGCCGATGCCGCTGGATGCCCGCTTTGCCCCGCAGGTGGAAAGCCGCATCGCTGATATCTGCAACACGCCGACCAACAACGCCGCCATTAGCACCTCCGCCGCCTGGTTCCTCAATCGTTTTTGCCCGGCAGAAATTCCCTGGGCGCATCTGGATATCAGCGGAACGGCGCTGTGGCGGGAACAGGGTTACAGTGTGGCGTCGGGCCGCCCTGTCCCCCTTTTAATTCAGCATTTGCTCGAAACGGGAGAAGTAAAATGAAAAAGATCCTTCTGGTATGCGACCTGGGGATGTCGACCAGCATGATGGTTAAGAAAATGCAGGACGAAGCAGAGAAGCGCGGGCTGGCGGTCGAGATCTGCGCTAAATCGGTGCGCGACTATAAAACCTGCGCCGCCGAATTTGACGTGGCGCTGCTGGGCCCGCAAATTCGCTATAAGCTGCCGGAGTGCGAAAAAATCGCCCAGCAGCACGGCAAGAAAATCGCCTGCATCGACATGATGGCGTACGGCACCATGAAAGGTGACAAAGTGCTCGATCAGGCGCTGGCGCTAATGGATGAGGCATAACATGGATCTTGAAAATGAGGTGATGGAACTGATTGCCAACTCCGGCTATGCCCGTAGTCTGGTTTTCCAGGCGATCCGCTGTGCCCGCGAGCAGCAGGACTTTGCCCAGGCACAAGACATGATGCACCAGGCCCAGGAAGCGCTGTCATCGGCGCATCACGTGCAAACCCGGCTGATTGAAATGGATGAAGGCAGCGGGAAGATCCCGGTGCATCTGGTGATGGTGCATGCCCAGGATCATTTAATGAATGCCATCATGCTGATGGAACTGGGCCAGGAAATTATCGCCTTACACCAAAAAATGGCGGCGTAAGCGTATCGCGCGCCGGGCCTGATGCTGTCAGGCCCGGCTGTTATTGCCTTAGTAATAGGTCCGTAAATATTCCGTCAGGCAGAGTATCGCCATCGCCTGCCCATACGGCATCGAGGTCTGTGGGATATTGCGATAAAACGCCAGATCGTGCCCCATGCCGGTACCAAACGACACCTGTTGAAGCTCACCGTCGTGGGAGATATGCCCGACGATCCCGGCAATCGCGTTTTCCGCCACCTCGGCATAGCGCTTCGGCAGATAGCGTTGCCGCACCCCCTTGAGGATCCCGTAGGCAAAACCCGCCGTGGCAGAGGCTTCAGTATACGAATGCGGATCGTCCAGCAGGGTATGCCACAGGCCACTTTCATCCTGGCATTTCGCCAGCGCTGCCACCTGGTTTTCCAGCACCTGCACCAGATAACGGCGCACCGCATTATTATCTGGCAGATCGACCAGTTCGAGAAAATCGGGGATCACAATGGTCAGCCAGCTATTGCCGCGCGCCCAGCGCGCATGGGCAAAATTATGCCGCCCCTGGTAATTCCAGCCGTGGAACCACAGCCCGGTTTCGCGATCCATCAGGTTCTGCACATGCAGCAGGAACTGATAAGTGGCCTCTTCGACGTATTCGGGCCGGTTGAGCAATTTGCCGATTTTAACCAGCGGCAGGACGGTCATCATCAGGGTGTCATCCCACATCTGCTGATGATTCTCCTCGGCGAGGGTGATGTGCTGCATGCCGCCATAATCGGTACGCGGCATCTGGTACATCGCCCACTCGGCCCAGGTTTCCAGCCAGGGGAGAAGTTCCGGGTTGCGCGTTTCCTCATAGCGGTAAGCCAGCGTCAAAAACGGGGCCATGGTATTCACGTTTTTGGTGGTTGCTCCTTCGGCGAAGCGGTCGGCAAACCAGGCGTCGATAATCTGGCACATCCCCGCATCGCCGGTCTGGTGGTAATACTGCCAGATACCGTATAGCCCGATGCCATGCGTCCACTCCCAGCCTGCCCAGCCTTTGGTATCAATAACCCGCCCGTCATCCAGTCGCAGCAAAAACTGGCCGGTCTCATCGTGAATATGAATCAGGTTATCGGTCACTTTATGGATCAGGGCTTTCAGCTCCTCGCGGGAAATGATGCGCTCGGGCTGGCGCAGCAGCGGGCTGTGTTTTACAGGATAAATAATCATTCGCTTAACCTTGTTGGGAAGTCAGAGTTCGCGCAGCGGCGGATTTGTTACGGTTCAGATAGCCGATGTCGTTATTGCCCCACAGCGCCTCATACGGCATACCCGCCAGCATTTCGATGGTTGTACGCGCCTGTGGGGTAATGGCTTCCGGCACCGGGCGATTGGCAAGGCGCATTTTCGCGGTTTCTTCACGCAGTACGCTGTGGGTGTGCAGATTGAGTTTGAAGCGCAGGGAAATCACGAAACCGCAGGCCAGCACAATCACCGTGCCGACACTCAAAATCAGCAGGATAGTCTGGCTAACGGCGGGCGGCTGGGTCGTCTGGCCGGAGACAAAGCCGGACATCTGCATCACGATCCCCACCAGCATTACCGCCCCCGCCTGCGATGCCTTGCGGGTCAGGGTCATAATCCCGGCGAAAATCCCTTCGCGCCGCTGCCCGGTGATCACTTCATCCACATCGGCGATATAGGTGTAGGTATTCCACGGCACATAGTTGATGCCGCCACGCCCCAGCCCGGCGACGCCGGATACCAGTAACAGCAGCGCAAACACATCGCTTAACCCCGCATACCACAGCACGCCGTAGGAAATGGCGCTCAGGCCGAACAGCACTACCACCACCCGGTAAGACGGTGCCGGGCCAAACTTGATGCACAGCGGGATCATGGCGATCACCGCGATAAACTGCATGATCGCCATCGCGCCCATCAGACTGGAGGCCAGCGATGCGCTCTGCATCAATACAAACACCACGTAATACGTAAACACGGCGTTGAACACGTCCTGGGCGATGTACCCTCCCAGATACATCCCCAGATGCTGGCGGAAAATTTTAATCCGCAGCGTTGAGGTTAATTCGATATTCAGCCGCTTCATGCTTTGCAGGAACGTCAGGCTTTTCTTTTCCTGCTCCGCGCGCAGCGCCGCTTCGGTCCACTCCGAGCGCGGCCGTTCCCAGGTAAAGCACCACACCAGAGTCAGTACGATGGCGCACAGGGTGGCGAATACCACGCTGGCGTAGAAAAAGGAGATGGCGTTGTCCTTACCGAAGATAGTTAACAGAATACCCGGCAGGAAGGCGGCGAGGATTGCCGAGAGTTGTGCCATCGAGATGCGCGCGCCGGAAAACTTGGTTTTCTGTTTGAAGTCATCGGTCATTTCCGGCACCAGCGTTTCATACGGCACCAGGATCATGGTGTAAACCACGTCGAAGATCAGGTAGGTCACCAGGTAATACCCGTAGCCCATGCCGCCCACCCACATAAAGGTGTAGCTAAACACCAGCGGGATACCCAGCAGGATAAAGAACTTACGTCGTCCAAAGCATTTGCCGAGCCAGGTCGAGCCGAAATTATCGGTTAAAAAGCCCATTAATGGGCTGACCACCGCATCCAGCACTCTTGCCATTGCGAAGATAAACGTCGCCTCAACCGGCGTCAGCCCACAGAAGGTGGTATAGAAGTACAGCAGCCAGGCGGCGGTGAGCGCGGTGGTCCCTGCTCCCAGGAAATCGCCTGAGCCATAAGCCAGATAATTTGCCAGTCCAATTTTACGTTTTGTCATTGCCGTCAACCCGTTACAAGGAATAAGGGAGATTGCAAGTCACGGCCCGGTGAGGGGTCTGCATGAAATCTTTCATGCCTAAAGTAAAATCAGCGCCGGTGGGAAACCTTTGTGTTTTCGCCACGATTTTACAAAAGGTGGCAATGACGTGAAGAACGCCCGTTTACATCGCGTTTTTGTGAAACAATGGTTCGTTTTTATCGGACAAGTGTATTGAAATGGACAGAGAAAAATAAAACCCGCCTGGGCGGGTTTTACATGATTTGGGGAAGAATGCCCTTAACGATAATTGACGATCACCTGGTTGGATCGCACTCGCAATACCGGGAACAGTTTACCGCCACCGGGGACTTCCCAGATAAAGCGCAAGGGTTCGCTGGCGGCGATGTTTGCGAAACCCTGGGTTGTCCCGCTCTGCCCTTCAATCGGCACACAGTGGTTTGCACTGCACAACCGCACCTGCAATCCAGCAGGCGTTGGGCCAGTAAGTTCATAGCGCCAGGCGACCAGCGTCATTAAACCGGATACCGGCTGCGAAGGAGCCAGCGGCGGTGATGAGACCGCCTGGCCGCGCCAGCCCAGCGTGGCCCCTACCGCGCTGCTCTGCCATGCGCCTTCTGCCGCGTGGGCAAACAGCGGCGCGAGTAACAATAATCCCGCCAGTACGCGCATTATTTACCTCCGATAATCGCCGTCATGCGGATGTTACGGTTCTCCGACAATTCCATATTAGAGAGCACCACCAGCTGCGACAGCGTTCGGCGCAAAAAGCGCGACAGCAGCGGGCGCAGCGCATGGTTTACCAGCAGCACCGGCGGCGCGCCCAGCATCTCCTGGCGCTGCAACGCTTCCTGCGCCTGCTCAAGCAGGCGATCCGCCAGCCCCGGCTCCAGCCCGCCACCGCCTTGTAAGGCCTGCAATAGCAAACGCTCCAGCGCGGTATCCAGGCCAATCACCTGCACTTCCCCGCTACCTGGGAACCACTGCTGAGTGATGGCGCGGCCCAGCGCCACGCGCACCACGGTGGTCAGTTCATGGGGATCGTTCTGCAACGGGGCATGTTCCGCCAGGGTTTCGATAATGGTGCGCATATCGCGGATCGGCACTTTTTCGGCCAGCAGGCTTTGCAGCACTTTATGCAGCGTAGTGAGGGTGATCACGCCTGGCACCAGATCTTCGGTCAGCTTCGGCATATCCTGTGTTACGCGGTCAAGCAGTTGCTGCGCTTCCTGACGGCCAAACAGCTCCGGCGCATACTGGCCGATAAGATGGTTAAGATGGGTCGCCACCACGGTACTGGCTTCCACCACGGTAAAGCCCTGGATCTGCGCCTGTTCTTTCAGGGCGCTTTCAATCCAGATTGCCGCCAGACCGAAAGCCGGATCGATGGTTTGCTCGCCCGGCAAGGTGCCTGCGGCGGTGCCAGGGTTGATCGCCAGCCAGCGTCCCGGATAGGCGTCGCCGCTGCCGATTTCCACGCCCTTCATCAGAATGCGATAGCGCGCCGGGGGCAGATCCATATTGTCGCGGATGTGCACTACCGGCGGCAGGAAGCCCATATCCTGGGCGAATTTCTTACGAATACTGCGGATGCGGCCCAGCAGTTCGCCGTCCTGCTGGAAATCCACCATCGGAATCAAGCGGTAGCCCACTTCCATTCCCAGCGGATCTTCCAGTTGGACGTCGCTCCAGGTGGCTTCCACCGCTTGCGGATTTTCTGGTTGTTTAACCTGTTGCGGCGCGGGAGCTTCGGCGGTTTCCCGACCGCGCATCCACCAGGCCAGGGCCAGCAGCGCCACGGTAAACAGCAGGAACACCAGGTTCGGCATGCCCGGCACCAGCCCCAGCAGCCCCAGAACGGCGGCGCTGAGTAGCATCACACGTGGATTGCTGAACAACTGGCCGACCATCTGCTCGCCGACATCCTGATCGGTGCTGACGCGGGTCACGATCACGCCTGCGGCGGTTGAAATCACCAGCGCCGGGATCTGCGCGACCAGACCGTCGCCGATAGTCAGCAGCGTGTAGCTCTCCGCCGCCTGTGCCATCGGCATGCCGTGCTGAATGACGCCAACCAGCAGGCCACCGACAATGTTAATCACCATAATCAGCAGCCCCGCCACGGCATCGCCGCGCACGAACTTACTGGCACCGTCCATCGAGCCGTAGAAATCGGCTTCCTGGGTCACTTCGGAACGGCGTTTTTTGGCTTCTTCTTCCCCGATAATGCCGGCGTTCAAGTCGGCGTCGATCGCCATCTGTTTACCGGGCATCCCGTCCAGTACGAAACGCGCCCCTACTTCTGCGATACGCCCGGCACCCTTGGTGATAACCATAAAGTTAATGATCACCAGGATGATAAACACCACGATACCCACCGCGAAGTTTCCACCCACCAGGAAGTGGCCGAAGGCTTCGACCACTTTACCCGCCGCCGCGCCGCCGGTATGGCCGTCCATCAGGATGATACGGGTGGAAGCAATGTTCAGCGCCAGGCGCAGCAAGGTGGTGAACAGCAGAATGGTCGGGAAAGCGGCAAATTCCAGGGTGCGCTGGGTGAACATCGCCACCAGCAGCACCATAATCGACAGTGCGATGTTGAAGGTAAACAGCAGGTCGAGGACGAATGCCGGCAACGGCAATACCATCATCGACAGGATCAGCATGATCAGAACCGGCCCGGCCAGAATCTGCCATTGGGTTGTTTTCAAATTGCTGGGCAGGCGCAGCATCGCCACCAGATTAGCCATCGGTGTCCTTCTCGTTCATAAAGTCCAGCGCCTCAGGCACCGGTAAGTTTTGCGGTTTTTTGGGGATCAGTCCGCCAGCCATGCGCCAGCGTTTGAGCTGCCATACCCAGGCCAGCACTTCCGCTACGGCGGCATACAGTTGGCCGGGGATCTGCTGACCGATTTCGGCGTGACGCCACAGCGCACGCGCCAGCGGCGGGGCTTCCAGCATCGGAATGCGGTGTTCATTGCCAATTTCGCGGATGCGTAACGCCACCAGGCCTGCGCCCTTCGCCAGCACCTTCGGCGCGCTCATTTTGTTTTCGTCGTATTTCAGCGCCACGGCGTAGTGCGTGGGGTTGGTCACGATCACATCTGCTTTGGGCACGTCCGACATCATGCGGCGGCGCGCGGCAGCGCGCTGCTGCTGGCGGATGCGCCCTTTCACGTGCGGGTCGCCTTCCTGGTCTTTAAATTCGTCGCGGATATCCTGGCGGGTCATGCGCAGTTTTTTGATATGGCTATAGATTTGCCAGAACACGTCAAACCCAACCATTGGGATCAGGCCCAGCACGATCAGCAGGCCGCACAGCGCCACCAGATTGAGGGAATTACTCAGAGCAGCGACAGGCGCTTCGCTGACCAGCCGCAGCATTTCGGGCCAGTTGTGCATCAGATACCAGGCCGTGACGCTGCCTACCAGCGTCGCCTTTAACACCGCCTTGACCAATTCCGCCAGCGCCTGAGAGGAAAACAGCCGTTTGATCCCGGCGATGGGGTTGAGTTTGCCGGGGTTAAACGCCAGGGATTTGGCGCTAAATAACACGCCGCCCAACATCATGGGCGCGGCGATCGCCACTAACACCAGGCCGACCAATAGGGGTAACAGCGCCAGCAGCGCCTGTTTGATCAGGCTGCTGATTTGGCTCACGATAAGTCCAGGGTCGTTGATAATACTGTGGTCGAAATGCAGGCCAGCCGTGAGCATCGCCGCCAGTTTGCGGGCGACAGGCTCCCCGCCGATCCACAGAATGCTGATCCCCACCAGCAGCATCAGCAGCGAGGTCAGTTCACGGGAACGGGGGATTTGCCCCTCTTCACGCGCCTTATCAAGTCGGTGGGGTGTGGGGGCTTCTGTTTTTTCCTGGTCGCTATCTTCAGCCACAATGGAGATTCCGTAATGTCATGCGTCCATTATGCGCAACGACACCCGGATTCAATCGCCGGAAAAGCGGAAGGAAACGCGAGGAATTCAGGATTTAAATTAAGTCATGCTTGTATTGCATGCACTGCGCCCGATGCAGAAAAAGTACTTCTTAGATCTGCGAGATTTACACTTTTAATATAATCAGCCAGAGCAAGAGCGTGTGGAGGGATTACCCAGCCATAACATTGGCCGGGTAACGTATCTCACTGGGTCTTTCTGATTTTATCTGCGTTCAGTTCTTCCCAGGACGCCTCAAGGATCCAGAGACACTGAGCGCCATCGTTCGTCGTCAGAAGTGCATGGCGTGTACGCTGATAAAATACCTCAACCTCTGCCGGTGTTTTCTCGGTCGGTGGCGAACAAACGATATCGGACCCAATCATATGCGGCCACTTACCAGCATCAATTCTGCGAAGGGTTTGTAGTGCGGCGGTCGGGTTATTCGACAGTGCCGTAGCCAGCGCATCCTCAAGCTCCTGTGCCTGCTTAACATCGGCAATTTTTGCCAGCGCCGGGGTCCGCTCTAACCAGCCCGCATCACCTGCTGCCACTTTTTGCAACGCTATGGGCCAGTCTATCTCGGCAGCAAATAGCGGAAGCGCCAACCCCGCCAGCAGTAGTACGGTCAGTCGCATCATCGGACAACCTCCAGATTCCCCCATCTCGTAATATTTTCCGACGTGTCGATAACGAAAGAATAATACAGCCCTCAGAAGCAAACCCCGCCGGACTATGAACACGCTCGCCATGTATACGAAAATCTGAGCGACCAAACGATTCCCCGGAGATTTGCTCCAGAATTATTGTCACCGGTCCCTTTGAAGTTGAGTGGCCGGCAATTTTATAGGTCCCACGTGGCAATGGACTAAGTCCCTTAACATGCTGGCGGTCGGGGTTGTTTTTATTGGTAAGTGCGCCGGAGTAGCCTGTCTCTACTAGCTTGCAGTCGTCATACATTTCCCCGGTCGACTGATGATAAGTCCACATATTGTTCTCCTTACGCAGTTAGGCGTTCGTTCCAACTATCTGAATGAATTATGTTGCCGTCTACATAACGCCAGGTGATTTTTTCATACAGTAGCTCAACCAGTTCCATATGATTATGCTTCTCATAGTTGGGGTCTTTAATGTCCATCATCATCGGGCAGACACTGACAATTTTCACGCCTTCCATGAGGGTGGAAAAATATTCCTCTTCCAGACCGGCATCGTTAATACGGTAATATTTTACCTCTGCTGATTTAAGTTTCTGACCTGTGGTCACAGCCTTATAAATATAAGGACTGGAAGCATCGACCTCCTTGTCGAATGAGAAGGGGAAATGAACGCGAAGGCTGGTTGCCTTGCCGTTGTGCTTATCAGTAGGTTGCATTACGCCATGATTGAGTCCGTTTATCTCAATGCTCCCTTCCGCCCCTGGATGTCGACAGAGCCTTTGATCTCTGCTCCGCCTTCATCTTTAAGCCATAAATACACAGGAATTGCCATTGTTTAAAACTCTATTTAAAACAGTAATTAAAACAGCCTGTTACATTCACCAGTAATGCTGTAGGCACACAGCAACGGCTAATTAACATACCGTTCGCTTTTAACGGCAACAGCGAATTTTTCTTAATTTGATAAGAATAAAAAAAAGGGAAAATAAGGCAGTGTCTTACTGTGCAATTTTCTACTAAAGCAATTTATCCCGGATTTTGCCGAATCAGTGACTGATCGCCTCCATTGCATGATTTTACTTTCAGTCCACCCTTGCTCAGTACTTCAGTCCTGCCCACTCGACATAACAGTCCTGTCCATATGCATTTGACGGGAAAATTGTACACACGTCACGTTTATTTAACTTTTTTACAGGTATTGTTTGTGAAAGCGATTCCACAACCCCCAGATTTAACAGGTTTACAGCCGATCTAAAGCACATTACCTGCAATACGTTGCAACAATTACCCACCCAAATGTGATCACCTTCGCAAAACAATTTTGCAACAGTTTTATCCATAACTATGACAGTAAAACACATAACTTTTTCAGGCGGTAACTCCTACATTCGTTAAGTCGCCTAAGAAGTGTCTTAAGGGAATGCATGAGTCACAGGGAAACTCTCATCCGGCATTTTATTTCCACTACACGCCTTGATTTTGTGAAGGGCTCACTTCGGCTTTGAAATCACATAACAGCGACTCACCCCTGTAACACAACGTGTTTACACCATTAACCCTATAACTTATGTCACCATTCAGAGGTGTTCGATGAGTAAGATGAATTTAAAACAATTATTATCCGCCAGCGTGCTTGGCTTAATGGTTTGTGCCACCTCCGCTATGGCGAAAGAGGTGGAAGTCGTCAATATTTCCAAAATCGCCGGGATGCCCTGGTTTAACCGTATGGGCGAAGGCGTGACCAACGCCGGGAAAGATTTAGGCATTAACGCCTATCAGGTCGGCCCTTCCAGTACCGATGCCCCGCAGCAGGTCAAAATTATCGAAGACCTGATTGCCAAAAAAGTCTCTGCTATCACTATCGTCCCTAACGATGCCAACGTGCTGGAGCCGGTGTTCAAGAAAGCGCGTGACCAGGGCATTGTGGTGCTGACCAACGAATCCCCGGGGCAGCCGTCCGCTAACTGGGACGTGGAAATCATCGATAACGAAAAATTTGCGGCGGATAACGTAGAAGAAATGGCGAAAGCCATGGGCGGTAAAGGCGGCTATGTGATTTACGTCGGCGGCTTGACCGTGCCTCAGCACAACCTGTGGGCCGATCTGTTCGTTAAATACCAGAAAGAGCATTACCCGGAGATGCACGAAGTCACCACGCGTATGCCGGTGGCGGAAAACATTGACGATGCCCGTCGTACTACCCTCGATTTAATGAAAGCGCACTCTGATTTGAAAGGCGTGATCTCCTTCGGTTCCCAGGGCCCGATCGGTGCCGGTCGCGCGGTGAAAGAGAAACGCGCGCGCGGCAAAGTGTTCGTGTTCGGCATGATGATCCCGTCCCAGGCGGCTTCGCTTATCAAGAGCGGCGACATCACCATGGGCGTGACTTACGACCCGGCCACCGCGGGTTATGCGCTGACGGCGGTTGCCGATAAGGTCATCAAAGGCGAAGAGATCAAGCAGGGTCTCGATATCCCGAAACTGGGTAAAGCCGATGTCGACACCGACAAACGCATTATCAAGTTCCACAACGTGCTGCGCGTTACCAAAGACAATATCGACAGCCTTTATTAATCAGGCCCTTACTCCGGCGCGCTGCCCGCAGACGCGCCGGAGCTGACTGTTTACTTGCTCGCCGGCCGTTTCCACGCCCGGCGATAATTGTCTCTATGAGGTGGTCATGAAGCCTTTTATTTCGCTGGCCAACATCAGCAAAACGTTTTACGGCGTCAAGGCGCTGGATAACGTCGCGCTGACGCTGTTGCCAGGGGAAGTGCATTGCCTGGCCGGACAAAACGGCTGTGGTAAATCGACTCTGATTAAAATCATTTCCGGCGTGTATCAACCCGACCCCGGCGCGCAGATTGAAATCGACGGCGCGCCGGTTTCTCGTCTCTCCCCTGTCGATTCGGTCAAAGCCGGTATCCAGGTGATTTATCAGGATCTGTCGCTATTCCCCAACCTGACGGTAGCCGAAAATATCGCTATTCATCAGTACCATAAAAAATCCTGGGTGAACCAACGCGAGATCCGCGAGATTGCCGAAAGAACGCTGCAAAGCATCGGCGCGACGTTGGATCTGGACGCTACCGTTGAATCGCTACCTATCGCCCAACGCCAGATTGTCGCTATCTGTCGCGCGCTGGCGCAGGACGCCAGGCTGATCATTATGGATGAGCCCACCGCATCGCTGACCATGCAGGAAGTGAAAGGCCTGCTTAAAGTGGTCAACGACCTGAAACAGCGCCAGATTTGCGTGGTATTCGTCAGCCACCGGCTGGTGGAAGTGATGGCGATTTCTGACCGCATCACGGTGCTGAAAGACGGCAAGCTGATCGGCACCTATCCGGCAGCCGAGGTCGACAATAAAAAACTCGCGTTTTTGATGACCGGGTTAGCGTTCTCATATCAGTGCCTGACGCCCCGCGAACAGCTCGGCGAGGTCGCGCTGGAGGTTAAGCACTTAAGCCGCGAAGACGAGTTTTACGACGTCTCGCTGCGGGTGCATAAAGGCGAAATCGTGGCCATTACCGGGCTGTTGGGCGCGGGACGTACCGAACTTTGTATGAGCCTGTTTGGCCTGACGCGCCCGGACCGCGGCGAAATTCTGATCGACGGCCAGCCGGTCAACTTCAAAAGCAACCGTGAAGCCATTGATGCGGGCATTGGTTATGTCTCTGAAGACCGCATGGGTACGGGCCTGGTGATGGCGCAATCCATCAATGACAACATTATCTCTACCGTGCTATCGCGGCTGAAAACAGCATGGCGGCTGCTGGACCGGCGTAAATCCGATGCGGTGGTGGAAGACCTGGTCAAACAGCTCACCATCAAAATCGGCAGCGTTCACCATCCGGTGAATACCCTTTCAGGCGGCAATGCCCAGCGCGTCGCCATCGCCAAGTGGCTGGCGATCAAGCCCAAAGTGCTGATCCTCGACTCGCCTACCGTCGGGGTGGATATCGCCAACAAGGCAGGGATTTACCAGATTATTAACGCGCTGGCCCAGAACGGTATTGCGGTTCTGATGGTTACCGATGAAATCGACGAGGCGTTTTTTAACAGTCACCGCATCCTGGTGATGCGTAAAGGGGAAATGACGGCGGAGTTTTGGCCATCAAAAACCACGGAAGCCGAGTTAGCAGAGGTCGTCAATGGTTAATAAATTCGGCATAAAAAAGCATGAACTCTTTTTGGGGATCACTATCCTCATCATCGGCGGCTACTTGTCGTTCGCCAGCCCCGATTTTATGACACTGGGTAACATTTACGATTTAATCAACAACTACGCCATGCTGACGATTCTGGCCTGCGGTCTGTTTATTGTGTTAATTTCCGGCGGGATTGATATCTCGTTTCCCGCTATGACCATCATCTCGCAGTACGTGATGGTGACGCTGATCCAGAATACCACCGGCAACTTCGCCCTCGCCTTCGCGCTCAGCGGCGGCATAGGCCTGCTGCTGGGGGTGGTAAACGCCATTCTGGTCAACCGGCTTAGCGTCCCGTCGATCATCATTACCATTTCCACGCTGAATATTTTCTATGGCCTGCTGTTGTATCTCACCAAAGGCGTCTGGCTGTACAGCTATCCGGAATGGTTTGAACAGGGGGTGATGCTGTTTAAATTCACCGCTGCCGACGGCTACGATTATGGCCTGAGCCTGCAAATCCTGACGCTGATTGTGGTGGTGGCGCTTACCGGCATCATCATGAATAAAACCAGCATTGGGCGCATGATTTACGCCATGGGCGGCAACCGCGAAGCAGCATCGCGGATGGGTTTTGGCATCTTTAAACTGCAACTGTTCGTGTATGGCTATATGGGGCTGATGTCCGGCGTCGCGGGGGTGGTGCAATCCGCCACCGTGCTGACCGTGGCACCCGACTCGCTGTTGGGTTATGAACTGACGGTACTGGCCGCTGTGGTGCTGGGCGGCACCAGCATTATCGGCGGGCGAGGGACGCTACTCGGCACGCTGCTGGGGGTGATCCTGCTGGCGGTATTGCAAAACGGCCTCAATTTGCTCGGTATCTCTTCTTACTGGCATACGGTTGTCACCGGTCTGGTGATTGTGATCAGTATCAGCACCACCGCGTGGGGCCAGCGTAAAACCCAGGGAGTCGCGCTATGAGCAATCGCAAAATTAAAGATAATGTTGAAATTTACCTGAGCGTGCTGATTGGCGTGACCGTGCTGGCGTTCAGCTTCTTGATCCCGAATGTGTTCTGGTCGGCAGCTAACTTCCAGTCTATCGCCTCGCAAATGCCCATCCTCGGCGTGCTGGCGCTGGCGATGGCGGTCACCATGCTGACCGGCGGGATTAACCTGTCGATTATCGCCACCATGAACGCCTGTGCGCTGATCATGGCATGGGTGGCGACCCACTACCCGCCAGGCGCATTTGCCGTGGTGCTGGTGCTGGTATCCGGTTTTGCCACCGCGCTGGTGATTGGTTTTATCAACGGCATGCTGATTGCCGTGGTGCGTGTTTCGCCCATCCTGGCGACGCTGGGGATTATGACATTACTTAACGGGATTAATATCGTCATTTCTCGCGGTTCGTCGATTACCCACTTCCCGGACTATATTCTGTCGATCAACAGCTCCAGCGTACTGGGTATCCCTACGCCGCTGCTGGTGTTTATTGCCGTGGTCATTGTGTTGTGGATTATCCTTGAGAAATCCGCTTTCGGACGAACCATCTACCTGATTGGCTCCAACGAGCAGGCTAGCCACTATTCCGGGATTAACACCCGTAAGACGCTAATCTGGGTGTATATCCTCTCCTCGGTCCTGTGCGTGATTGCCGGGCTGCTGATGATGTCGAAATTGAACTCGGCGAAAGCCTCGTACGGCGAGTCTTACCTGCTGGTTTCGATTCTGGCGGCGGTGCTGGGCGGGATTAATCCTGACGGCGGATTCGGCAAGGTATTTGGGATGGTGATGGCGCTCATCCTGCTACAAATGCTGGAGAGCGGGCTGAATATCCTCGGGGTGAGCAGTTATATCACCATGGCCCTGTGGGGCGGGCTGCTGCTGGCGTTTATCTTTTTGAAAGGGGTGCATTTTTCTCTGCCTTTTATAAGATCATAACAACTTCCCTTAATGGATTTAAATGGCAAAGGTGTAATAACCTTTGCCATATTCTTAAAATTCCCTTCCAGTATTTTTTAATTAATCATTCATCTAATGAAACATTTTGGAACAAATAACGTTACATACAGAAGTTTATTGTATTTAAAGATACTAAACCATAAGCTTTTCATTCTTACTGTAACAAATGCGCTAATATATGTCGTTATAAATACAACCAAATTCAATCACAGCCACACAAAATTTTAACAATCACTCAAGCAATTATATTTCCCGATTTAATAATAGTTGAATAACTAATAAATAACGAGGATATCATTTTGTTATGAGTGAAATACCCGGAGGCTTAATATTGGCAATTATTTTTCTACAGATATACAATCTCAGCGCGATGTAATCTAAAAATACCCGCATACATGGAGCTATAACACTTTACCTAAGGCTAAAGTTGTTAAGATAATTTAAGGTGAAACTATGGAATGCTTTAAAAGTAAGTTTGCCGCAGTAATAATGCTTAGCGCGTGTGCTGCAAATGGATATGCAGGGGGTCTGAAATCAGACTTGAATATGGGCAAAATACATTTTACCGGAGAAGTCATCGAAGCCGCATGTGAAATTGATGGAGGATCAGATATCAACGTGCCACTTGGCCAGGTTCCTACTGCTCAATTTCAACAAGTAGGCGATCATTCAAAATTGACCGAATTTACAATCGACCTCGTCAACTGCCCAACCAATGATACTGGTATACAAGCTGATCTTACCTTCAGTGGTGTGACAACATTAACTGGCAGTAAGACCTTGCTGGATGTCAGTAAGATTACTACGGATGGCACAACAGCTGCCACGGGAGTAGGCATTGCATTAAGCGTAAAAGATCATGACGATACATTAATTTCATTTGATGGAGCGGAAGATCAGGTTCCCTTAGAACTCATGCCATTAAAGGAAGATACCGTTCAGGTATACCTGAACGCGCGTTATGTGTCCTTTTCTCCGACGGTTACTGCCGGGCCAGCGGATGCCGATCTGAGTCTTAATATCGTTTATAAATAACTCCCTATCTCGTTGTGTATTAAAAGACAGTGTCATTTTATTTTTTAGGAAGTCCAAACGTCATTCACCTGCAATCCTATAACTAGCACCCGTTATTACAGGTTATAATATGAATAAAAGTGCGTTAGCAGTTCTCTGTATCTCTTCTGTATTTATTCAGCACGGGTATGCCGGTGGCATTAACATTGGCCGCACACGTATTATCTATTACGCGGACAAAAAAGAAGTCGCACTACCGATTAAAAATAATCAACAGGATTTGCCTTGGCTGATCCAGTCATGGACCGACACGGGAGATGGTAAGACGCGAGGGCCATTTATTATCACCCCGCCACTGTTTCGTCTTGATCCGCAAAAAGAGCAAAGCTTGCGCATCACATGGAACGGTACCCCACTCCCTGAGGATAAAGAATCACTATTTTATATGAATGTGCGCACTATTCCAGGGACAGATAAAGACAGCAATCAAACCAACGTCCTGAGATTAACCTATAAGACCCGGTTGAAATTGTTCTGGCGTCCGCATGGGCTTGACGGTTCTTCGGATGAAGCGTGTAAAAACCTGCGGTTCAGTCGCAGTGGCACATCATTATCGGTAAGTAATGAGAGTGCTTATCACACGGTGTTAGATAACCTTTCTGTGGGCACAACCCGTATTAAGGACGCCGAAATAATTGCACCTCAATCGACAGCAACATTTTCGCTGCAAGGCAAAACGTCTGGCCAAATAGTCACCTGGAGATGCATTACGGATTACGGAAGCACTTCCAATAAGTTCACTGCAACGCTTCCAATGCAATGAAAGCTCATTCTCTATATCCAAACATCAGCCCGATTACCCTGGTACGCTGCCTGTGCAGTGTGCTAATAGGGTTATCGGGTCACATTTTCGCCAGAGAGTTTTATTTCAATGCGACGGCGCTTGAAGGCGAAAACCTTACGCAGCAGAACGTTGACCTATCTATCTTCTCTAAAAATAATGCACAATTACCGGGGGTTTATAAATCGACGGTGGTGCTTAACCAAAAAAAAATTGACGAAGCGCCCATTGCCTATTTTAACGGCAGTGATGGAAGACTCATTCCTCAGTTAACCAAGTCGATGCTACGGACGTGGGGTATAAAAGTTGATGCAAATGCTGAAATAGCCGCCTTGTCTGATAATCAACCACTCACTAAACCTCTCGGCCATTTTTTCCCATCTGCTAGCACTATCTTTGACTTTAATAACATGACGCTGAATCTCAGTATTCCGCAGGTCAATATTGACAAGGATGCCAGAGACAGTATTGATCCTTCCCGTTGGGATGACGGCGTATCTGTAATGTTTGCCAATTACAGTTATTCTGGATTACAGCGTCAGGAACCTTCTCATCAGACGTCTCAAAGCCACTATCTTAATCTTGATAGCGGCATAAACCTGGGCGGATGGAGGATGCGTAGTTATTCAACCTGGAACCAGTCCGGTGACGATCGGTCATGGCAGGCAATTAATACCTGGATCCAACACGATATAAATACCCTTAAAGCCCAATTTATCGCCGGAGAAAATAGCACTCGTGGCCAAGTGTTCGACAGTATTCAATACAGCGGCATCAATATCGCATCTGATAATCAGATGCTTCCTTACAGTCAGCGCGGTTTCGCCCCAGTAATTCGGGGTATTGCTAACTCGAATGCTGAAATCTCAGTACGACAAAATGGCTATCTCATTTATCAGTCAACCGTTGCGCCAGGTGCATTCGAAATACATGACATTATGTCCACCACTAACAACGGTGATTTAGAGGTCACGATTAAAGAAGCGGATGGCACCGAACGCCACTTTACTCAACCTTATTCAAGTGTGGCCATTATGCAACGGCCTGGACGGATTAATTATGAGCTCACCGCGGGTCGTTATCGCGCCGACAGTAGCCAGCACGATAATGAACCCCTTTTCATTCAGGTAAGTTCAGTATATGGCCTGAATAATCTCGTTACGATGTACGGTGGGGTGACCGGTTCGGAAAATTATCTCTCCTCCAACGTCGGTGCCGGTATTGCACTCGGTAGTTTTGGTTCCCTTTCCGCCGATGTCACATCAGCACGAGCAACTCTTGACAATGAAAAACAGAGCACAGGTCAATCATGGCGTCTTGTTTATTCAGGTTCGATTGAAACGACAGATACGTCATATTCTCTGGCGAGCTATCGCTACTCTACTCGCGGATACTATAGTTTTGCGGATGCAAACCGGAAATATGACAGCGATGATGAAATCGATTGGTCCTTCCAATACAACAAACGCAACAGAATTCAGGCTAATCTCAGTCAAACTGTTTTAGGTAGTAGCCTGTACCTTAATGGTTATCAGCAGGATTATTGGGATACCGAAAATAAAGAGTACGGGCTTGCGGTAGGACTAAGCAGCGTTGTCTCAGGCATTAGCTATCATCTTGACTATAGCTACAGCAAAACCAGCAATGACCAAAATGACAGGGTTATTTCCTTTGGATTGAGCATACCGCTAAGCAAGTGGTTGCCGGGTGGTTCCGTCATTTTTTCCACTAGCGCAAGCAAAGACGGGTATACCAGCCAGAATGTGGATCTTACGGGTTCAATGCTTGACGATCACCGTTTAAGTTACTCGCTACGTAAAGGATTCACTAACCATGATGGTGAAGACAATAGCAGTATTTATGGCAGTTATCGTTCGCAATACGCCAATATGAATGCAGGTTATTACTATGCCTCGGATCACTCCCAACAGTTTAGTTATGGAATTAGCGGTGCGATTGTTGCTCACCCTCAAGGCATTACGCTTGCGCAACCGCTAGGCGATGAATTTGCAATCGTCAATGCCAATGGTGCCTCTGGCGTGCGCTTTATGAATCAGCGCGGTGTGCAAACTGACTTGTTTGGTAACGCGATTATTCCTTCCCTTGAGGCATACCAGGAAAATACTATCAATGTTGATACAACGACATTGCCAGAGGATGTGGATACCAATGACACAGCATTAACGGTGGTCCCCAGTCGTAATGCGGCCGTCGCTGCTCATATTGATGCTCACGTTGGCTACCGTGCGTTAATAATGCTAACACGACCTCAAGGCCAAACCGTACCGTTTGGTGCAATGGCGACCGTTGATCTTCAACCGCAAAGTGGAATTGTTGATGACACGGGCATGTTATATCTCGCGGGCATAGCCGATAACACACCGATAACCGTACAATGGGGTAGTTCAGCAAATCAGCAATGCCACGCCATCATTACTTTTTCCCCACAAAAACAAGCACGTAGTCTGAATGGTATTCGTAATACGACTGCGCTTTGTCTATCGGAAACCCAGCAATGATAATTAAACCTTCTAAATGCAAATTAGTGAATTCTACATTCTTAAAGGTTGCACTATTAGTTTTTGCACAGGTGCTTTCATTTTCGGCCCTTTCCGCAGCGGGAGTTATTCCTGCTTGCTTTTCTCATCCCGAATCTTATACCGCAAATGGAGATCATGAATTAACTAATGATGAAAATATTGCAGGTAAAATACTCAATTACTCCGGACATATAGTTGCCAGCGGCGCGGAATTAGAAGCAAATTGTGATTGCTCCCAGGCTACGCTAACCAAGTCATCTACGGTATATGAAACCAGTTTTGCTGGTAGCCCATTACTGGCAGGTAGCGAGGAAGGTTACGGCTATTTAAACGATTACATGGATATTGATGTTACAGCTTACACTGATGCCATTGATCATCAGGATGGCGCAGGTTTGCCCGGTATGACAATAAATGTTTATCCCACCCCTGTTTCAGCACGGGAAACTAAATACAATTCTGTCGCCAATTCAGAGCAGAAAGCCAGCGTGTGTCGTGATGGAACTCGACCTTCTGGTGCCACGGATACTAAAAGGCGATTTAAATGGAATGTGATGGCATTTACTCTAAAAGTAAAAAAAACAATTGTGGGCGAGGTAGTTATTCCCCCTATTGTGGTTGTTCAGAATTACAGTTGCCTGTCATTTGGTTCATCCTCGCCGTGCACACGCGACATGGGCGAACATGTTTCCGATATCTACCTAAGCGGCACACTTTCTGCCCCGTTGAGCTGCACGATTAATGCAGGTAGCACGATTGAAGTAAGCCTGGGGGTAATAGCAGCTAAACAATTTTCCGGCAAAGGACAAAAACCTTCTGGGTATTCGCCGCAGAAGGTGGATATTTCTTACCATTGTGACAATGACCCGCTACGTAGCAGCAGCGATACCGTAAAAATGACCCTGACGGCAGATCAGGGTGTGGCTTCGGGTAGTAAAGGATTAATTGCAAAAATGGTGGACCGTAACGATATAGGCGTACGGATGTTTTATGCAGACGACAAAGATGTCACGCTCGACGGTTCAGTAGATATTCCTGTAGTCATTGACCAGGATGGGAACGGACATGTTGCTATGACCGCCACGCCGGTCAGTACAACCGATCAAACGCCAACAGCTGGAAAGTTTGAAGGGTATATCACAGTGAAAATGGACTTACGTTAGTAGCAGGTTAAGGCGGCATTCGTTGTCTATTTTTATTTATCGGCTGGAGCCTGAAAATTCCTACTCCTGTTAAGTGAAGGACGCCCCTTCCCCGCCTGTTGCCGTACTCCGGCAACAGGCGGTTTCACATCAAAACCCTAAGCTGTCCAGCAAGTCATCGACCTGATCCTGGCTCGCCACCACGCCCGCTTTAGTGGTATCCACCTGCGGGCCGTTGAGCAGGCTGTCGTTTTCACGTTTCGCACGGGTTCCCGGTTCCGGCATATTTTCCAGCAGCACCATCAGCAACTGCCGTTCAATTTCCTGAATCACGTCCATCATGCGTTTGATCACCTGACCGGTCAGATCCTGGAAATCCTGCGCCATCATAATTTCCAGTAACTGGGCGTTGGTGTAACTGGTATGCCCCGGCACATCAGACAGATACTGACGGGTGTCGGTCACCAGCTCGCGGGCGTCGCTCAGTTCGATAGGATTTTCAAACCAGTCGTCCCAGCGTTTGCTCAACGCTTTTGCGCCCTTCTCCAGCTCTTCCTGGTGCGGCTGAGACGCCTCAACGCTGTTCAGCGCGCGCTCCGCCGCCTGGGCGGTCATTTGCACTACATAATCGAGACGATCGCGGGCATCCGGGATCGCTTCCGCGGCTTCGGCAATCGCCTGATCCAGCCCCAGCTCACGCAGGCTATCGCGCAGCATGCGCGTTAAGCTGCCTATGCGGGCGATAATATCGGCGGCGGAATGTTCTTCACTGGGTTTTATTGCAGGTTGCAGCATCAGGAGCTCCTTACATTCCGAGTTTCTCGAAGATTTTGTTCAGTTTCTCTTCCAGAGTCGCCGCCGTGAACGGTTTCACCACGTAGCCGCTGGCCCCCGCCTGCGCTGCCGCAATGATGTTCTCTTTCTTGGCTTCCGCCGTCACCATCAGCACCGGCATCGCTGCCATTGCGCCGTCGGCGCGGATAGTTTTCAGCAATTCCAGACCATCCATGTTCGGCATGTTCCAGTCGGAGATCACAAAACCAAACCCGCCCGCCTGCAGTTTATTCAGCGCATCAACGCCGTCTTCTGCTTCTTCTACGTTATTAAAGCCCAGTTCTTTCAGAAGGTTGCGCACAATGCGACGCATGGTGGAAAAGTCATCCACAACCAGAAACTTCAGCTCTTTATCCGCCATCAAAATACTCCTTAATTAAATACGTATTGCCTGTCCGGCACTGATTTTCGCCAGCATCTGCTGGCTGACCTGGCTTAGATCGACGACTTCGCTGACGCCACCCATATTGATGGCCTCGCGCGGCATGCCGAACACCACACAACTTGCTTCGTTCTGGGCGATGTTCCAGGCACCCGCCTGATGCATCGCCAACATTCCCGCCGCACCGTCGTTGCCCATCCCGGTGAGGATCACCCCAACCGCGTTGCGCCCCGCATATTTGGCGACGGAATGAAACAGCACATCCACAGCCGGACGATGGCGGTTCACCGCCGGGCCGTCGTGAATTTTAATTTGATAGTTCGCCCCGCTGCGCGACAGTTCCATATGACGATCGCCCGGCGCGATATAGGCATGGCCTGGCAAAACACGTTCACCGTCTTCGGCTTCCTTCACGCTGATCTGGCATAGCTTATTCAGGCGTTCGGCGAAAGAACGGGTGAATCCGGGTGGCATATGCTGGGTAATCAGCACCGCTGGGGAGGAGAGCGGCAGCGGTTGCAGCACGTGGCGGATCGCCTCAGTGCCGCCGGTGGACGCGCCGATAACAATCAGTTTTTCGGAACTGAGCATCGGGCCAGCTTTCAGCGTCGCGGGCACCGCCTGCTGGGCGCGGGTCGCGACTTGTGCGCGCGCCGCGGTGCGTACTTTCTCGGCGATCATTTCGCTGTACGCCAGCATTCCTTCACGGATGCCCAACTGCGGTTTGGTGACAAAATCCACTGCGCCCAACTCCAGGGCGCGCAGGGTCACCTCCGAGCCTTTGCCGGTCAGGGAAGAGACCATCACCACCGGCATCGGCCGCAGGCGCATCAGTTTTTCCAGAAAATCCAGCCCATCCATGCGCGGCATTTCCACATCCAGCGTCAGCACATCAGGGTTGTATTTTTTGATTAAATCCCGGGCCACTAAGGGGTCGGGCGCCGTCGCCACCATTTCCATATCGCTGTGACTGTTGATGATTTCCGTCATGATTTGACGCATCAACGCCGAGTCATCTACAGACAGCACCTTGATTTTACTCATTGTCTTTCCTTACTCAGCGCGTAAACCGTCTGGCCACGGAGCCAGAAATCGCGGCTGAGATTACTGAAATTCTCTGAATGCCCGGCGAACAATAACCCCCCAGGTTTGAGTAACGGCACAAAACGCTTGAGGATCGCCTGCTGTGTTTCTTTATCGAAATAAATCATCACGTTGCGGCAAAAGATTGCGTCAAACGGGCCGGGTACGTTGTACTGCTTATCCAACAAATTCATAGCAGCGAACTCAACGGCGTTGCCGAGTTCGCTGCGCACCCGCACCAGCCCTTCATGGGGACCGGTGCCGCGCATAAAGTAGCGTTGCAACTGCTGTGGAGAGAGGGTCTTAAGCTCCTCCTGGCGGTAAATGGCGCTTTGCGCCTTTTGCAGCACTTCGGTGTCGATGTCACTGGCGAACACGTTAAAACGCCCCGGGGCGATGCCCAGCGCGTCAGCGAGCGTGATGGCGATGGAGTACGGTTCCTCCCCCGTCGAGGCGGCGGCGCTCCATACCCGGTACTCCCCGCTGCGTTTTCGCGCGTGTTCGGCCAGCACCGGAAAATGGTGCGCCTCGCGGAAAAAAGCCGTCAGGTTGGTGGTCAATGAGTTAACAAAAGCCTGCCATTCTGCGCTGTTCGGGTTCGCTTCCAGCATACTCAGATAGCGACCAAAATCGTCGAGACCCAGGGTACGTAACCGGCGAACCAGCCGGTTATAAACCATGTCCCTTTTATGCTCAGCCAATACAATCCCGGCGCGCTGATAAATCAGTTGGCATATCCGACGAAAATGCGCGTCGGATAGCGCGAGGCGCTGGGTCATCTGAAACAGTAATGACGTTTGCCCATTGGGCAGTGATGATGTCATAGCGCCTTCTTTACATGGATTCAGGTTAAAACCGGCACCCGTTGCGGGGTGACTGCCACTTCATTGTCTTCCTGGACAATACTTTCAAGATTAAATGCCGATACCAGCGTGGTGAGACGCTCGGCCTGACCGGACAGCGAATCGGTCGCGGCAGCGGCTTCTTCGACTAACGCGGCGTTTTGCTGCGTCACCTGATCCATTTGGCTTACCGCCTGTGCAACCTGCTCAATGCCGCGGCGCTGCTCATCGGATGCCGAGGCGATCTCCCCCATGATGTCGTTGACCTGGGTAACCGAACGAACGATTTCCGACATGGTATTGGCGGCGGTATCCACCAGCTGCGAGCCCTGCTGCACCCGGGATACCGATTCGTCGATCAACACTTTTATTTCTTTCGCCGCCTGGGCGCTGCGGCTGGCCAGGTTGCGGACTTCCCCGGCAACCACCGCGAATCCGCGGCCCTGTTCGCCTGCGCGTGCTGCTTCTACTGCCGCGTTCAGCGCCAGAATATTGGTCTGGAACGCGATACCGTCGATCACGCTGGTGATGTCGCTGATTTTCTGCGAACTGACTTCAATGCCACGCATGGTGCTGGCGACGTTGCCCGCCTGCTCGCCGCCTTTTTTCGCGGTTTGCGCCGCATCGCGCGCCAGCTGCGAGGCCTGGCGGGCGTTGTCGGCGTTCTGGCCGACAGTGGCGGTCAGTTGCTCCATACTGGCGGCCGTTTCGGCCAGCGACGCCGCCTGCTGCTCGGTACGCGCCGACAGGTCGTTATTCCCGGCGGCAATTTCGCCAATGCCGGTATGCATTTCATGGCTACCCTGGCGCACTTGCCCCAGCGTGTCGCGCAGACGCGTTTGCATTGATTTCAGCGTTTCGAAGATCAATGAAATCTCATTACGGCCATAGACCTCAATGGTGCGCGCCAGATTACCTTCGGCGATGCTGTCAAAGTGGCTGCGCACGATCGCCAGCGGGGTCACTACCAGCGCGCGTACCCACCACAGCGAGCCCAGCAGCAGGACCAGGGCTGAAAGCGTGCCGACGGCAAAAATCAGCCCGGAGATCCGCAGGTTTAGCTGGCTGTCGTCGCTCGCCTGCTTAACGAACAGGCTGATATGCTGCTGCCATGCGTCATAACTGGCATCAAACGCCTTTTGCGACTGCTGTACCGGAGCGGTCAGGAAATCAGAAATCTGGTTGCTTTCCAGCCACGTCGCCTGATGCTCAATGTCATCGCGCCAGGTTTTAAAACTCTGCGCAGTTGAGGCTTTCATCGCCTCGCCGTCCGCCGTCAGCGACTCAATCGCCATAAACTGCTCAAACAGCGCATCCGCCTGCCTGAGGCTGGTACGCGCCGTGGTCATCAGCGCTTTGATATCCTCCGGCGGATAGCTCAGCGCCGTCAGGGTGCCCGCACGGTTCAGCGAGGTGCCTGCTTCCAGCAGTTCGGCGCGGGTTTGGGTCAGGGTGTCGCGCTGGTAATTACTGGCTTCAACCATTTTCAGGTTCTGGTTGTCATCACGGAACGCCCAGAATGACAGGCCGTTACTGCTGATCTGCAATACGCCGCAGAGGATCATCAATAACATCAAACTGGTCGAGATACGGATACGGTTAAACATTCACTCTCCCACATGGCAACATTGCCGATTCAATCCCGTCATACTTCAAGTTGCCGCATTGTTGGGTATGCTCCCCCGTTCCTGGTCCCTTCTCCCTGTCGCCCATACAACCGCTCAAATTACTCAGGGTGGTTATTAAAATGTTTCCCAGTTGTCGTCCTGGCCGCCAGCGAGCGCCTTACGGGAGGTCAACGCCGGTGCGCCGCCCCCGGGGATTTCGTCGCGGGCAGGGTGCGAGTTCTGGTGTGTTGTTGGTTGTGTGTGTATACGAAAAGCGGAAACGGCCTGGGTCAGCAGACTGGCCTGTTCTTCCAGCGCCACGGCGGCGGCGGCGGATTGCTCCACCAGCGAGGCGTTCTGCTGGGTGACGCGGTCCATTTCGGAGACCGCCAGCGCCACCTGGTCGATGCCGCGGCTCTGTTCATCCGACGCCGAGGCGATTTCACCCATGATGTCGGTAACGCGGGTCACGGCGTTGACGATGTCCTGCATGGTGTCGCCCGCGCTTTCCACCAGCACCGAGCCGGTATCCACGCGCGCCACGGAATCGTCAATCAGCGCTTTAATTTCTTTTGCCGCCTGGGCACTGCGGCTGGCGAGGTTACGCACTTCCCCGGCAACCACCGCGAATCCACGCCCCTGCTCGCCCGCCCGCGCTGCTTCTACAGCGGCGTTCAGCGCCAGAATGTTGGTCTGGAAAGCGATGCCGTCGATCACGCTGGTGATGTCGGCGATTTTCTTCGAACTGGCGGCAATGTCGTGCATGGTATTGACCACGCCGTCCACCACTTTGCCGCCGCGCCCGGCGGTTTCCGAGGCGCTCTGCGCCAGCAGCGAGGCCTGGCGAGCGTTTTCGGCGTTCTGTTTCACCGTGGCGGTTAACTGCTCCATGCTGGCGGCGGTTTCTTCCAGCGAGGCCGCCTGCTGTTCAGTGCGTGAAGAGAGGTCGTTGTTCCCGGCGGCGATTTCGCTGGTGCCGGTATAGATAGCGTCAGAGCCTTCGCGCACGCTGGTCACGGTGTCGATCAGCTCCTGCTGCATATGCTGGACGCTGGAGGCCAGCGCGGTGATTTCGTTACGCCCGGTGATGTTCAGCTTCGGCGTCAGATCGCCGCTGGCGATTTTACGGATATGGCTAATCACCTGGCTCAGCGGGTTCAGCAAGGCGGTACGGATCCCGAACCACACCAGCACAATCACCACCAGCAGGGCAATGCCCAGCGCGCCCAGTTGCCACAGCGCCAGACGGTAATCCGCTTTGCTACTCTCATACGCGGCCTGGTAAAGTTCGATATTCAGCGCTTCGTACGTTTTGATTGCTTTATCGAGCGCGTTTTGTTTTCCCTGGGTGGCCTGGGCGAAATAGGCGTCCATATTGCCGGTTTCAAGAAACTGCACCAGTTCGGTCAGCGCACCGTTGTAATCGTTGTAGGCTTTTTCCACATCGCTGATGGCGTTAGTCATGGCGGGTAAAGCGACATGGCTTTGCTGGAAGGCGGCGAAATGCTCCTGGGCGCTTTTCAGCGAGGCTTTGGCGCTGTTGAGTAAATCTGTTTTAGCGCTGCTTTGTTGGATGGTCGGCGTCATCAACATGCGCGCCGATGAGCGGCTCAGGTTGATGCGGGTTTGCAGCATCATTTCCCACGCCTCGTTTAACTCCCCCTGCTGGATCCGCAGTTCATGCGAGATGCCAAACGTCTCTTGGTTCTCTTTCACCGAGGTGAAGAACAGGCCGCCGGAAATCAGTTGCAGCAGAGCAAATACCACCAAAACAACCATTAACAGGGTGACGACACGAATACGGTTCAGCATACAGATAACGCCTTCTCAGCAGGTCTACTGTCGCTGTTATCGGCACCTTAGCGGGGAACTTTATTGCACAATTTCAATTGGCACGCCTGATGCCACAGCTCGGATGGCGTATCACTCATCCTTCAGGGCCTCCAGCGTCAGTTGATTGTTTCCGGCCTCAATGACCCTCGCCTTATCCGGATCGAGATCGTCCCGGCTCAGTACCACCCGCCAGGTGTTATTTTCCTGGTCCGGCGACATAAACATCCCCGCTACCGCCACATACTGCGTCTTCGCCTCCATCGGCATATCGATCGTTACCGCCCCGCCCGGCTGCAGGCGAATGTCTTTCTCTGCCACCAGGTCCGCTTTGATGGCCTGACTGTCCGCCCTGAACAGTGACGGGTAGTCCGTGGTATCAAAGGTCTTCCTGTCTTTGAGCTGATAGACCCGCACAACCGTAGACAACGCAGCACCGCTGGCATTGTTGTTAACGGCCTCACGGGCCCGGATATCCAGATGTACGGTCTTTATCTGCTTATAAAAAATCGATTTGGTCACAGCAACGGTGCCGTCTGTAATGCTCTGGGTCAGCCCACAGCCTGCAAGCATCAGGGTGATGCCTGCGACCAGTGTAGCCAGGTGAAATTTACCAGCGATAATCGCCATCTTCATCGGTCTCCCTGCGGTGAATTTGTTCCTGAACGCGCGCATAGCGGCCCAGATTAATGGTGATGATTTTCGGGTGTGTCAGGGTATTTGACGGGTTCAGCGGACGCATCACGGCGGTGCGCCCCAGTTGTACCGCCCCCACACGGGGCTGGCTGTGCATCGTGGCATCCGGAAGCAGACTGCGGTCCACGCGCAACTGCAGCCGCACGTCGAGACGTGACCCGAGATAGACATTCAGCAGAGCCATTAAATCCGTGTGAAGCTCTCCTCCGGGCAACCAGCCCTGCACTTCTTCCGTGTTTGTAGTAGTCAGCCTCATCAGTACCTGACTGTTCACATCGGTGCCATAGCTCCCCATCACCGGTCGCCTGGTCAGGGTGACAGGGTGGCGCACGCTTATTGTCAGCGGTTTTTTCAGCGGAACGCGTCGCTTATCGTGGTGCCAGATTTTCGCCTGCGTCCCCGGCGCCAGCAAACGCACCAGCGAGGCCATCCCTTCTGCGGTTCGTCCCGGAAGTATCATTACCGGCAACAGCGCCAGAAAGCGTGAGGCAGGTGCGGCGATACTGTCCGTACAGCCGTCAATCCCCAGCCGCGCCAGCCCCAGCAGATACTGCGATACCTTGTCCTTGCCACCCGCTTCGAAGCTTGCCGGATACGAATATTTGCGCCAGATGCGGTAGTACTGGGCAATCAACCGATGGTTGAAGATATCGAGAAATTCAGCGGTCGCCTCATACCCTTCCCGCCGCTGGCTGATGTCATCGATATAGGGCGTGGGCAGCGGCGACTCGACGCCGTAAAGCCCCATAAAAGTGATGCGCACCGTGGGCGACAAGTGGGGATATTCCGGCGGCTCAAGCGCTTTCATTTCCGAAGCGGGAAACCCCATCCCCGGATGGGGCCGAAAGCGCACCGGTTCATGACGCATCTGCCAGGTGCTGCCGATCACTGGCTTATCCGGCTGGCTCTGCTCCAGTAGCTGGCAGAAGCGGTAAAAGTTGATATACGGCAGCCGGTCGCCCAGCGCCTCCATCAGCCTGGCAGGCGCGGACTGTAATTCTCTTTCCACCGGATACATTTTCCTTCTGGCTGAACAATGAGCGTGAGCTGGTTAAACTGGTTCATATCGGCATAGAGACCAAAGAACCGGTTAAGCATTTCGCCAAACAGGTGAATATCCCCCTCCCCTGTGAAGCCGTTACTGTCGAGGGTGACTTCGATATCCAGCCCCCGCAGCAGATACCCCTGCTCAAAACGCTGAAGGCGGTGATGCGCGACATGCTGAATGGCCTCCAGGCGGCGGGTATTGAGTTCATCTTCCTGCCAGTTATAGAGTGCCAGCGTTCCGCGCAGTACTTCGGCGGTACTCATCATATTGAGGAAGCCGGAGCCGAGATGGCTGAGCACCCGCCAGTGAAAACGGTCTTCGGCAGGGGGGTAGACCGGCAGCGTCGGCTTACAGAGATTTCTTACCGTTAACTGTGTTTGTACCACCTGCTCACAACGGTCAAGCAGCGTGCTCTGAAGCGCGCGGCGCGGTAACTGGCCGTTGGTGCCGGTGATTTGCAGCGAGACGGCTTCACGTTCAAATAACCGGTCATCTTCCCACTGGTGACCGCCCAGAATAAGCCAGGTGTCATACAGCCCGGTCACGCTGCGTTTTACGCGGGTGTGGTAGTAACGTGGTGGGGCATTACGGCGCATCATTCCGCCTTTATGACGGAAGCTACTGAACGGCACGTACTCCGCATCACGGGTCCGGTTTGAGCCAGTGACCGAATCCACGGAATAAATCTCGGTGTGTCCGTCCTGTAGCCTTTTCGGTCGCAGTAAATATTCGCTTTCAAGACCGGTGATGGTGAGCGGATCTGCTTCCAGCGTGAACAGGTTAACCACCGGCACGCAGTGGAGGCGTACTGCGTCATCGGTCACCGGCAGGTCTGACGGCCACAGGGCGTTGAAAACCACTTCAATGTCGAAATACGCAGCACCTGGCGGGGGCGTGATACCGTCAAGGCCATTCAGGTGAACAAACAAAAACTTGTCCCGGAAGGTGAAGTATTCCAGCAGCAGTTGATAACCGCTGAACGCCGTGTCGCCTTTTGGCCACAGCCCCTCCTCTTCACCGAACCCACCCGGGGAGAAAAATCCGTCGAGCCGGATACGGTCGGCCTGGCCGGGTAAATGCATGTACAGCGCTGCCTGCCGTTTCGTCAGCATCAGGTGCAGTTGACTGCTGACCAGGGGTTCAGCCCCGAGATACAGGTTCAGGTGGCTCAGGTCAGCATGAGACCAGTCTGCCTGCGTGCTGCAGGCAAAACGGACTCGCAACAACGAGCGGCCATCTGGTTCGGTGGTCATGGTGACGCCCGAGACACTGAGAGGATTGAGCATGACATCCCGGGTAGTGCGATAGCGGCAGACTGTATTCTTCGGCCCTACCGGGCGGGAGTAAACTTCAAGACCAGCGGGTATCACTTCCGCCATTTTTACGGCCTGAAGCGCGGGCGTAAACGCCACCACGGAGAGCGACGGAATCGTACGCAGATAATGCGGCCAGAGCATACTGACCAACCCTTCGGTGAGTTCCGGCAGGTCATCATCAATTTTTTCACGCAGCCGCCCCATCGAGAAAGCAAAACCTTCAAACAGGCGTTCAACATACGGGTCGGGTATACCCGTCTTATCCAGGTCCAGCATCGCAGCCCGGTCCGGGTGGGTCTGGGCAAACTCTTTCGCGGCTTCACGCAGGTAGCGCAATTCTGCGTCATAATAACGCAGGGTTAAATCGTCCATAAAAATAGAATTCCTGGAGAAATTAGTTCATCACATCAGCAACCGGATCTGACGGTGCCACACCGGTCGTGCTGAAAAGCGTCTCCGGCAGACGGAAATTGCGCAGTTTCAGCAGTACCAGCGGCCCTTCTCCGGCTTCGGTTCGCAGGGTGTAATTTAGGATACGTCCGTCCTGCGCTTCCCAGCTCAGGCTGTAACTGCTGCTGACCCCCGGATAAGCACTGACTGCCGCTTTATCAAGCAGGCGTATCCAGCCCCAGGCACCGGGGATATCCGCATACTGGCGGGTACCCGCCTGCGTGCTTATCCAGCTCAGGTTAGCGCCAGGCGCCTCGGTATCCGCAGGCCACGTAAAGCGCTTCCACGTCGGCAACTGGTTTACGTAGATCAGTTTCTGATTGTCAATAATCATGTCAGTCTGCATCACGCCAGCGGCGGTGCCCGGACGCAACTCAAAATTCATACCGGCATTACCTTCGGTGAAGGCCACATCCGAGATATGACTCAGGGTGTTGATGGCATTGAGAAAGGCCGGGTTAAAAGCCAGCCCCTGCGCGTTAATGCTGTCCGGTACCCAGTGGCTGCCTTCCCGGTGTAACACCCCTTTGAGACGGGTCTGGAGAAACTGCGCGATACGCCCGGAATCGGCGTTAAGGTATCTGGCGAGCAATGGCAGGGAAACATCGCTGCTGCTGTCGCTGAACGGATAGCGACCACCAAACGCGCTGTTCCACTCGCTGACCACAGCCTGCTGCCACTGAGTATTAAGGCTCTCTGCCGCCGGGGTCAGTACCTGCTGCCAGGCCTGCTCCATAGGGTTCACGAATACCGTCTGACCAAAACCGCTCCACTCCTGGCCGAGGCCGGCGGCAATCAGGCTGCCATAATCGCGGGTTTCGGTCAGATCGACCGCCTTGCCCTGAAATACCGTCTGGGCAATGGTCTGGGTCATGGCCTGCGGATCTGCGGCATTGGTCACCTGCTGGAGACGCAATCGCACCTGCGTCACCCGGGTCAGATAAGACTGCAGGCTCTGAGCCCCGGTTCCGGTGCGGCTCTTGTCCATCAGCGCCAGCACCGGGCCAAAGGTCGCGTCCAGCGGACCCTGTACTCCGGCACTCTGGTCAATTGCATCCTTGTCGTCACTGCCCAGCAGATTTTTCGCTGATTTCACCAGTGAATCTGAAATCGCTTCGCCTGTCTGTCCGGTGCGCCCCTGCACGTTCAGGGTGTTCATCAGCGCCACCAGAGGCGACTGGCGTACGTCAGCCATCAGGGTCAACTGGTCAATGGAATCTGACAACGTGGCGGCCCGGTTCCAGCGCAGGCTGTTGAGAAACTCCAGCCACGCACCACCAAAGTCCGCAAAGTAGCGCTCCGTCAGGCGCTTTTTCAGCGCTTCCGGCGAGGTTTCATCCGGGTTTTTCGCCAGCGCTTTGCTGTCAGTGAGTACCCAGTCGAGCTCGTCACGGCGTGCCTTTACCACTTTCTCAATGGCTGGCTGCACCGCCTGCTCCCATGCCTGGCGGGTAAACATCCCCGGCACGATTTCGGGGGTGCTGAACAGGCGGGACCCATCGGTATCACCCGTCATGTCTTCCAGGCGCATATCGACATACAGGTGTGCGACCTGAGAGAGCATCTTCTGGTACAGGGTTGATTCACTGTTGCGCACCCCCATCAGGCGAACCAGCAGGGAGCGCGCCTGGCTGACCATGCTCTCATCCGCTGGCAGACGCCACTGTGGATGCGCTGCCAGTTGCGCGCCATAGAATGACAGCAGTGACGGGGCCATACCCTGCCAGACACCGTCTTTCACGCCGTCACGCGCCGGCCACTCACGCAACAGGGCCGTGCTGAACCAGGCGGCGTCCATATGTTCCGGGCGGGCCAGCATCAGGTAAAGCCTGAGCTGGTTATAAGTGCTTTTTGCCCGCTGCTCACGCAGCGGACTGCCTGGTGGCAGCGCATTAAAGGCATTCAGCTGCGCGCGCAGATGGTCAGCAGCGGCATCACGCAGCAGAGGCTGGGCGCTGTCCTGATAACGTGGCCAGAGTGCGGCAAGCAGTGCGTCATTCTGGCTCAGCCCGGCCTGCTCGTACCACGGCACGCCGTGCTCTGAGCGGTACTGTAGGCGGGCAAGGGTTTTTTGAAGTTCAGACAGGGCGTAAAGACGCTGTTCCGGCGGCAGGCTCTGCCGGGCGGCCAGCGCGGCCTGCGCATTCGCGCCGTTAATCTGGTTGCGGTTGGTTACCCAGGAGAGTCCCATCCAGGCGGCCCATGCCACCATAGAAAGCGCGACAACAAACGCCATCACTTTGCGCCACGCCATACCCGGCCTGCGTGGACGCAGTCCAGCCGGAAGCGTTCGGAAAGAGTCAGGCAGCACATCCCAGCGCGTGTCCATGCCCCAGTGATGCTGTACCGCGCGCTCAGCACCGGCAGAGGGCTGACTGAACACCACACCGGCCAGCGGCAGCGGGCGGTACGGATTGAGCATCACCGACAGCGGCGCGGTCACGCTCTCCGGTTCACGGATGAGCTGGTCGGCCAGCGCCAGTAAGAAATTCTGTTTTACATCACCACAGGTCTGCTGCAGGCCCTGCGAGGTGAGCATTGGCGTCAGGGCAGCGAGCTGTTGAGCCAGCCCCCCGGTGCGGCAGCCCGCAGGCAAAAGACAGCCTGTCGCCTGCACGATACGCCCTTCCGGCTTACCGGCGCGCGGATGCAGGGACCAGACGTACAGCGGGAGTTTCCAGCCCAGCGCATCCATCCGGCTGCTGATGGCATGAGACAGGGAATCCATGGTGCTTTCGGAAGGAACCGGTAGCGGCGGCTCCAGACCGGGTACAGACAACTGGTCAAAGGCCGAGGTGACCCATACCAGGCCATCCACCGGACGGCGGCGCAGTTTACGCAGCGCGGTGAGCCAGGCGCTTTCTGCTGGTGAGTTGAGATCGCCGCCCCAAAGCAGCAGCGTGCCGCGATCCTCCTGCCAGAGCTGGTCGGTGAGGCCAGGGGTCAGTTGCTCCACCTCGGAGGCAGTGCCGGTTATCAAAAGAATGCGCGTTTTACGGCTCCAGCGACGGCCGTAGAGATTGCGCATGGCTTCACGGATGGTGTCGACGGTAACGCTGCGTGGTGCGGTCTGCTTGACGCGACCTTCATCAGCAGGAAGAACATTCTTTCGCTTAGCCTGAAAACGATGCCAGCCCTGCCTGGTGACAAGGCTAATTGTTTTACCATGACGAAGCATTAGTAACAGCAATAACGCACCGGCAAGCACCTGGCTTTTCGTGAGCGTAGTGTGCAGCCCAATCTGGTCGCCAAAGTGCCATATTAACCAGGTAATCCCCCCTGCAATAAGGGCGGAGAACCCCATCCTGCCCCACCCTCCACGCCATGACGAATTACCTGTTGCCATTATTTATGTTCCCTGTTTGCACTGTATTGATAAATTTCTGCTCGCCATCTGTAGAAAGCATCAGACAGTCTGCTTTTTGTATATTCACGATATCGCTGGCTACTGCAGCCATTATCCATGGAGAAAAGGGGCCGCTAAGCCCGGCATATTTTTCCAGCCACTGGAGCTGTTCAGGCTTCCAAAGAACGCCATAATCTTGTGTCACAGCGAGCAAATTAGAAAATGCATTACCCCATTCCACTTTGTCGCCAACAATACTGGCAGTTGCACAGGCCTGAGTTTGTGTCGAGAAAAACATATCCAGTGATTTTTCTGAAATCGCCATATCAAGTGCCATTGGACGCAAAAAACGGGCGTTAAAAGAGAGCTTATATTTTGTTGCAACATCATCTGAGGTCAACAGCAGGACAGCCAGCGCATCACTGTACGCGTCCCGTCCCTGTGTCTGGTGAATCAGGATTAAATCTACATCCAGCGTCGGTGATTTAATTCGCTCATCAAGTGAGAGGAAGGTCTTTGATGTAAGAATGGTCAACTGTGGAACAGAACGATCCAGAATGGCTACCTGCCAGGCATGTGCAAATGCATCCTGCAATACCAGAAGGTCATCGTGAGAATCTGTCATCAGCGTGACGGCAGGAATTAAACCTGAAGGCAACTTTGCCAGAACTGGACTTAATCCTGACAGCAAAACAGAAAAGTGGGTCTCATGGCCATGCAGAGAAATTCGTTGTGTTAGAGATGTGTTTTGCTCCAGCGTTGGCGGGGCTGTTAAAAAATTTTGAGGTGTCAGATTTGCAGGCAGCATTACACCGCTGTGTAACACTGTGATATTGCGTCCAGACCATTCCATCCACTGTTGTTGCGCGTAATCTGCCTCATTTGCTTCAAATTCGTGTCTGTCAAATGCATGGTTATAGAGCCAACCTCGCAAACACAGAAAGAAAAACCACATTACTGCCGGGCCTGCGGTGACAGCCCAAAGATTAAATGTTTGAAATGGCCCTGCGAGTTTATTGGCATGTAGGACAAACAACAGAACGCAGCCGACCAGCGCGAAAACACCCAGCATCATCCACAGGATGAACGAAGGTTCTTCAGGCTTCATCGATATTGTTGATTTCTGACGCTCCCAGCTCATTACTTATCCTATTACGCAATCCGGCGCACTGGAGATCACCTGACAACCGCATTCACAATGACAGCCATCCACAACCACTGCTTTACCATCAGAGGTCCACTCGGGCGATCCTTCAATAATAGTATTAATGCCATGGTCAACTATTGGGCATCTGACATTATCGCCAACGAGGGCCACCTTTTTGCCATTTACAACCATTGTTGAAGAGGCAGAAATAACCTGGCCGCCATGCGTGGTTTTATCACCAAGCAATACAAAGCCTTTAGACATACGAATCTCCATTTTTTGATTTCCGCATATTCATTTCTTTATGCAGGTAAAAACATTATTTCTCTATATTAATTTCTTTTAACTTATCACACGCATTCGAATCACCTTCGGAGCAGATTTTTTGGAATAGTGGAATGGTCTTACTTTTATTTACAGCTATCGCTTTACCCTCTAAATACATCGTACCTAAATGATACATGGCTGATGGCTCGCCTTATTTAACTGCAAGCTCAAAAATTTTTTGGCTTTATCATAATCCACAGCGACGCCCTTACCATTAAGGTATACGTAACCTAAATACATCTGAGCTTTAGCGCTGTTGTTTTTCGCAGCCTTCTCATACCAATAATTGGCCTTTTCGTAACTCTGAGAAGTTTCTTTGCCAGAGTAATACATATCACCTAAATCGACCTGAGCATCCGTGTTTCCGAGTTCAGCAGTGACCTGATAGAGTTCAAAGGATTTTTTCATATCCTTCGGAACACCCATGCCCATACGGTACATATTGGCAATTGAGTTTGCATCGTCTGCTTTACTTGTTGATGTTGGGTTTATGGTGAAACTTTCAGCAAAACATAGGGTGAAGATAAAAAACAATACTAATCCGTAAAATGGCTTCATAAAAGCACCTCTCTTAAAAAAACAATGAATCATTAGCTGTGAATAACTCTCATTATTAGAATATGCCTTTTGTAGCAATCACCATTTACCATAAGGATATTTTTTATTCTTTATAAACTCTTTCATCCCCTCACTATGTTCCTAGCTATTAGGAATAGTTAGTCTCACCTTTGCACATATTTAATTCTTTCCTTAAGCAGTTGTTATTCTTGTATCATTTAATGGAATATCTGAATGGCCATATTATCTCAACCAGACCGTACTTTTCCTTCCGGTGCTAATCCTATCAGCACAGTCTGCCGGTATGCATTTTTTGCAGGTTTTAAGACATCAGGATAAGGGGTTGTCATCTTCTTCCATGTATCTTGAGTAAACAATAAAGTGGACTGATAGATCTTTTTATCAATGATTGAGTCCCAACAAAATATCATTATCTGTGGTAACCTGTTGGCTTTATTAAATTGGGCGTTCCCCGCTGAATTCCGTTCACTCCATTTACCTACACTGATCCCTTGTGGCTGATCGATAGTCCGATATGTCGATGCATAACCATCAGCATCTAACAGATTCAATAGTGTAACCTATGCCGGTAAAGCGTTGGGGGTAGTAAAGGCAAAGTACCATTTATCCCAGGGGGTTTTAAGACTGTTAGGTTGTTCACTGGCACAGGCGTTAGCAAAACCCGCAAGTAATAAGACCGAAGTTATTCCGGTAATTGTTTTCATGATTTCCCTCCCTGCATATTTCAGACAACGCGCCCCCAACCGAGGTTTAAATGATTCGCGGATATTTAGCGCACTAACGTCTTTTAAAGATGATGTTTCACCATGACCCATAAGGGTATTTTTTCCCATTTATAAATTTCTTTATACCCTCGCTATATTCATATCCATTAGGAAAGTTCGTTTCACCTTTGCACATGTCAAGGTCTTTACCTGAAACGGTTGTTATTCTTGTATCATTTAATGGAATATCTGAATGGCCATATTGTCTTAGCCAGATTCGTACTTTCCCTTCCGGGGCCAACCCTATCAGCATCGTCTGCCGGAATGCATCTTTCCCAGGTTCTACGACATCAGGGTAAGGGCTAATCATTTTAGCCCATGTATCATGCGTAAAAAATAAAGTTGACTGATATATTTTTTTGTCAATAATTGAATCCCAGCAGAATATCATTATCTGTGGCAGCCTGTTGGCTTTATTAAATTGTGTATTCCCCGCAGAGTTACGTTCACTCCATTTACCTACACTGATCCCTTGTGGCTGATCGATAGTCCGATACGTCGATGCATAACCATCAACATCCAACAACTTCAATAGGGTAACCTGTGCTGCCAAAGATTTTGGGGTAATAAAGGCAAAGTACCATTTGTCCCAGGGGGTTTTAAGACTGTTAGGTTGTTCACTGGCACAGGCACTAACAGAACCCGCAAGTAATAAAAGCGAAATTAGTTTGGCGATTGATTTCATGATTTACCTCCCTGCATATTCCAGACAGCTCGAAGCCAACCCGGATTTGGGCGATTGATATAAAAAAACAAATCAGATGATTTCACTGCCCCGTAGATGGTTTTCACTTTATTCCCGTCCAGCCAGACATCTTTTACAACCACAGGGTTCCAGTGAGCGGAGCAGTGAATATATTTGCCAATTAATTGTAATTCTGGTGAAATAAAAGGTGTCGGCACTCCCCCATTTCTCATAGCCTTCCCTTGGTCAATTGCTTTTTGACATAAAGCTTCCAGCTCAGGCGGTAAAGAGAAATTCTCATCCTTGGGGAGAATTTCATTAAATAGCCCCCCAGCCTCCTGAGCCGCATCCAGCATCACCCGTAAACTAACTTTGCTCCAGTCATTAGTCACAATCCTCTCAAGAGTGACTGCCGCCCCAACACGCTTTTGTGTGATGCCACCGCGTTTTTTATCCTCGTTAACCAGATAGTCGTACCAGGTTTCTGTCTTTACTTCACCACTCGGAATTATCGCACTTAACGCTGGCAGGCTCTTTAAGTCAGGTATTTCAGCCGCTGAACGCCGGTAGATATCAGTTACTGCAGAAGGAATACTTTCACTGACAGTTTCGTTTTGGGGCTGAGTCAGGAAAAGATACTCCTTTTCCTTTGGATTATAGCCACCGCCGATATCCGAATGAACTCCCGGCAAAGCCAGCTCCGGCCAGGATTCCTTAATACTGTTCAGGCTGAAGTTGTATCGGCACTCATGCATTGCCGTGATCTGAAAGACTTTCTGTGCAATATCTGGAGGCAGGTCCAGCCCAACTCCGGGATTCACACCACCATGAACATCAAATAGATCACTTACTGTACCGACCGCACACACCGTATCAAATAACCCCAGAAAGCGGGTTTCACCTGCAGGTTTCCCATGCTGATTTCGTCCACCAAGCCCTTTCGTTATGGCCTGCTGTATGGCTTTATCGTTGTTTCTTACACGGTTAACAAAGTGGCGAGCAGCTGCCGCTCCGCGGCTAAATCCAAAAACATCGAACTGAATTTTTTCGATTGCAAAATTTATCCCTTGGTTAAGAGCCAGGAATTGAGAAATTTGTTCAGCAATAAGACCGACGCCTTCATCAGATTTATCAACGACACCGTAAAACCAGCCGCCCGTTCCCATACTTATCGTGCTATCGCCATTACCTTTGTCGGTACCGATTCCCTGTACATAGGCTGCGCGTTGATAAACTCTTTGTCCCTCAATTACTTGATCGTTGGTTACATAAAGTGTATTGAGCCAGTGGATGTTAGAATAATACCCAATATAGCTCCCTGCATTATCAAGTTTTTTCCCTATTTTTTTAGCACAGGCTTCAGCGTCTTCTGGCTTCATTCCTACATCAAGATGAGTACAGGATTCCAAAAGACGATTCTGGGTATTAAACGCATTATTCCCTGTACCATCAAAAAAAATACCAACGATAATGGTAATTCCTGGTACAGGCTTACGCTTACAGACAACTATTTTTTCTGAGACATTCACATCAGTAAAATGCTCGCACTCACTGGCTTCCCATGCATGGTAATCACTCATATTTACTCCCTATTGCTGAATTGCCGGTTCCAAGGATCTCAATGCTTAATTTTCCTGGCATTGAGGTATAAATCGGTAACGTTTTGCCATTATCATCTGAAATCCCATGAAACACCTGCCCATCAGTAGTCGTCACTTTATATTCAGTCTGAGGGATAATCCTCCCTTCTTCATCTGTCAGAGAGTAAACACCACCATAGCCTTTTGGAAATTCAGGAGCAGGTGTGTTCAGCGAAGCGGCTCCCATTTTCTGAACATTGGCACATTTCAGTAAAATATTCCCGGGACAACCGAGCTCAATATTCCCGTCACTTAACTTGATATAGGCACCACCACAGTTAACTACCAGTTCCGTTGCTGCTGTAATTTCAATTTTGCCTTCGGCGCTCGTTATCGTAACGTCTTTCCTGGCTAAAGCGTCCAACGCATCATCCTGCGCCTGGATTTCGACTTTCCCTTTCGCCGCAAACAGCTTCATACCTGCCTGACGGGCCAGCATACTGATGGCTTCACCTGCCGCTACCGTGAAGCGCTTCATCGCGCTGATATCTGCATTTTTTTGCGCCACGATCCCCACGCTGGCGCTTCCCGAGGAAACGCGTACACCTTCCGGGCTGCTGATGCTAACTCCTTGCGGTGCATTCAATACCATCCCCGGCTGTGCCAGTTCCGTCAGTGCATCCGTCAGTAGTTTCTGGCTCTGGATATCCGCCGGATACACCTGAGCACTTTCTGCCGCATTTGACAGGCTTCTGACAATGCTAAACGCATTTTCAAGCTGAGCCACAGCCTCTTTCATGGAGAGCATTTTGTCACTGGCGGATGGCTGTTTGTCTGCGCTAATAAACACACCGGCACCACCACGTACAGCCACCCATTTGTCGGTACGCAGTTCAGCCCCCTCTCCGCGAAGCGCCCTGTCAGCATCCACGTTGTGCCCTAAATTAAGCTGCGTCTTGCCCCCATACTCCGTACTCAGCTTAACGTGCTCTTCACCGCGCTTGTCCTCCATCCGCAACTTATTCAAACCCGCTGTGCGGATGACATTGCGCGTGCTGTTGGCTTCCGTAACGTGGTCAACATGCCGTGAATCGTGCATTGCGTGCGCGATATACGGGCGGTCCGGGTCGCCTTCATGGAACGCAATGGCAACTTCAGTACCCTGTATTAACGGAAAGTGGAAGCCGTACTTATCGCCACCGTAAGGTTTGGCAAAGCGCACCGGCATACTTTCCATCCCCTGACGCTTGTCGTCACGGTCGGCATCAAACTTCACCCGGTACATGCCCGAGGCGTCCTGCCAGGCGTAGATGTCGTTCTCTTTGGCGCTGGTCACCCGCGCCATCAGGGTCCCGCTGACCACAGGGCGCTTTTTAGCGGCAGGACGCCAGCAGCGGTTCTCAAAGTACGGCATGGCCGCCCACTCCACCTTCAGGGCATTTTTGCGGCTGGCGGTGTAACCGGCGCTGATGATAACGAGGCCGTTTTCGGTTTCCCGGGGCAGCGTTGGCGGGATGTTCGTTTCAGTGATGGTCAGGACCTGGGCAGGCCCCAGGGTGTGGTCAGTACTGCTGCCGGTCACCGTGGTCTGACTGGACAGGAAGCGCTCATGCTCCAGGCGCGCCCAGAAGTTACCGGTTTCGGTAGCGGGATTAATTTTATCGCCACGTTCAAGGTGGCGTGGGCGGTAATGGTAGACCTCACCATAGGTCACGCCCTCGCCATCGCCCCGGGTCATGTCTGCCGGCGCGGTGGTCAGGATGTTCTGGGCTTCCCGGTGGTTGTAGTCACTGGCCGTCACTGTGCGCTCCACCACATTGTGCCAGAGACGGACGCCCCACACTGACTCCACCGCGTTGTCATTGGTCCCTGACGGGCTGTTCAGCGGCAGTTTTTTACCGAACGTCCAGGCACTCTGCTTGTCCGCAAAGTGCACCACCTCGGTCCGGGTGTCAGGCTGTAGCGTGAAGAAATAAAATATTCCCACTTCGGCCAGCAGGCGTTCGATAAACGCAAGATCACTTTCCTGATACTGGTTAATCTGTTCACGCTTCGGGTATTCGGCCTTCAGGTTGAATTCATATTCCCAGCCTTTCAGGCCATGCTCATGGAGTACTTCAGTCACCACCTCCGGTATCGATTTGTTGACAAAGAAGCGGTGGGTTCGGAACTGGTTTTTTAACAGCGCCAGAAACGGCTCAATAATGACTTGATAAGTCGCCTGGTCACGCGAACCGCTGATACGCTTAAAATGGGTGACCACGCCGTGCACCACTTTCTGCCCGGTCAGCCCCATGAGCGGCCCTGTTCCCATGGTCAGTGTGGCAGGCTTACTCAGCAACTGTGCGGCATCAATATTCAGATCGCTGCTGGTAAACAGGACGGTGTAATAATACAGCTCACTCATGAACTCTTTGCCGCTGAACTCCTCCACATCCAGTGATGCGGCGCAGGACGGTATATTCAGACGGTAGCGGTTCAGCCCGCCTTCAGTTAATGTATTCAGCGTATCAGTCAGACTCATTGTATTAACTCCATGGGATAACCTGCTGTCCATAGCTCTAATTGCCGAAAGGCTGGTAACAGGTATGATCGGGTACTCAGCGAGTACGGTAAAGAGTGATTACGGCTCCCGGCCCGACAGAAAACACGAGGGCTTTTATCAGTAACACCGTCATTCCAAAATTATCCGAAGGGAAAAACGTATTTTATTATTCGGTTATTTCACCGTATGGGCGTGTTATTTCTCTGCTGGTAGGTTGGACATTAAAAATACGTTCCTTATTAATTTCCAAAGTTACCACGAACTTACGCGGTTCATCCTCATATCTCTTTGATATTAAAACATACTCAACGATAAACTGCCCGTTTGTCGGGAAACGATAAAAAGACGGAGGAATACATAACAATCCGTTTGCAATTAACAGCTCTGGATTGTCAGTGAATTCTTTTTCACGAGATGGCGTGTGTCTGGGGTTGATTGAGATAATGGCTGGCTGATAATCCTGTGCATTGACGATATTAAAACAAACATCTTCACCTACCCGGCTTACTTGCGTAGTTTCATCAAAGCGGAGTCTGTCACCGGATCCAGGGCAGCCCGTCAGTGTTAACAGACATATAAAAAACAATAAGCTCGATCGCAAATAATGACAGGCTACTCTGCTTACCATGGGAAACCTCGTAATGTATTACGGTATTGTTGACGTATTACAGGCTCAGAAATGCTACCGTCCAGAGTGACGTCATTAGATCTTCGTAAAAAAGTCCATGCCCAATACCCATGAGTCTGCAACGTAAAATTATCCGCAATGATTTGTGCCTGCTGCTCCATCGGATAATCACTTAACAAACGGCCATCGAGGGTATAACGATAACTTACCAGCCAGCTGATAAGCCCCCGACCAATCACATTCACCCCTCTGGCCCGTTGCCAGACATGGCTCATTTCATGGATAAATAAATGTTGAAAATCATCGGTCGACTGCGAAAAATCTTCATGGTACTGATCGCGAAAATACAGCTCGCCGTTCGGCGTCATCGCCGTATCTTCATTTTGCAGATTAAAAGGCAAATAACTGTCTTTATGAATCCAGACTTTTGGGTATTCAATGGTGGATGCAAAAACAGATTGCGCCAGTTGGATTTCACCGATGGTCAGAAGCCTGAGTTTTCCATCTTTTAGTGTTTGCTGTGTTTTATTAGCCATGAACGAACTCCTGTTCTATCCCTTTTCCTCACCGTCAGGGATTGTGTTTTCTGCTTCGAGCCATCTGTATTAGCAGTTGCTGACTCTGCTCCAACAACTTCAGCAACCAGGTTTCCCGCATGCGCGTGGAACTGCGCGCCTTCCATCGAACAGGCGCAACGTCGCAGCATAATGGCTGGTTTTGCATGAGATCCTCTCTTTATCGGTTTCTGGACACGCTACCGCCCCTCGCTGTTTCCCGTGAAGGGGACCAAAGCGCACAAGGTCGGGCTGGCAGTTTGTGATTTACGCGGTGGCGCGTTCGTTCAAGGAATCGGAATGAATGATGTTGCCGTCCCTGGAGGTTTAGGTGATTTTTTCGTCGCGCAGCTCAATCTGTTCAAGGATGCTGCCTTCACAGTCTTTAACGTCCACGGACCCTTTAATGCCCGCACCGCCGTCGTCTTTCAGCCAAAGATAAACAGGAATTGCCATGTCATTACTCTCCGTTGTGTGGTGACGCCGGGGGGTTGCCCGGCAGCTGGCAGGCATCCGCCTGCGGCACCAAACTGATTTCGACACGGCGGTTGAGCGCGCGGCCTTCCGGGGTGTCATTGGTGGCGACAGGGCGGCCTGCGCCGTATCCCTGCACCGCAAAACAGCTTTCCGGCACGTCGCCGGAGTCACGCATCCAGTCGCGTACCGCTTCGGCACGCTTCAGGGACAACGGCTGGTTTATCTGCTGGCTGCCGGTGTTATCAGTGTGACCCGCCACCACAATCAGCCAGCCCGGTCTGGCTTTGATGCCCACCAGGGCGTTCACCAGCACGCGGGTGGAGCCCGCCTTAAGGTCCGCGCTGCCGGAGTCGAACAGCGACATGCTGTCGAGGCGGACGGTTTTCGGTCCCTGAACAATCTTTTTGATAACCGGTGGCGGGGGTGCCCAGTCATTCACGGCGGCTTCTACCGGCGGGATCAGCCGCAGCCCCTGATACAGCCCTAACCGGTAGCGAACAGGCGCCCCCCGTCGCTGCCAGTCATCCAGCAAAGCCCCGTCAGCACGCAAACGCTGCTGCGCCCGGAGTTTGGGGGCAACAGGCTGACCGCTCAGGTGGTGATAGAGGGCAAGGTGATCGCCAATATTGCGGATAAGACGCTGGTTATTCACCCAGGACGCCAGCATCGCCAGTGCCAAAAAAATCCCGGCTATCAGGCCGGCATAACGCCAGAACACCATCCTGCGGCTGACGCCCCGGCGTCGTGGCAGGGCGGGCAGCAACAGCTCCGGTAACGGTAAGGGATCTTCGGTCGGAGCAATGTCCGGGGGGAGTGCCGTGAGGCTGGCGATATGCTGTTGCCACAGGTTGTCGGTCAGCCCCCTCACTGGCGTCATGCACATCCCCTGAGCGCACGGCTTCAGGGCAGGCAACTCGCCATGGCGAACCTGCAACAGTGAGTTGACAGTGCTCGTCTGCCAGCTCAGCAGGCTGTCCAGCCACAATGCCTGACTCAGGCGTGACAGGCGCTCGCGGGCATCGTTGTCCCGGGTCCACTCTGCCAGTGACAGATTGCCCTGACCGGGCTGATGGACCTGAATGCCGGCGCGATTACGGGCGGCGGTGAACCAGACAGGCTCTGCATCGTAGCAGGCTGCTGGCGGGGACACCCACGTGACTGTCCAGACGGGCGGAATACTGCCCGTGGCGGTACGACACTGCACCACACCGCGCTGCCAGCCCCGCAGTTGCTGGGCAATATCATCCGCAGAGCTGTGTTTTTCGGGCTGGATGGCCAGCAATACGGAAATCTGCGACACCAGGGCAGGACGGACCTGACTCAGGTGCTGCGCCAGTAGCGGTAATTGCTCTGCATCTTTTACCCACAGATACCAGCCCTGCCGGGTTTCCCGGTGGCAGGTTCCGGGTGCAAAGAGCGCCGTGTTATCTCCGCAGGCCAGAATGATAGCCCCCTGAAAATCCTCCGGCGGCAGGTTGTTATCCCCGAGATCCCTCACCGCTACGGCCAGCGACCGGGCAGCCCGCCGCTGGTGCCACAGCATCATGCCGCACACCAGGATAATCAGCAGACTCAGTGCCACGCGGGTTGTGACTGACAACGGCCAGAAACCCAGGATGAGCCACAACGCCAGCACCGTGCTCAACGCCGTTAACAGACTCCGGTAAGCATCACGCATCACTCACCCCGGCCTGACAATCTGGCTCACCAGTTCGGTGAGCGAAGACGAGAGGAAAAACCAGAGTGCAGCCAGTGCCGCCGCGCCGATAACCCAGGATAACCAGTACCCGCTACGACCGCTCCGCAGCCGGGACGCTCCGGCCACAATTGGCGCATCCTGCGCCAGCGAAAATGCCGGCACCCGCTCACCAAGCTTGCGTACCACATCTTCCCGACGATCGTCATCGTGGGCACGATACCGCCCCACAAACCCCAACTGCAGAGTGCGGTATAAACAGGTCAGCACCGCAGTGTCCGGCGCGGTTTCCTTAAGCAAATTACGGATACGCTCCCAGAGCTCCTCTCCGGCATTCAGCGTTCCAAAGAAATGTGCCTGTAGCGGGTCACGGTGCCAGACCAGATACCCGTTATCTGTCGTCCCACGGTTAAGCACGCTTTCATCAAGCAGGGCACACAGGGCGTACACCATATGGTCACGGCTGATATCGCTGTATCCCGCACTGGTCAGTGCGGTACGTGCATCCTGAACCAGGCCACAGGCCCGGCGGTATAGTTTTTCCCCTTCCCGTACTTCCTGACCGCCACGAAGCTGGCTGGCCATCAGCCAGCCGGGATAGAAAATACGCTCAATCTCGCTGATATCGGATTTGGTCATGTACGCAGCACCGCAAAGAGTTCAAGTTTCACATCACCGAGTGAGCCCGGAGTGTAGAAAGTACAGCTTTCCGCCTCCAGCATCGCCCGTGCGGCTTCCGTAGACAGATCCAGCGAGAAGTACTGGTTTTCCAGCCGCAACGGAATAGCCGCTGGCACATGGGTGAGCGGTTTAATCACCATCCCACTCAGCGCCACATTCACCACATCGGAGACATCGTCAAAACTGCCGGCCTTGCACAACAGCGGGAACCTGATCTGCAGTTCGTGATTGGGCATGGATGAGCGTACAGAGAGGTAGAAATCAGCCCCTTCGCGCAGGCGGGCGTCATGCAGGGGGCCTTTCCAGATCTGATCGTGATGATCAAGATGAATACTCACCACTCGTGACGGCAGGCTCGCTTCAAGGAGTTTGTCCAACAGGGTCAGTAACGGCGGGAACACCTGTTCAGGTGCATCATGCTGATACACCGGAATATCACCGGCATCGTGCTCCAGCGAGAACGTCAACAGACTGCCGGCAAGGCGGACCAGCTCCCGGTATAGCAGTTCGGGATGGCGGGACGGCGTCTGTAACAGCTCCACCAGAACCGGTTCGGCACTGTTCAGGGCATTGAGCAGCCAGAACAGAGACACGTCGGCCACCGCAAAATCGGCCATACGTTCATTGCTCTCACGGCGCATGGCCATCAGGCGACGACGACGGACCTGCAGACGCACCAGGAGGTCACCCAGCTCAGTGACCAGTAAGGGGCTGGCGGAAAGCGACAGCATTGGCGGGACGAACGACGGGTCACGGCTCCACTGCCCCTGGGCATTACGCACCAGACGGGCCACCGGACAGGTCAGGTAAGCCGTATTTTCCTGGCTGGATAAGCGCAGCGTGATGGCGTTGCGCAGAACAGCCAGCTCACCGCTTTCATGGCCAGCCAGTTCCTGAACCACCACCCGCTCCGCTTTCCAGCGCCGGGGACGTTCGCTGTCCTGCCCGTTATCCAGATTGCCACCACTGGCACTCAGAAGGGGTAGCGAAGCGACCACCTCAACGGTCTCACTTCCGGCCGCAGGAGACAGGTCGCAGACCGGTGGCAAATTGTCCGCGAGGTCCGTATCCACAATCGTGCCATCCTGAAACCGCAACACCAAGCGGGTGGCGTTCAGTCGGGACAACGCCAGGGCCGCATCATCAAACTCAGCAGCCACCACACCCCAGGGATGAGAAATCCCCATCCGGGCCACCGTGTCAGCAATGTGTGCATTCCAGCGGGCCTGCTGCTGAAACTGTTGCGGGGCCAGTACGGCCCCGTCCTCCCAAAGTGGGCGATAAATTTTCATCCCTGATCCCCCTCGCCTTACGCTTTCGCTTTCGGCATCTGGCTGACCAGGGACAGACTGACGTCCATGCCCTCCACCTGGAAATGCGGTACGGCAAACAGTCTGACGCGGAAAAAGCCCGGGTTGT